>NZ_CP179930.1:2702639-3005278 GCF_047495495.1 Zymobacter sp. IVIA_12111.31 C1
TCGCCGTCAGGAATCAATTACTCCTAAAGAAAAGCACAAAAATGCCATGCATTCCTTTTTTATTAGGAATGGCAATGATGTATGTCGAAACGTAACTCTCCTGTTTGTTCTTTATCTTTGGCATTTCCCGCCGCCCATCTCCCCCAGCCTCAACTATCTTTAAAGGTATCGCGTAGTTGCCGCACCGCATGACACCATCGTTTTTCGTAAATGCCGTGTTTCATGGATAAAGGATGATCATATGAACAACGCCAAGGATTCCTCGCACCGCAAGCGCTTCCGTCGACACCGCCTTACCTTGGATGACATCACCGTTGTCGACAGTGCCATGCTGAAACGTGCGGTTTCGGCTGCCGCACTGGGCAACGCCATGGAGTGGTTCGACTTCGGGGTGTACAGCTATATCGCCTTTGCACTCAGTGAGGTGTTTTTCCACGACCTGCCCGAAAACATGCGCCTGATGGCCACTTTTGCCACCTTTGCGATTGCCTTTCTGGTGCGTCCGTTGGGGGGCCTATTCTTTGGCCCACTGGGCGACAGGGTTGGGCGTCAGAAGGTGCTGGCCGCAACGATGATTATCATGGCGATCAGCACCTTCTGCATTGGGTTGATTCCCAGCTATGCCACCATCGGTATTGCCGCGCCCATACTGCTGCTGATCGCGCGATTGGTGCAGGGGTTCTCAACCGGTGGGGAATATGGTGGCGCCGCGACCTTCATCGCCGAATATTCGCCGGACCGCAAGCGTGGCTTTATGGGCAGCTGGCTAGAGTTCGGGACGCTGGCGGGCTACGTGCTGGGGGCGGCGCTGGTGACCGGGATATCTGCGGTGATGGACCGCGAGACGTTGCTGGACTGGGGCTGGCGCATTCCGTTCTTCATTGCCGGGCCACTGGGACTCATCGGTCTGTATCTGCGTCTGAAGCTGGAAGAAACACCGGCATTCCAGGCGCTAGAAGAAAGTGCGGAGCCTCAGGAAACGCAGACACATACCGAGTTCTTCAAACGGCTATGGGGCCATTGGCGGGAGTTGGCGATCTGTATTGGGCTAGTGCTGGTCTTCAACGTGACCGACTACATGCTGCTGTCCTATATGCCAACCTACCTGTCGGCGAACCTTAAATACGATACCAATCACGGGCTGTTGATGATCCTGATCGTCATGCTGCTCATGATGGTGATCCAACCCTTTTTGGGGCTGCTGTGCGATCGTGTTGGGCGACGTCCGGTCGTTATGGCGGGCTGCATCGGTACGTTTCTACTGGCATGGCCGTGCTTCGTGCTGATCCAGCAAGGATCGCATCTGTCGATCTTCGTCGGGTTGATGATTTTGGCCGCGCTGCTGAACTGCTTCACTAGCACCATGCCCTCCACCCTGCCGGCGTTGTTCCCCACCAGCATCCGCTACGGCGCGCTGGCCATTGCCTTCAACGTGTCGGTCTCCGTGTTTGGCGGGACGACACCGTTGGTAACGGCATGGCTTATTGATGTCACTCACAATCTGATGATGCCGGCCATCTACATGATGGGGGCCGCGGCCATCGGCTTCATCACGATCCTGATGACGCGCGAAACGGCCAACCGCCCGCTGCGTGGCTCCACGCCGACCGCCGCGTCGCCTGAAGAAGCCAAGGAGCTGCTGGAAGAGCACCACGCCGAGCAGACTCAGACGCCACCGACCGAACAGCCGAGGTCATAGGCATCATCTGCTACGCAACGACAAAGGGCCGCTTAACGCGGCCCTTTCTTTTTCAATCGTCCCATCGCCGCTACTGCGACAAACCTGAATGTGGATAGCGCGTGTGGCTGTGCGATGACGGCTGCCAGCGTTGCAGCAGCAGCGAGTTCACGATCACAGAAACGGAACTCATCACCATCGCCGCACCGGCAATCACGGGATTGAGTAGGCCAAAGGCCGCCAGCGGAATACCCAGTCCGTTATAGAAAAAGGCAAAGAACAGGTTCTGATAGATGCGCCGCAGCGTGGCCCTTGAAAGCGAGAGGGCATCCAGCACGCCTTCGAGTCGGTTGTGGGTCAGAATGATATCGGCGGCTTCCAGCGATACGTCTGCGCCCGCCCCGATTGCGATGCCGACATCGGCGGTGGCCAGCGCGGGAGCATCGTTAATGCCGTCCCCCAGCATCGCTACCTTGCCGTCTCGCTGCTGGAGCATCTCGACGGTGGCGGCCTTACCTTCCGGCAGCACGCCCGCGATCACTTCGTCGATACCCACCTCACCGGCAACGCGGGCGGCCACCCGTGCGGCGTCTCCGGTCAGCATTACGACATGAACACCCTGTTCATGCAGTCGTTTGACCGTGCGTCTAGCGCCGGAACGCAGACGGTCGCTCAGACCAACATAGCCCATGACATGCTGGCCGAGCACGATACCGATGACCGTGATGCCCTGCTCTTCTTGGCGGTCGATCCATGCCCGTGATACAGCATCGAAGACGGGGTCTCCGAGCAGCGACAGTTCGCGCACGAAGCTGACCGACCCCGAGGCCACGACGTCATCGTTCAATTGGCCGATCACGCCACGACCGGGATGCAGCTTCACATTAATCACGCCCAATGGAGCGATATCGGCGGCCTGAGCATGACGCACCAGCGCTTGGGCCAGCGGGTGCTCAGAGTACTGTTCCACACCATAGGCGGCACTCAGCAGATCACGTTCGCTCACCCCTGGGGCCTTGGTCATACTCACCACCTTCGGACGCCCCTCGGTCAGCGTACCGGTCTTATCCATGATCAACGTATCAACGTGGCGCATCTGCTCTAACGCCTGCGCATGCCGGAACAGCAGTCCGGCTGTAGCCCCGCGCCCCATGCCGACCATCACCACCGTAGGGGCCGCCAAGCCGATCGCGCACGGGCACGCGATAACCAGTACCGCCACAGCACTCAGCAAGGCATTCAGCGCATTGCCGCTCCATCCCCAACCGACAAAAAACGTCAGCGCGGCGATGATCAGTACGATAGGAATAAAATAGGTGGCGGCACGATCAGCCAGCCGCTGCACACGTGCCTTAGAGCGCTGCGCCTGTTCGACCAGCGAGATAATGCGGGCAAGGCTAGTGTCGTTGCCGATACGGGTCGCCTTCATGCGCAGCGTTCCCGTGCAGTTGAGTGTGGCGGCGAAGACTTCGTGCCCTTCACGCTTGCACACATACTGGCTTTCACCGCTCAGCACCGACTCATCCAGCTCCGAGGTACCGTCAATGATGACGCCATCGGCAGGCAGCTTTTCGCCGGGGCGCACCACCAGCGTATCGCCAAGCCTCAGCTGATCAGCATCCACGTCGATCAGAGCGCGGTTACGCTCGACATGAGCCTGCCGTGGCCGCAGCGCCAGCAGCATGTCAATGGCAGCGCCGGCCCGACATCGTGCCAGACCTTCCAGCATGCGCCCTGACAGCACCAACGTCACCACCATAGCGCTGGTATCAAAATACAGTGGCACGTTCAATCGCAGGCACAGTGCCAACGTGCTGAAGCCATAGGCGATGCCTGTTCCCAACGCGACTAGGACATCCATGTTCGTCTGCCGGCGGCGCAATGCTCGCCATGCTTTCACATAGAACGATCGCGCGCACCATAGCTGGATCGGTGTGGCCAGCGCCCACTGCACCCACGCTGGCAGTTCGATCGTCGGCAACATGAACATCCCTAACAGCTGCACTAAGAGCGGCAGACTCAGCAGGACGGCCACCGCCAGTCCGATGACATCACGGCGAGCAAAGGGTTGCTGCTCGCGCCGTGGAGCATTGGCCTCGCCACGCGGGAGCGGCTCACGCTGGATACCAAACCCTGCCCGTTCGATGGTCTGGATCACGTCGGAAAGCGTCACGCCCGAAGCGTCAAGCGAGATATGGACCGTACTCGACGCAACGTTCACGCTGGCCTGTCTTACGCCGGGCAGGTGTTGCAGTATTCGCTCGATACGGGCGGCACCGGCAGCACTGCTGATGCCCGTAATGATGAGTTCCTGTGATCGGAATGATGGCATGGTCTTGGAAGACAAGGTCGTTAGCTTGGATGGTTGTGAGTGACATGCTGCCGGATCGTGCTGCGCTCGAGGCTATGGTGAACACAGGTACATAGGTCGTCGCACAATGAGGGCGCTAACGATAGCGCACCGAGCTATCCACAGGCCCGATCACAAAAGCGTGCCGGGCATATGAATATTGTGAAATCAGCGAACTACCAGCATCTTGTGACAGGCTGGAGGCAGAATGATATCTGCTGACAGCGGTAGGTGATCCGAAAACAGCGGTGGAAGCACTTGCGAGTTCGCCACTTGCAAGGTGGGCGAAATAAGAATGTGATCAAGTGCGCGTTTTGGCTCCCAGGCGGGATAGCTCAGCTGCTCTGGCGTCTGATCGAAGTTCATTACTTCGCACAGTCCGGTGTGCTGCTCGAGGTGGGCGCGCGTACAGTTGAGGTCGCCCACAAGAATGACATGACGGCATGACGACATCAGTTCACACAGAAAGTCCAGCTGGCGCTTCTGCGTGCGAATGCCAAGCGACAGGTGAGCGACGAACAGGTGCAGGGCATCGGCACCGTCTCCGAACTGGGCGTGCATGACGCCGCGACCGGGAGGGCCTGGTAAACGATGGTTGACGACACGGGTCGGCTGGAAGCGGCTCAACAGCCCATTGCTGTGCTGGGCGAGACGCCCGAGGTTACGGTTGAGCTGCTGATAATGGAACGGCGCTCCGGCCTGCTGGGCCAGATAATCGACCTGATTGACGTTACCCGACCGAAAGCTGCCACCGTCGACCTCCTGCAGCCCCACGATATCGAAGTGGCCGAGGAAACGACCGATGACCGCCAGCCGTTCCTGCCGCTTGCTGTTGGGCAAGACGTGCTGCCAGCTGTTGGTCAGGTACTGGTACCAAGCGTGGGTACTGATGCCGACCTGTAGGTTGAAGGTCAGCACCCGCAACGGGCGGGCATCTTGAACAGCCGTCACCAGCGTCTCAGGAGAAGCGGCGTTCATGGCTGCTCCTCTGCGCTGCGGCAACAGGCTGCCGATGCGTGCAAAGATGTTGTTTCATGCGTCACAGCCGCTGCATCAACACTCACCATAATCTCTCCCGAATGCTGATGCAGCTTGCATCAGTATTATTTCCCAGTATGTGCCTCACGACGAAGCTGATCAATCAACTGATCGGCCACCGTCAGCATACCTTCAGGGGTAGTGACGCTCGTGCTGCCGTCCATGTTGATGACGTACTTGCCGTTGATAACGATCGCCGGTACACCCATCAGGCCATAGGAACGTAGGGCTGATGATGCGATGTTGATCTGGCTCTTCACGCCGAAGCTCTGCAGCGCTTTCAGCGCGTCGTCCTTGCTGACACCATAGTGTGAGAAGAACTCGGCAATGTGCTCGTCATCGTTGAGCGGCTGGCGCTGCTGAACGGCGTTGAAGAACGGTTCATGCACTTTGTCGTAGATGCCCAGTGCCTTGGCGGCATAGTAGGCGCGTGCGTGCGTGGCCCACAGGCGGCCCAGCGGCGCAGGCATGCGGTCAACGACAACGTCATCCTTCTGTTCAGCGGCCCATTTGGTGAAGGTCGGTTCGAACTCGTAGCAGTGCGGACAGCCGTACCAGAAGATCTCTTCGACCTTGATTTTGCCCGCCGGCACCTGAACATCGACAGGGGTGTCGAGGGTCTTATAGTCACTGGCCTGTGCGGTCAGCGCCATGAAGGCCAGCCCCACGCCGCAGATCAGCGTCATCAGTTTCTTGATCATCGTGTCTACTCTTCCTTTCTCATGTGGATTCATGAACGAGACGGCCTGTCGGTGCTCTAAGCGATGACCCGAGGCGGTATCGTTGACGTTGTCGGGGGCGATGATGCAGTGCGTTTCCTGCATGATGAAGACAATGGCAGGCCTCTTACCGCACCGACGTACCCTGATGTTACACTTTCACCTGCCTTTTTACAGGAAGTCCCCTATGTCAGAACAGCAGCCCACATCGATCACGCCCAGCATGACGCTGGCCTACCAGCACACACGCTTCATCATGAGCGCGCCGACGCTGGCCCACTGCCCTGCCGATACGGGGGCAGAAGTCGCTTTCGCAGGACGTTCCAATGCTGGGAAGTCCAGCGCCATCAATACGCTAACGCGTCAGAAAGCACTGGCGCGTACGTCCAAGACGCCGGGACGCACGCAGCTCATCAACCTGTTTGCCGTCGGCGATGATGATCACCGCATCGTCGACCTGCCGGGCTACGGCTTCGCCAAGGTGCCCGAAGAGGTCAAGCGCAAGTGGCAACACCATCTGTCCGAATACCTGCACGGCCGCCAGTCGCTGCGCGGCATCGTGCTGATGATGGACATCCGTCACCCGCTGACCGAGTTCGACCAGCAGATGCTGGCGTGGGCCGATGAAGCCGATATGCCGGTGCACATCCTGCTGACCAAATCCGACAAGCTCAAGCGCGGTGCAGCGAAGAACGAGCTACTGCGCGTTCGTCGTGCGCTTCACGAATGGGAAGACATGGTCACGGTGCAGCTGTTCTCATCGCATACCAAATCCGGTATCGACGAGCTCGAAAAGCGCCTGAACCAGTGGCTGTGCCCCACGTCGACTGCCATCGACGATCAGGATACGACGCCCGCTTCCTGAACGATTGCCTGTTTGACCACGTGGAAATAACCGTGTTCCCTCTATAGGCCATTGAAAAGCCTTGCGAGCAACACGGCCACGCACGCACACAGACCGCACCACTGCGCGGTTCTCGTTCAGATACGCGCATATGGGGCACTTTCTGTCGTGCACCATCCGACAATCGGCAGTCGCCGTGTACCCGGATGGCTTTTCGCTGCCCCATGTTCTCGCCTCAGGGCCGCTTTTAGTATGGCCCAGAAATAAAAAGCCCCTGTGCATAACTCAGATGCACAGGGGCTTTTGCTTACAAGACAGCCGTCAGGCGAAGCGGCATGCCCTCATCAGTGATCGGAACCGACGATGACTTCTTCACCCAGCGCACCGGCCTGTGGATGCGGAACGTAGGTGGAGTTGGAGGCGCGCAGGACACGGATGCCGCGACCGTGAACGGCCTGAGCCGCTTCAATGTCGGAGTCGGCATCACCGTAGTAAAGCTTGATGTTCAGCTTACCGAGCCACGGGGTCTTGGTGTTTTCGCCAGGGCGAATGCCAGTGAAAATAACCGGATGCATCTCGCTGGCCGGGATGTTGAAAGTCTTCTGCAACAGATTGGTGACGGTTTCGGTCTGCGATGCAGCACGCGCGGTGATGAAATAGATGCGGTCATGACGGCGCAGGTGCATGGCGATCAGCTCGCGGCCGACTTCTTTGGGGATGCTGTAGGCGTCCCAGCCATTGTTCATCAGCTGCCAGAACTCGGGGTTCGACGAGAAATGATCGCCATAGATCTGAATGCCGCGGTAGAAACCGGGCGATGAGTACAGCACGGTGTCGTCGATGTCGAAGCCGACGTTCATAGGCGGAACGCCTTCCAGACTCTTCTCGATCTGAGCGATGGATACCCAGTGAATCGGTGCGCGCTCGACCAACTGCGCCGCGGTAACGCCCGCCGTTGCTGACGTTTCAGCCTGTGCGACGCCGCCCATTAGTGCCGCCGCCATGCTCAATACCAGACCAGAATACCAACCCCTTGCCTTCATCCAACCGTCCTCTTGTCGTGTCAGGGCCGTTGCCCTCGGTAAGGGCCGAGCCATTGCGTCAAGGCCAGGCCTCGCCATAGCCTATCGAGCATCCCTCACCTTGACCAGTCTTAAGCGGACTTTCAGCTGACCTGGCTCGATCAAGCGCTGCCACTCAACACTGCGCCACTATGACACTGCGCCGATAGAACACCTGCCCGTAGCATAGGGATGCACTCGATTATCACGCACGGACCGTGCCAACCGGTACGGCTTCGCTGGAGCAATTGCCCATGTCCCTCCGACACAGCGGCCAGACGGCATTCGTTCTGCTCGTCGGCATGGCCAGCACTACGCTGCCAACACCGCTCTACCCCTACTATCAGCGTCATTTCGGCTTCGCACTGCTGATGACGACCGTCATCTTCAGCGCTTACGGCATTGGTGTCTTGGGCACACTGCTGCTGGCTGGCAACCTATCCGACCGCACGGGCCGACGCCCGGTCATGCTGGCCGCCTGCCTGCTGGGCATAGCGAGTGCACTGGTCTTCACGTTCTCGCAGGGTATCGGCACGCTGATGCTGGGACGACTAATTTCAGGCATTTCGGCGGGGCTGTTCACCGCTACCGCGACCACGCAGATTGTCGAATCTGCACCGCCGGAACGGCAGTCCAGAGCGGCGCTGCTCGCGACGCTCGCCAACATGGTCGGGTTGGGCATCGGCCCCGTTATCTCAGCGTCCACGGCCATGCTATTGCCAGCACCGGGACAAAGCATCTTCATCATCGACGTAGTGGCGCTGGCCGTAGCAGCAGTGATGGTGTGGAAGACGGCCGAGACCGCACCCACACCCGAACCAGGCCCACTGCTGCGTATCCGCTGCCCCTACGTGCCGCACTATCTGCTGCGCCCGTTCATTCCAGCGGCTGTCGCCGGGTTCGCGGGATTCGCGGTGATGGGGATCTTCACCTCAGCCGTACCGAATGTCATGGGTCAGCTGATGGGCATTCATATGCCACTGGCGATTGGCACCATGGCGCTGCTGATCTTCCTCGGCTCGGCAGTGGGCCAGACAGGGCAACAGCGGCTGCCCATTGCGATGCGCCTGCCTATAGGTGCCGCACTGCTCGCACTGGGCATGGCGCTGATCGGTATCAGCATCGGTACCGTGACGCCAGTGATGCTGGCACTGGGCGGGGTAGTGGCGGGTATTGGTCAAGGCATTGCCCTGCGTGCCGGACTGGGAGAAATGACTCGCCTCAGCCGTGAGGCCGATCGTGCCAGTGTCACCAGCATGTTCTTTCTAATACTGTATCTGGCATCGGTGATTCCCGTCGTCGGGCTAGGGCTGGCGGCATATGCCGTGGGGCTGACACTGGCAGCGACGCTATTCTCCGCGGGCATTGGAGGGCTAGCATTGGCAGCCTTGATGGCGCTGTTCTGGCTTAGCGCTCACCCCGAACGCACCACAAACCCTGATGCTGCACGATGACACTCTAAGCAGACATGCGCGTCGCCAGCAGACTCATATCAAACGGGAAACACGCCGAATGAAGCACGGATATGACCTGCTCATCCGCTCTTGCTCATGCCGCACTAAACCGAAAAGAGGGAGGCCTTGAATCAGGCCTCCCTCTTTTATATCGACATTTGCCAACGGGCACGCATGGCGTTTACTGAACGCCCGGCAACTGGGGCAGTTGCAACGCCCCAAGGCTTTTCTCTAACGCCAGCTCGCTGCGCGCTCTATCTCCTTGTAGGAAGAACAGTCGCGCCAGTTCACCGTTAGCCACGCTGTCCTGACGCAGTCGACCGGCGTCCTCAAAGTAGCGTTGGGCCTTACCCCACAGCCCACAGCGTACCGAAAGCCGTCCTAGGCACAGCAACAGCTCAGAATCATGACTGTGCTGTTCGAGCCAACCTTCCGCTTTCTTCAGCAGAGCAGCGGCATCCTCTGGCAATACGCTATAGCGTTGCAGCAACAGAGGCGACCAGTGGCGCTCAATGCCCTGACGCAGCAGTTTGGTCGCGTCATCTGTCGCACCGCCGCGCACCAACGCATCGCTATAGAGGGCAATCATTGATGGCGCCTCTTGACGCTCGCTGGGCAGTTCCCGCCACAGCTGGCGCGCTTGACTCAGCAGCGTATCGGTATCGCCCGTATGCGCACTCAGCTGATCGAACAGCGCCGCGTAGGTGTGATCTTCCAGCTGGGCATAGTCGCGCTCGGTCGTCAGCTTCTGTAGGCGAGGCAGGATCTGGCGCATGCCGGTCCAGTCGTTGACGCGCGCATAGACCTGACGCAGCAGTTTCAGCACTTGAGGATGCTCGGGATGCGCCCGCAGCAAGCGGGTTAGCGTCGCCAGCGCCTGCTCGTACTGCTGGCGGTCGATCATCAGCTCAGCCTTAACCAAGTCGATCGCTTCTACTGCCGAAGGCGCTTTGCGGGCCGCCACTTGAAGCAGTTCCTGCGCTTGTTCGAAATGCCCTTGATAATGTGCGGCTTGGGCTGCGAACAGATAGTTCACCACGGGCGTGGGCGCATCGTCAGCTGTAGTGCGCAGTAGTTTCTCAGCCTTCTTCCAACGCCCTTGACCCATCGCCTCCACACCGCGGTTGGTACGCTTGACGGCACGGCGGCTGCGCACGCGCGACCGCCACTGCTTCATGCGCCGTACGGGATGATGCATGCCGCGTAGCAGACGCAGTAGGAACAGCCCCAGTGTGAACAGTACGATCAGCAGGATCAGACCGCCCATAAACGAGCGAACATAGATATCGTAGTGACCCGCACGGATATGCCAGAAGCCATGCACGGACAGCATCAGCTGGCCCAGCAGTGTGCCTGCGATCAGGGCGCCCACGATGATAAGGATCAGCTTGCGCATATCATCAGGCTCCTGGTTGCTGCTGTGCGTGGCGGCGTTCCACAGCCTGCTGCCATTGCTGGAGCACACCGGTCACGTCTGGAAGATCAGGACGGATCGACTGCTGCGAAAGCGCATTAATGCGGTCGATCACGCCCTTCACGCGCGCATCATCCTGCGGGAAGTAGCGCTGCAGCGTTTCGGTCGCGCTCTGCAGCGCATGGGTGTAGACAGTCGGCGACTGATTCAACAGCCCCATCTGCGCTTCGGAGAACGTCATCCGCAAATGTTCGCGGATCGCGCTTTCCTGCTCGGGCATTAGCAGTTCATTCAGTGCCTGATCGTTGTAGCGCACCACCACCAGTTCTTTCATCTCATGCCCAACACGCGATAGCTGGCGCTTCCACCAGCTGGGCTGCGGCGCATCGGCAGCAGCCTGTTCGGACTGCTGGTGTTCGGGGGTCATCGACGCCAGACTCTGTGACATCGACAGCCCATCCAGTGCACGCGATTCAGCCGCCAGTTGCAGATAAAGACCATCAACATCTGGCGCACTGACGTTGTTCAGCGCGGCCATGGCGGACTGGATGCTTTCGCGTACGGGCAGGAAGACGGGATCATTCAGTTCGGTGATCCGCTGATCGGCACTTTTCAGCAGCTCCAGCGTGCCACGGATATCGCGATTGAGGGCCAGCCGCTGAAGCGCCATGCGCAACTGGTAGTCGATCTCGACATAGCGCCCATCGGCGGTACGGTGATCGTCCAGCCGTTTCTGTACAGCGCCGATGCGCTCATCGACACCCTGAAGCTGCGCTTGCAGCGGTAATACGGCCTGATCCAGTGCGCTCTGTGCAAGGCTGTTCTTCTTGAGAGCACTCAGTTCGCTGCCGAGCTGTTCCAGCTGCCCTTGCGTTGTGCTGTTCTGATAGAACGACCAGCCAAGGCCGCCCAGCAACAGCAACGCGACGATGCCAGCACCCCACACCCACGGTGGCTGGCGGCGCGTGCGAACGTCATCCTGTGTGGAGACGGTATCCGGCGCGTCATCGCTGGCCACGTTGTGCGGTGCAGCCTCGACGGTGGTTTCTTCTGAGGGCGTGTCACTCACGTCGTGCTTAACCTCGTCATCCTTGCCTGAGTCATGCTGTCGTGTCATGAGTCGCTTGCCTTGTCGCTGTCGGGTGCATCGTCCTGCTGCACCTCATCGTTCCCGAAATCATCGTCGATCTGTCGATCGTCTGCGTCATCCGCATCGGCGGTGTCGCAGTGTGCGGCCCGGCGCACCATCGCACTGGCCAGTGCGCCTGGGGTCGCATCGCGTGCGATCACGATGCGCTGATATCCTTGTTCTGCGGCGTGCTCGGCCAGTCGGCGGCTAGAGACAATCAGCGGACGTCGGAACGCTATGGCCCCGCACCAGTCCTTCAGATGGTCGAGCTGCTCTCGGCTGGTCACGATCATGGCCGCATAGTTGCCCGCTTCCAGATAGCGCTGCCCCTCAAAGGTGGGGTTGTGCAGATTGCGCTCGTACAGCGGCAGGATGTTCACCTCGCCCCCGCGAGCGCGCAGCGTCTCTTCCAGCAGCGGACGACCGCCATGACCACTGACGATCAGAATCTGCTGCCCTGTCATGTCCTGAAACTCGGGCAGTGCCAGCAAGGCTTCGCTGGCGCTGGTACCTTCTTCTTCGTTGTCCGGCTCGGGCGCCAGTGATGTGCGACCGAAGTGTTCCGCGATCAACTCTTGTGTGCTGCTGCCCGTTGCCGCCCAATGCACGCCAGCGCGACACAGGCGGTGACCGCGATCGCCCACCTCTTCAGCCCAGCGTGTTACAGCGGTCGGGCTGATACAGATGACCCAATCCGGCGGTTGGCGGCACCAGCGCAGCACATCCTCTGGATCAGGCGTCACCGGGTCGAGGGTCATCACGCCAAGCATAACCGTAGCATAGCCGTGATTGGCCAGTGCTTCCTCAAGCAACTGCGCCCTCGCCCCCGGGCGCGCAATAAGTACCGGTCGACGAATCTGGAAATCGACTGCCTCTGTCATGACAACCCCCTCTTGCCCGGCACCGGGCTAACATTCCGGCTGCCCAGCACCTTTCATGTGATCGTTACGAGTCACGCGGTTACTGATGGTCCGCATAGACCCTCGACAGGATGTCCCCGGCTCCCTGTGCCAGCAGACCTTCCGCGACGGCACGCCCCAGCGCTTCCGGCTGGTCGGCGGGGCCGCTGCGCTCTTCACGTACCACGACATCGCCTTCGGGCGTACCCACAAGGGCCCGCAACCACAGCGTGCGGCCTTCGTCAGTTAGCCGTGCATAACCGCCGATCGGCACCTGACAGCCTCCGTCCAGCCGCGTGTTCATCGCACGTTCGGCCAGCACACAGCGGGTGGTGTCGCGGTCGCGCAGGACGCTCAGCATCTCGTTGAGTTCGACATCGTCTAGGCGACTTTCGATCCCCAGCGCCCCTTGACCGCAGGCAGGCAACATCAGTTCTGGCGCCAGTTCCTGTGTGATGCGATCGCCCAGTCCTAGGCGTTTCAGGCCCGAAGCGGCCAGAATGATGGCGTCGAACGTGCCGTCGTCCAAGCGACTCAGGCGGGTCTGCACGCTGCCA
Organism: Zymobacter sp. IVIA_12111.31 C1; assembly: GCF_047495495.1. Classification (GTDB taxonomy): domain Bacteria; phylum Pseudomonadota; class Gammaproteobacteria; order Pseudomonadales; family Halomonadaceae; genus Zymobacter. Next base: position 2,715,783 of record NZ_CP179930.1, read on the forward strand.
CGCAGGCTGTCGATCTTCAGGTCAGGACGCGCTTCCAGAAGCTGAAGGCGACGGCGCAGGCTCGACGTACCGACGCGCGCGCCTTCCGGCAGCGCATCCAGCGAAGTGTAGTGCTGCGAGACAAGGGCATCGGTCGGGGTTTCGCGGGCCAGTACGGCGGTCAGCCCCAATCCGTCGGGAAACGCCATGGGCACATCCTTCATGGAATGAACGGCCAAATCAGCCCTTCCGTCCAGTAGCGCTTCTTCCAGCTCCTTGACGAACAGCCCTTTTCCACCGATTTTGGCGAGCGGCGCGTCCAGTATTCGGTCACCGCGCGTCGACAGACCGATCAGTTCGATACGGCATGCGGGGAACCGGGCTTCGAGGAGGGCTTTGACGTGCTCCGCCTGCCAGAGTGCCAGCGGGCTTTTGCGGGTTGCGATACGCAGAATTTCTCGGGTCACAGGCTCACCGTTCACAGCATCTTGGATTTCCGGTGCAGCAGAGCATTCTGCTGCCTTTCGGGCATGGTATCATCCTTGGGGATGGGGACCTCTGTCGTTCAAAGGCAGGCAGCGGGTACATCGCGCCGACTCTGATACACTTTCGAGGATACACTTGCGAGACAGGGGTTACCGTATCACAGGCCGCCATGGCCCCGTGCCAGAGCGAACGGCTCGACTTGCATCCTGCCAGCGCCACTGACACGATCAGAGGCGTCGGCCAGTCCGCAAGCGTCGTCTGAGCTTCATGGCCCAACGACATAACAGCAAGGTGTCGATCTTCGTCCAATCGCGATAGGCCACAATGCGTAGACGACCGGCACCTCACCATCACTCTTTTCGCTATTCTAGCAAGGAACGCCATTCTCATGACGCAACCCACAGACAAGCCCTGGGGCGGACGTTTCAACGAACCCACCGACGCTTTCGTCGAAGCCTTCACCGCGTCCATCGGTTTCGACAAGCGCCTCTATCACCACGACATCCGTGGTTCCATCGCGCATGCGACCATGCTGCAGCGAGTGGGCGTTCTGACTAAAGAAGAAGCCGATACCATCATCGACGGACTGCGTGCGATCGAAGCAGAAATCGAAGCCGGTCAGTTCGAATGGTCCGTATCGCTCGAAGATATCCACATGAACATCGAAGCCCGCCTGACCGCGCGCATCGGTAACGTGGGCAAGAAACTGCATACAGGCCGTTCCCGCAACGACCAGGTCGCGACCGATATTCGTCTCTATCTGCGCGATGAGATCGACATTGTGGCTGAAGAGCTGGCACGCCTGCGCTCCGGCCTGATCGAACTGGCCGCGCGTGAAGCCGACACCATCATGCCGGGCTTCACCCATCTGCAGACGGCACAGCCGGTTACGTTCGGCCACCATCTGCTGGCGTGGCAGGAAATGATCACCCGCGATCACGAACGCCTGCTGGACTGCCGCAAGCGCGTCAACATTCTGCCGCTGGGTGCTGCTGCGCTGGCCGGTACGACCTACCCGATCGACCGCCACGTTACCGCTGAACTGCTGGGCTTCGAACGCCCGTCCGAGAACTCGCTGGATGCCGTCAGCGACCGTGACTTCGCCATCGAATTCGCATCGTTCGCCAGCATCCTGCTGATGCACATGTCCCGCATGAGCGAAGAGCTGGTGCTGTGGACCAGCGCACAGTTCAACTTCATCAACCTGCCGGACCGCTTCTGCACAGGCTCTTCCATCATGCCGCAGAAGAAAAACCCCGACGTGCCTGAACTGGTGCGCGGCAAAACCGGTCGCGTCTATGGCCATCTGATGGGCCTGCTGACGCTGATGAAGTCGCAGCCGCTGGCCTACAACAAAGACAACCAGGAAGACAAGGAACCGCTGTTCGACACCCTCGACACCGTCAAGGGCTGCCTGAAAGCGTTCGCCGACATGGTGCCTGCGTTGGAACCGCGCCGTGACAGCATGTACGAAGCCGCACGCCGCGGTTATTCCACTGCCACCGATCTGGCCGACTATCTGGTACGCAAAGGCACGCCGTTCCGCGACGCGCATGAAGTGGTCGGTAAGTCCGTGGCCTATGGTATCGAGCAGGGCAAGGATCTGTCCGAAATGTCGCTGGACGAACTGCGTCAGTTCTCCGACGTGATCGGCGACGATGTTTTCGACGTCCTGACCCTCGAAGGTTCCGTCAATGCTCGTAACCACATCGGTGGCACCGCCCCCGATCAGGTTCGCGCGGCAGCACAGCGGGCAAGGGATGCCCTGTCTCGTCTGACCGCGTCACAGAATGCCCAAGGAGAGGAGTCCCGCCTGTCATGAACACTCGCGCCCTTGCGCCGCTGACGGCGGCGCTGGTCATGCTGACCACGCTTGCAGGCTGTGGTCAGACCGGCCCGCTTTACATGCCTGACGATCAGACCGCTCGTACCAAATACGATCCGGCCAACGATTATCAGCTGCCGGCCGCTACACCTGACAACGCTCAGGAAGCACCGAAGACCACCGCACCGTCAGCGTCCAGCTCACCGGTTCCGGCCCGTTCGCAGGAAGAACGTCCGGCGGCTCCGGCAGTGACGACACCGATCGCGCACAAGGGCGCCGTTCAGGCAGCACCGACTCCAGAGGTCGCGCCGCAGCCGCAGACAAGGCCGCAGGTTCAGCCTGTACGCCCGCAACCCAGCGCACAGGCGCCTGCACCGACACCTGCCCCAGCGGTGCCGACCGTCTCTCCGGCGAAAAAATGGTCCAACATCGAATGGACACCCTACCGTGCAGGGGTTGATCAATGACGAATCCGTTCGTACGCCGTGATGGCGTACTGCATGCCGAAGCGGTCGACCTGAGAGAGGTCGCCCGCATTCACGGCACGCCATGCTATGTGTACTCTCGGCAGGCCTTCACCGAACACTTCAACGCCTACCAGCAGGCCTTCGCCGCTCAGAATGCGCTGGTCTGCTACGCGCTTAAGGCCAACGGCAATCTGGCCGTACTGAATTTGCTGGCCCGCCTCGGCGCAGGCTTCGACATCGTGTCGGTCGGTGAGCTCGAACGCGTGCTGGCCGCAGGCGGCGATGCTTCCCGCGTCGTCTTCTCCGGCGTTGCTAAGCGCGAAGACGAAATGGCCCGCGCACTGTCGGCAGGCATTAAATGCTTCAACATCGAATCCGTGCCCGAGCTGGATCGCCTCAATACTGTGGCGGCTCGACTGGGCAAGCGCGCGCCGATCTCACTGCGCGTCAATCCGGACGTCGATGCGAACACCCACCCGTATATTTCTACGGGATTGAAAGACAACAAGTTCGGCATTGCGATCGAAGATGCCGAAGAGGCATACCTGCATGCGCAGTCGCTGTCACACCTTGATATCGTCGGTGTCGACTGCCATATCGGTTCTCAGCTAACAACGCTGACACCGTTCCTCGACGCGCTCGACCGCGTGATCGTGCTGATCGGCAAGCTGGCGGCTCAGGGCATCACCCTGAAACACATCGACCTAGGCGGCGGCGTAGGCGTCGACTATCAGGGCGAAGTGCCGCCGTCACTGACCGAGTACGCAGCGGAAGTCCGCCGTCGCCTTGACGCGCACGACTACACCCGCTCGCTCAGCGTGATCCTCGAACCGGGCCGTTCCATTGCGGCCAATGCGGGGATCCTGCTGACGCAGGTCGAGTTCGTGAAACTGTCAGATGCCAAGGCCTTTGCGATCGTCGATGCCGGCATGAACGACCTGATTCGCCCTTCGCTGTATCAGGCTTGGCAACGCATCGAACGCGTCAACGAACAAGACGATGGTAAGGAGCGCACGCATGCCGCCTTCGACATCGTCGGTCCGGTCTGTGAATCTGGCGACTTCCTCGGCAAAGAGCGCGAACTGTCGCTGGCCGCGGGCGATCTGCTGGCAGTGTTCTCAGCCGGTGCCTACGGGTTCACCATGGCCTCAAACTACAATGCCCGCCCCCGTCCGGCTGAGCTGATGGTCGACGGCAACGCATGCCATGTCGTACGCGAGCGCGAGACCATCGCCTCGCTGTGGCACGGCGAGCACTGCCTGCCTCACTGACCGCACGGTCGCCTGCTGCGGGGTGCATGCCTGCGCCCCGCCAGCCCTCTGCGGTATTCTCGAATCCACCGGGGCCTTCGCGCCATCGTCTACTGTCCGGAGCACAAGATGCTGCTGAATTTCACCAAAATGCACGGCCTGGGCAACGACTTCATGGTCGTTGACGGCATCACCCAACGGGTGCGTCTGACCACGGAGCAGATCGGCGAGCTGTCCGACCGCCACACCGGCATCGGCTTCGACCAACTGCTGCTGGTTGAGCCACCGCGTCACCCCGATATGGATTTTCGCTACCGTATCTTCAACGCGGACGGCAGCGAAGTCGAAAACTGCGGCAACGGAGCGCGCTGCTTTGCCCGCTTCGTACGCGATAAGCAGCTCACCCGCAAGCGCACGCTCAATGTCGAGACGGCCGGTGGCCCACTGACGCTGATCGTCACTCAGAACCAGCAGGTACGCGTCGATATGGGCAGCCCACGCTTTGCTCCCGACAGCCTGCCGTTTATTGCCGATGACGATGCGCTGGAGCATACCTTGGCGCTGCCGACGGAAACGGCGGGGTTGACGCAGGTCGATGTTAGCGTCGTATCCATGGGCAACCCGCATGCGGTACTGCTGGTCGATGATGTTGAACAGGCCCCCGTTGAAGCGCTCGGTCCCGTCTTGGAATCGCACGAACGCTTCCCGCGTCGCGTCAATGTCGGTTTCATGCAGATCAAGAACCGCAGCCGCATCGACCTACGCGTCTTCGAACGTGGCACGGGCGAAACACGCGCCTGCGGTACCGGTGCCTGCGCGGCCGTTGCGTCGGGCATTCGGCGCGGATTGCTGGACACGCGCACCAAAGTACGTCTGCCGGGCGGCACGCTGACCATCGAATGGAGTGGTCATCCTGACGAGTCACTGTTTATGACCGGCCCCGTCGCAACAGTATTCGAAGGCCGTATCGAACTTGAGTGAATAAGGAAGGGACACCATGACTGCGCCGCTACAGCCCATCGTTGATGAGCTACTGCACGGGCTAGCCTCACGCCGAAGCCCTGCCACGCTGGACGCCTATCGCCGTGATCTGGCGCATTTCATGGGGTTTCTGACCAAGGCAGTGGCACCTGATGTGCCACAGGCCCTGCATTTCTCGACCGCGCTACTGCGCCGCTATCTGGCCAGCGAACGCACCCGCGGCCTATCGGCCCGCACGCTCGCGCGTCGGCAGGCCGCCCTGCGGCAGCTTGGCGATCAGTTGCTGTCGGCACAGTTGATCGACAGCAACCCTGCTCGCCTGCTGGATACTCCCCGCCAGCCACAACACCTGCCCCATCCGGTAGACGTCGACCTGCTCAACCGCATGCTCGACGAGCCGCATGATGGCTCACCGCTGGGCTTCCGCGATCAGGCCATGCTGGAACTGTTTTACTCGTCAGGACTGCGACTGGCCGAACTCGCATCGCTCGATCTCGGTGATCTTCAGGCCCAGCGCGTACGCGTGATTGGGAAAGGCAACAAGCCGCGCCAGGTGCCCGTTGGCCGCAAGGCTGCGCAAGCATTGAAGGACTGGCTGGGCATTCGTTCGACATTCACCGCAGCGGAAGAGCCTGCGCTGTTTGTGAGCCAGCAAGGTACCCGCCTCGGCCACCGTGCGATCCAGAAGCGACTTGATCTTGTGGCGCGCGAGCGTGGGCTGCCCGAGCATCTTCACCCCCACCGCTTACGCCACTCGTTCGCTACCCACCTGCTGGAATCCAGCCACGACCTGCGCGCCATTCAAGAACTGCTGGGGCATGCCCAGCTCGCGACGACACAGGTCTATACCCAGCTCGACTGGCAACAGCTGGCTGAAAGCTACGATCATGCCCACCCTCGCGCCCACCGCAAACGCTCGCCGTGACGGCCCAAGCACTCACCGTCTAGCGCAACAGCCCCTGCTCGAACGCCCACATGACCTGCTCGCCCTCGCGGCGAAGTCGTCCCACACCACTGTCACCAAAGTGCGTGGTGAAAATCAGTGCCTCGTGGGCCTCGGCATACGCCATCATGCGCTGCCGTGACTGCGTCGCTGCCGGTAGAAACTCGCAATAGCGCGAATTGACCTCCGGATGAAGCACCTGCACGGGATGATGCATAACATCTCCCCAGAACAGCGCCGTCTGCCCCTGCGACGTCACTGAAATGGAGGCGTGGTCAGCACTGTGGCCGGGGGACGCGTGAAATGTGAAACCCATCACGTTCTCTCCCATCGCAATAGGGTCCGCCAACCCAGCATCGACCACCGGCAGTACGCTGTCCTCGAACACGCCGCCTCGCGGGAAGTGATGGGGCTGTCCCATGCCGAATGCGTCGATCGTCCGCTGCACCCGCGCCGTATCGTTCTCACTCAGCGCCGCGTTGTAGTCAAACTCACGCTGAGAGAAGACATAGCGCGCCCGCGGAAACGTCGGCCGCCAGCGACCATCGCGCAGTGCCGTATTCCACCCTACATGATCGGCGTGCAAGTGAGTCGCCAGCACGAGGTCGACATCGTCCGGCGTCACACCGGCTTCGCGCAGATAGGCCAGAAACGGCGTCTGCAAATGATCGAACATCGGCGCTCCGGGGCGGTGCTTGTCATTGCCCGACCCGGTGTCGATCAGCACCGTATGCGTGGGTGTCTGCACCAGCCACGAGTGGATGCTCTGACGCAACCGCTGATGTTCGGCATCGTAAGAAGCGGCTCCCCAACGGGCAACGTCGCGCGCCAGCACGGCGGCATCGTCATAGGGGAACAGGGTGCCAATATCAGCGAAGTCCATCTGCTGTTCGGGAATGCGCGTGACGGTCAGGTCACCGACGCGAAAGGTCATTAAGGGCTGCATAGCGGTCTCTCAGGTTGACGGTCGTTACAAGGGAGCGTATTCCATGCCCTATCATTTTTGAAATCGATGCGAAACATGACCGCCATCAACCATTTCGATCTTCGTGCCTTCGACCTCAACCTGCTGATCGCCTTCGATGCCTTGATGCGCGACCGCAGTGTGACGCGCGCCGCTACTCGCCTCAAGGTCGGGCAGCCTGCCATGAGCCACAGCCTATCGGTACTGCGCACGCTGTTTCAGGATGAGCTGTTCATCCGCGTCGGCGCGCGCATGCAACCCACCGCCCGCGCTACGGCCATCGCCCCAGCGATAGAAGCGGCCCTGCTGTCGCTCCAGCAGACCATCTATGCCCCCGCTGCTTTCGATCCCGCCACGGATCAGCGCCTTTTTCGTATCGGTGTGTCGAAGGAGGTAGAAACGCTGGTCATGCCAACGCTAGCGGCCCATCTGAACAGTGAAGCGCCACAGATACGCGTGCACAGCCGCATCGTGCTGCGCAAGGACATCACCCGCCAGCTGGACGAACAGGCGATCGACTTCGCCATAGGCTGTTTCGACCCGCCCGCGCAGCGCTATCATCGACACATGCTGTATGCCCAGTCGCTGAGCTGCGTCTTCAACCCTGACCAACTGTCCCTCTCAACGCCACTGTCGCTGAAAAACTACCTCCAACAACCGCATGCGCTGGTGACAATGAGCGAAGACCTGCAAGGCTGTTTGAGTGAAGCACTCGACCGCGTGGGCCACCGCCTCAACGTTGCCATCGCCAGTGCCGATTTCCTGAGCGTGCTTGATACCGTCGCCACGGCCCCACTGATCGGCACACTGCCGACCCGCATAGCCCGCCGCTACGGCCCACGCTTTGGGCTGATCGAACAGCCCATCCCTCTCACCCTCGGCATGCCGGACGTGTCACTGCTGTGGACGACAACACAGGACCAAGACCCCGCTACACACTGGCTACGTGCACTAATCGCACGCATCACGGCCCAATCCGAGCACTGACGCCCTTCCGGCAACGCGCCCATTGCCCCAGTACCCCAATCAGCTATACTGCGCGCTCGCCCCTCCCGGGCGAGCACTTCCTCGCACCACGCCGAAGCGCTCAGGCTCACGGCACGCGGGGGTTCCCCCTCTTAAGCCATCTCTTTTATGGCCCTCTTTCAGGAGGTCATCACATGTCCCACAAAGCGACATGGAATGAAACGCTCCACGCCGGTTTTGGCCAATACTTTACCGTCGACCGCGAGCTTTACCGCGAACGCACCGAGCACCAAGATCTCATCATCTTCGAAAACGAAGCGATGGGCCGCATCATGGCGCTGGACGGTGTCGTACAGACCACCGAACGCGACGAGTTCATCTATCACGAAATGCTGACCCATGTGCCCTTGCTGGCCCACGGTAACGCCAAACGTGTACTGATCATCGGCGGCGGCGACGGCGGTATGCTGCGTGAAGTGTGTCGTCATCAGAGCGTCGAACAGATCACCATGGTCGAAATCGACGCCAGCGTGGTCAGCTTCTGCAAGGAATACCTGCCGCGCCACAGCAACGGTGCCTACGACGACCCACGCTTCTCGCTGGTGATCGACGACGGCGTGAACTTCGTCAATCAAACGGACGAGACGTTCGACGTCATCATCTCGGACTGCACCGACCCGATCGGCCCCGGTGAAAGCCTGTTCACGTCCGCCTTCTACGAAGGCTGCAAGCGCTGCCTGAACGACGGTGGCATCTTCGTCGCCCAAAATGGCGTCTGCTTCTTACAGCAGGACGAAGCCGTGACCAGCCACGTACGCCTCGGCCACTACTTCAACGATGTCACGTTCTATCAAGCGGCCGTGCCGACCTACTACGGCGGCATCATGACCTTCGCCTGGGCCAGCGACGACGCCTCGCTGCGCACGCTGGACACCGCCACGCTGCAACAGCGCTTCGCAGCTGCCGGCCTGACCTGCCGCTATTACAACCCCGCGATCCATACCGGCAGCTTCGCATTGCCGCAATACCTGCTGAACGCACTTTCGCAGGACTAACGACTTTTCACAGAACTAACAACTACCCGTTTGGGCACGGCTACCGTGTCACAGCACACCCCACACCTACATGTACCCCGGAGGTGCACCTGAATTGAACAAGCTGAAACTGCACGGCTTCAACAACCTGACGAAAAGCCTGAGCTTCTGCATCTACGACATCTGCTACACCAGCAACGAGGCCGAGCGCGATGACTACATCGCCTATATCGACGAGCGCTACAGCGCCGATCGACTGACCGAGATCCTGAGCGAGACCTGCTCGATCATCGGGGCCAACATCCTCAACATCGCCCGTCAGGACTACGAGCCCCAAGGGGCTAGCGTTACCGTTCTGATCAGCGAAGAACCGATCGACCCCAAAACGGTCGACACCACCGAGCACACCGGCCCCCTGCCGGACAGCGTGGTCGCTCACCTCGACAAGAGCCATATCTGCGTGCACACCTACCCGGAAAGCCATCCGGAAGGCGGTCTCTGCACCTTCCGCGCCGATATCGAAGTGTCGACTTGCGGCCTGATCTCCCCGCTCAACGCGCTGAACTATCTGATCCACGCCCTTGAGTCTGACATCGTGACCGTCGACTACCGCGTGCGCGGTTTCACGCGCGACACCCGCGGCGTGAAGCACTTCATTGACCACGACATCACCTCGATCCAGAACTTCATGCCTGACAGCATGAAACGCTCGTATGACATGGTCGATGTGAACGTCTATCAGGAAAACATCTTCCACACCAAGATGATGCTCAAGGACTTCGACCTTGATCACTATATGTTCAAGGCTCGCCCAGAGACCATGAGTGACGCAGAACGCCAGCGCATCAGCGATCTGCTGTGGAAGGAGATGCACGAGATCTACTTCGGACGCAACATGCCGTAAGCTCGGGCCATCGCGGCCCCACTCGGGTATCACCTGATACGACAAGGCGGCCCTGTCGAAAGACAGGACCGCCTCGGAACCTCTTCATAACAGAAGCCTGACGCACAATGGCGTCGAGCCTCCTTCATCTCCCCTTTCAGGGCACCGGCATCCACGCCGCCCTGTCGGCCATGACGTATCTACTCTCACACTTCAAGACGTCCTTCGCCCCCCCCCCCCCCTCTTTTTTCGCTATCAGCGCCCCGCCAACATGCGACCTTAAAGCACCGAACCCACACCGTCTCAGAGTGCTGGCCCAATCCCAAGCAGTGCAGTAATGTATTAAACCGCGCATTAATGTATGAACGATGCCCTGCTGGAATCACAACAATCGGGTGACACTACACCACCATATTCAGGATGATAAACAAGATGCCCACCCTATACCGCTCGCTGCTGCTTCTATTGCTATTGGTATCAAGCGGCGTGCAGGCACTGCCCTCCGTCGGCTTTGCTGAAATAAGACAGGATGAGCACAGCGAAAGGCCGCTCGATATTGCGCTCTGGTATCCCACCTCCGCCCAAGAACCCCTTGTTGCCGTTGCAGACAATCCCGTGCTGCAAGGCGTGCAGGTCATTCGCAATGCAGCGCCTGCACACGGACGGCGTGCGCTTATCGTAATGTCGCACGGCTATGGCGGTAACTGGCGCAACCTCAGCTGGTTGGCCTACGCCCTAGCGCGCCAAGGATACATCGTGGCATCACCCAATCACCCGGGCACCACAACGTTCAATAAAGACAAACAGCAGGCAAGACAATCATGGCAACGCCCGCACGACTTGAGCAGAGTCATTGACGCTCTGGCATCCAGTGACATCGCCGGCGACATTGATGCGAACAGGATAGCGGTGATCGGGCACTCACTTGGCGGATGGACAGTGATTGCCGCAAGTGGCGGTCGCTTTTCCCCCGAACAGTTCAAACGCGACTGTGAATCCCACCCGGCACTCAAGAACTGCCAGCTGAGTGAAGCGTTAGGACTGGATCAGGACCAGATAGAAGAAGACATGCGGGACCCTAGAATAAAAGCGGTTGTCTCTCTGGATGCTGGACTAGTAAGGGGATTCACGCCCACAAGCCTTGAAAGGATAACCATTCCCTCACTCATCCTTGCCGCAGGGGTCGATATCGCTAACGTGCCCGCCGACCTAGAATCAGGGTATCTAACCCACTTCCTGCCAGCGGCCCATTCGCACTCCGTTACCCTCGCGGATGCAACCCATTTCAGCTTCATGCAGGTATGTAAGCCCGGCGCGGAAGGCATGCTCAAGGAAGAAAATCCCGGCGACGAAATCATCTGCCATGACGGCGGCACAAGGGCACGAACAGCGATCCACGATGAGATTGCAAAGATCGTTATACGCTTTCTTGGGAAAACCCTCTGAGAGGCTTTTTCCTGATACTCAAGTTTGAATAGCACGCAAATCTTTCGATAGAGCATTAGCATCCCTCGCTAATGCTCCCATGCGGGCTTTGTGCATAGCGGAAATATCAAACCAAATAGGTGGAGAAAACGGCCCCCATATTTTATATGGGCCAATTTTGCATATCTCCTATATAATCAACTAAACACTCAAGACATTTAGTCAATAAGCCATAAATTCTCTTTTCATACAGGGATATATGCACATGAGAAAATCAATGGCCACTGTTATTTTTTTATTAATTTCACATATTAATATAGCCAATGCAGAGCTGAGCGAAGATATTTCTAACATAAGAATAGAGATGCTCTCCAGCCCATATGAAACTATTAAAAAGTGCTCGGAAGCAGGAGAAAAAAGCTGTCAAATAAAACTAGCGTTGAACAGTATGGAAGGCAATAGCCGTCTAAAGGACAGATCGGGAGAAATTGATTATAAAAAAGCAGAACACTGGTTAATTACACTGACCGGACAGTCTCCAACAGCCAGACTACTGCTAGGTAGAATACGAATACAGCAAGGGAAAACAAAAGAAGCAAAAGCTCTTATTTCTTCCTCCGGCACAGAAAATTTCTCTCCAGCCCTAGATCATCTAATAAGCCCTATTGATCGTATATACATAGGGGAAGACAAAGAACAACAGGAGACGCAGTCTCTAAAATGGGAGCTCAAAGCCTTTATGCTAAGAAAAGATCCGGACATCGCTTATTATATAGCCGCCCATTTCATAACCCCGCCCTACAAAGACTGCGCTGCCGCAAAATTGTGGTTCGCCAGAGCTACAGAAGGACATAATGCCAATATTAATGCTCAGCAACTTTTAGGCGAGCAGTACGAAACAGGGGATTGCATGCCTCAGGACTATGTCATGGCGTATATGATGTACGATTTGGGCGGCACTGCGGTAGCCGAGCAGAAGCATGCGCTAGCCGAGAAAATGACGCCGGAACAGATCAACGAAGGCACGTTGCGTTCGTATCAGTGGCAGGAACAGAACCACTCTTACCGTGTTGGCTATGGCGTAGGGAATAGCTACGACATTCACTGGAATATTCATTAGGCCACTGATCCACCACAAAAAAGGCGATGCCCATTGCATCGCCTCTGGCTTCAAGGAAGAGCGTCCTTGCCCTTCCCCCCGGTCAGCCCTTGGCCGAAACCTTGCGCTATCCAGCAACCTGATTAACCGAAGCGGCCCTGGATGTAATTGAGCGTACGCGGATCTCTGGGATTGGAGAACATCCGTTTGGTCAGCCCGGCTTCAACGATCTCGCCCATGTACATAAACACGGTGCGGTTGGAGATACGCGCGGCCTGCTGCATGTTGTGGGTCACCATAACGATGGTGTACTCCTGCACCAGTTCCTGAATCAGCGTTTCGATATGACCCGTTGCAATCGGATCGAGCGCGGAGGTCGGTTCATCAAGCAGGATCACATCGGGGCGAGTCGCGATGGTGCGCGCAATACACAGGCGCTGCTGCTGACCACCGGACAGTGACAGCCCCGGCTGGTTGAGCTTGTCCTTCACTTCATCCCACAGTGCGGCCTTGCGCAGTGCCCATTCGACGCGCTCCTGCAGATCACCGCGAGAGATCTTTTCCTGCAGCTTAACGCCAAAAGCCACGTTATCGCGAATCGACATCGGGAACGGCGTCGGACGCTGGAACACCATGCCGACACGCATGCGCAGCAGTTCGGCATCAACGTCGGGGCTGTTCACGTTCTGACCGTCAAGCAGGATATCCCCTTCGCAACGCATGTTCGGATACAGCTCGTGGATACGGTTGAGGCAGCGCAGCAGTGTCGACTTACCGCAGCCCGACGGGCCGATAAAAGCGGTCACTTGGCGTTCCTGAACGTCCAGCGAGATGTCCTTCAGCGCGTGAAAGTCGCCGTAATAGAAGTTCAGGTCGCGAATGCCCAGCTTGAATGCACCCGCATCGTTGGTCTGTTCGAGAGGTGTCGCCATAACAGTGCGCTCTTCTTTATTGTTGGAACGGCCAGCATTGTCGGAACGGTCGCTGAAAGAGGGATCGTGTGACACGACCTGATGATCGTCGGTGCTGAAACGCTGCGGGTTATACATGGTAGCGTCTTCCTGTTCGTTTTGTTGGGTCATGAGGTACGTGCCATACGGCGAGACACGATGCCCAGCACCAGGATCATCAGCGTCATCAACAGTGCCCCTGTCCAGGCCAGCGCGACCTTGTCCATGTCATACCCTGTCAGCGTCATGTTCTGATACAGCGTCATCGGCAGGTTAGGCATGGCATCCGACAGGCGGAACCAGTTCCATTGGTTGGTATTGAGGGAGGTGAAGATCAGCGGTGCGGTTTCACCACTGATACGCGCACAGCCCAGCAAAATTCCCGTGATAATGCCCGGCATCACCATGCGGAAGCTGATCGAGGTCAGGACCTTCCAGCGCGGCGCACCAAGCGCATAGGCCGCTTCACGCGTGGGTGCCGGCACCAGCCTCAACATGTCTTCGGTCGAACGGATGACCATCGGTAAAATGATGATCGCCAGAGCAATGCTGCCCGCCCAGCCAGAGAATCCGCCGCTGGGCAGAACCATCAATGCATAGATGAACAACCCGATGATAATCGACGGTGCAGACAGCAGCATGTCGCTGGCAAAGCGGATAAGCCCCGACCAGCGGGAGCGGCTTGCGGCCAGCCAGCTACCGGCCGCCATGCCGACCACGGTACCCAGCAGGGTGCCGAGTAAGGTCATGGTCAGGCTGCCGATAATGGCGTTCCCCAGCCCGCCGCCGCTGGCACGGGTACGGGAGGTGAAGACCTCAAGCGACAGCTTCGGCAGTCCGCTGTACAGCAGTTGGAAAAGGATGGCCCCCAAGGCCACCAGGCATAGGCCTGTAACGCCTAGACAGGCCAGCCAAGCAATGCGGTTGACGATGCGACGACGTTGATAGCGTGAGGTTGAGGTCATCATGCCTGTTTTCCTCCTCGCTGAATCATGCGAGCAATGGCAAGCACCACGGTAGTGATGATGAACAGCAGCAGCCCCAAAGCCAGCAGCGCGGAACGCTGGCTGCCATCGGCTTCGGAGAACTGCGACGAAATCAGCGCCGCGATGGATGTTCCTTGATGCGTCGGTGACAGGCTAAGGAAGACGTTGTTACCGATCACGAACGATACGGCCATGGTTTCACCCAGCGCACGCCCCAATCCCAGCACGATGGCACCGGCCAGACTGCGACGGATCGACGGGAAGACAACATGGCGCAACGTTTCCCAAGACGTGCCCCCTAATCCATAGCAGGACTCTTTCACCAGCGGCGACACCTGCTGCATCGCATCACGCGTCATGGCCGTGATCAGTGGCGTAACCATCAGCGCCAACACTACGCCCGCAGAGGCGATGCCCGAACCGACAGGAAAGATTGACGGAAACAGTCGCTGCAACCACGGGCACAGCACCATGCTGCCCCACATGCCGTAGACGATAGACGGTACGGCGGCCAGCAGCTCAATCAGCGAGCCAATAAAACGGGCCAGCCTGACAGGACACCATTCGGTCAGCAGGCTGGCGACACCCCATGCCACGGGCACTGCCAGTGCAATAGCAATAAGGGAACTTACAACGGTGCCGTACAGCGCTGGAAGCGCGCCATACTGGCCTTGAACGGGTGCCCAGACGGTCCCCGTAATGAATTCCATTCCGTGCTGGCTCAGAGCAGGCCATCCTGCAATCGCCAGCGACAGCAACAAGGCAACTAACAGGGCCGGAATGCTCCATGCGGCAGCTCCGGTTGTCAGTGCCAGCACACGATCACCTCTCTTGCTGGGTGCTCGGCGTGTCATCATTCCATCACTCCTGCTTGACGCCTTATGGCGGATGCAGACACTGGCCCGGCAGAGGCGATAACGTTCATCTGTCCGGGTCAGCGCTCGCTATCTGAGTACCCGTCCCCCGGCACACGCTACCGCCAAGGGGACGGATATTCAGCAGATCACTGGGCCAACCACAGCGGCGTACTGCCGTCCGTGATTTTCGACCAGACATCATGCTCGACCTGGTCGATTACGTTCTTCGGCATTGCCACATAATCCAATGCTGCGGCGGTATCCTTGCCGCTAACGTAGGCCCAGTTGAAGAACGCCAAGGCTTCTTTGGCCGCTGCAGCGTCGGCAGGTTTGACCGGCATCAGGATGTAGGACACCCCTGTGATCGGCCAACTGTCCTTGCCGGGCTGGTTGGTCAAGACCAACGCCAGACCTGGTGCATTCTTCCAGTCTGCATGTCGAGCAGCTGCGCTGAAGCTGTCTGCGCCCGGTGTCACATACCCACCGTCGCGGTTTTTCAGCACCACCGTGGCCACTTTGTTCTGGCGCGCGTAAGCGTACTCGACATACCCAATGGCTCCGACCGTGCCTTGCACACGTGAAGCCACTCCCCCATTGGCCTGAGCCCCAACGCCGTTAGGCCACGGCACCGTATTGCCTTCACCAACTTTCTGTTTGAAGGCCGGACTGACCTCACTCAGATAGTGGGTGAACAGATAGTTGGTGCCCGATCCCTCTGCGCGGTGAACCGGCGTGATCGCCAGATCCGGCAGATTGATATCAGGGTTCAGAGCCTTGATGCGGGCATCATTCCAGCGGGTGATATCACCGGAATAGATGGCCGCGAGGGTTTCGCCATCCAACTTCAGCGAATTCCCTCCAAGAGCAGCGCCAAGGTTCACGATGGGCACAACGCCCCCCATGATCATCGGCCACTGCACCAGCCCTGCTTTCTGCTGGTCTTCTGCACTCATCGGCACGTCCGACGCGCCGAAGGTCACAGTGCGGGCTTTGATCTGAGCGATACCGCCACCGGACCCGATGCCCTGATAGTTGATGGCAACGTTCTTGGCATCCTGGTAGTCATCCGCCCAGCGCGTATAGACCGGATAAGGGAACGTTGCCCCAGCACCTGTCACCGTCGGAGCGGCCTGAACGAGAGGAGCGCTTAACAACATGGTCAGAGCAATGGTCGTGCGCTTGAGCATGGCGGTTCTCCAGAAAAGTGTTCACGGCATGACAGGGGCCTGTCGTGGCATCGCCTGTTCATCTCATGACCAGAATCTAGAAGCGCGATGTGACAGAACAGTGACGGTTTTGTGACAGGTAGGTGACGAGTAAATGACAGTTTTGTTAAAGGGCTATAGGCCCCCCCTCTTCATTTGTTGAAGATTCAACATGTTACTTTCAATCAAGGTTTCATGAAGAGAACGGTGTGAGTGTCATGAAAACGATGGCGTTCACATTAAAAAAACTAAAAGAAGCGACTTTTCCCAGAAAATCACTATCAAAAACAGCGCTATCGGATAGAGGCCACCCCAGCGACACCTACCACAAGGAACAGGATAAAGCAGGACTCAAACAGGGTGAGGAAAGGCCGCCATACCGCTGTCATCAGAATGTCATCCAGCGGTCATGAAAGCGTCATCTGCCCATGCAAATGTGTCTGAGCACGCCAGCAACGCGCCGCTGTCGTGGAAGATAACAACCGCAGTCACTGCATATTCAGGGAATCCTCACCCATGATGGTACGACGTCTTTCCAGCCTTACCCTTTGCAGCACGCTTCTCGCCGCCTCGCTCGCACAGGCCGCTCCCGTATCCGGCCCCGTCGACGCGCAGGGTGCCGCACGCCGCGGCTATCACATCACACAGGACGAGGTGCGCCAGGCGTTTTCTGACCAGAAGGCCCGCAACGTCATTCTCTTTATCGGAGACGGCATGGGTGACTCAGAAATCACGTCTGCTCGCAACTATGCCGAGGGCGCTGCGGGTCGTTTCAAAGGGCTGGACGCCTTCCCCTTCACCGGCCAATACACCACGTTCTCGCTTGACCGCACGACCCACCGCCCGGATTACGTGACGGACTCAGCGGCATCGGCCACCGGCTGGACAACCGGTACCAAAAGCTACAACAAGGCCATCGGTGTTGATGTGAATGGCCGCCCAATGCCAACGCTGTTGGAACTGGCTAAAGCCAGCGGTAAGGCCACAGGTAACGTCACAACGGCAGAGGTACAGGACGCCACCCCTGCGGCACTGATGGCACACGTTGCCCTGCGCAGCTGCAAAGGCCCCGATGAAGCCGCTGCGAAGTGCACAGCGGATGCGCTCGAAAACGGGGGCGCCGGTTCAATTGCCGAACAGTCGCTCAACGTTCGTCCGGACATCATTCTCGGCGGTGGTCGCGCCTACTTCGAACAGCAGGCCCATGCGGGGCAGTGGAAAGGCCAGAGCCTGCTTGATCAAGCCAGCGCCCGCGGCTATCAACTCGTCGGCGACCGCGCTCAGCTGAGCGCACTGAAGGCAGCAAACCAACAGCACCCGGTGCTGGGGCTGTTCGCGGCCAACGATATGCCAGTCAACTGGGATGGTCCCAAGGCCACGCATAACGGCCACCTCGACACGCCCCCAGCAGTCTGCAAACCCAACCCCGGACGCCCCGACAGCCAGCCCAGCCTGAAGGAAATGACTCACAAGGCCATTTCGCTGCTGGACAAGAACCCCAACGGCTTCTTCCTGCAGGTGGAAGGGGCATCCATCGACAAACAGGATCACGCGGCTAACCCGTGCGGCCAGATCGGTGAAGTTGTCGACCTCGACCAAGCGATTCAGGAGGCACTGGCCTACGCCAAGACCCACCCGGACACGCTGGTGCTCGTGACAGCCGACCATGCCCACTCCAGCCAGATCATCCCCACGGATGGCAAGGTACCGGGGCTGTCGCTGGCACTGCGCACGCATGACGATGCTGTGATGGCGATGAGCTATGCCACCGCTTCCGAAGGATCACAGGAACATACCGGTACTCAGTTACGCATTGCCGCCACAGGCCCGCGTGCGGGGCGTGTACTGGGGCTGACCGATCAGACGGACCTGTTCTTCACCATTCGTGACGCACTGGGCATCAGCCACCAGACCACTCAGAACGTTACCAAGACACTGGCACCTGCCGCTCACTAAAACGCGGCCAATGAAAAAGCGGCCCCCTACCGAGGGCCGCTTTCTTGTGTCTGGAAGACACTGTCCGCCAAGACCATAAAGCGCTGCTATCACTCACGCCGCGCTCTATGTACCGACCGTGACCTCAAATACCGTGGCGGTCTGCGAAAGCGATTCCGGCCACTGCACCTTATCCAGTACCTTCAGCACGTCATCGCACAGAGGCACATCGTTTCCAGCCTTTGAGGCATCAATTACCGGTAGGGAAGCGCCCCATCTGTCCATTACCAAGCGCACCGTACAGTGCTTGCCCTTGGTCTCAGCTGCCCGTGCAGCAAGCTCCTTGAGGGCCTCATTAGCCATTGCCTGATAGCGCTTGATATCGGGCTTATTTCTAGAAGACATTTCGATATCTTCAGGCAATGGAGAATTATCTTGCTCTCCGCAATCTGCACTCAATGCCTCAGCAGAAAAAGGCTCAATCCACCAATTCTGGCTATATCCACCAGACCCTCCTGTGACCTCCCAAGAAAGTAAGCGATCTTCTTTATCATTTCGATGAATGAGATAAGTAGCATTCTCACCTAAAACAGAGTGCTGGATGCATTGCAGATGTGCAGTGATGCCAACTTTTTCAAGCGATGGCAACGTCTCAAAGGTGCAGGCACCATTCCAAATGCCAAAGCAATCCTGTGGTGAGAATTCAATTTTCTGAACACCAAACTTCGGATTGCCCGACGCAGAAAGCGTGATATCCCACCCCAGCTCTTGGTTGGTCTCGCGCAGCACTGTCGCTATCTCGCCAAGCACATGGATGCGCATGACCCCAACACGCTCCGTCGCATTCGTGCTGGGCCCTAACTCGGCACTCCACGCAATATGCCGCGCTTCCGATGCCCAATCCCACGACCACTGCTCCTGACCGTCATCGGTCGCTTCACCGTCACGATCCGGCATCGTCGACAGAATAAAGTCCCCCAGTTCGACACTCGGCCGCCCTGTCAGCACAGCGGGGTATACCGGTGTTACCTTGGCAGGCGGCGCTGGTGCTACCGCAGACGATTCTGACAACCGATCGCTTAGCACCTTCAGACCGATGCCCAACGGGATTCCGGTGCCTAACAGACAGCTCAGGAATATCCCTGCACATAGTTTTACCACCTTCATCCCACTTTCCTTTTAATTCTTGAGTGACAGATCATTAGCAGTGTTAGCCCATCACCATTAGCTAACCTTCAACACGCACGACAAAGTCCACTGGTAGTGAGTGATGAGGCTCTGGCCACGACTCATGCTCTAGCACCGCAATGGCAGCGTTGCACAGCGCCCCCATATTACCGATGTAAAGCGCGTCAATTGCAGCCAGATTTCCTCTATCGTCAATGGATATCTGTAGCGTACATGATTTGCCTTTGGCTTCTGGGATGTGGCCTGTTACCGCTTTTAATGCTTCGCTAGCTTGCGTTGAATAATGCATGATGTCCGCTTGTTCAACGCTGTTTGTCCCTTCTCTTTTCTCCGCGACACCATCCTCGACAGGCACATCCGATATCTCATTGCTATCCATGATGCTGATAGTCTGACTGTCACCGCCCGTTCCCCAGCGCTGGTGATCTATCAACAGAGTGTCAGCCTTGTCTGCATGATGCAGAATATAGGAATAGTCATATCCGGCATCAGCCTGTGAAACGTATTTCAGATCTGCAGTGATACCAGCGTGGGCCAGTGAAGGCCCTATCTCATAGGAACAGTTTTTATAAGGCACACTGAAGCACTCATGGGGAGCTAAAATGATTTCCCAAGTGCCTGCGCGCGCACTCAGAGGTGCGCTCAGTGACACATCCCAGCCCAGTTCCTGCCTCGTCTCACGCAGTATCGACGATACGTCGCCCAGTACGTTGATACGTACCAGCCCCTTGCGACGCACATCTTCAGCATCGTCCTCTTCCAGAAAATCACTTTTATTCGCTCGTGAGAATTCAGGCTGCCATACGATGTGCCCATCTGATGCCGCCCAGTCCCAATCATGCCATGGCACATTAGGGGAATAAGACGCGGCGTCAGGCATTGTCGACAGAATAAAGTCCCCCAGTTCGACGCTCGGCCGCCCTGTCAGCACAGCGGGGTATACCGGTGTTACCTTGGCAGGCGGCGCTGGTGCTACCGCAGACGATTCTGGCAACCGATCGCTCAGCACCTTCAGACCGATGCCCAGTGGGATTCCGGTGCCTAACAGGCAGCTCAGGAATATCCCTACACATAGCTTTCCCCCACGCATTGCCCTTCCTCTTGTAATCCCTTGTCGTAAAAACGTTTTGTGCACAAAGAATAACGTTTCCGCTGGGTTGCTGATACCAATGACAGCACGATATCCGGCAGCTTAGCGGTGTTAATGACCCACTACGGAACTACGACATCAATGCGCTGCCTCACGATGAGAGGCTGGACATCCAAGGGTATTCGGCCACAGTGAAAGTAGGACAGTGGCAACGACAGCCACTGTCGACCATGGACAGGAGAACGCCAGATGGAACTGGGAATTCGTGATCGCGTCGCGCTGATTACCGGCGCAGCAGGTGGCATTGGACTGGCCACGGCCAGACTGCTGGCCGAGGAAGGCGTCAAGCTGGTACTGAGCGACCTGGATCAGCAAGCGCTTGATGAAAAAACGGCTGATCTGCCTGCGCAAACGCTACGTCTGGCTGCCGATGTCACACGTCAGCAAGACATCAATGCCGTTGTCAGCAAGGCTCGCCATACCTTCGGCCACATCGATATCGTGGTGCATACGGCCGGTGTGACCGGGGCTAAAGGCGACCCGCTGACGCTCAGCGATGATGACTACCTGGAGGCGTGGCAGATCGATTTCATGTCCGCCGTGCGCGTCGCCCGCGCCACCCTTCCGGCCATGCGAGAGCGCAAATGGGGGCGCTTTGTCTGCGTTACCTCCGAAAACACCGTGCAGCCCTACTGGGAAGAGGCCGTCTACAACACTGCCAAGGCGGGGCTAGCCGCCTTCATCAAAGGGCTGTCCTATGAAGAAGCCAAGCACGGCGTATTGTGCAACACCGTTGCGCCGGCATTCATCCAGACTCCGATGACCGATGGCATGATGAAGCAGCGAGCCAAGGCGCTGGGCGTTTCATTCGACGAGGCCGTAAAGAGCTTTCTGGCTGAAGAGCGTCCCGGTATCGTGGAACAGCGCCGAGGACAGGTCGAGGAAGTGGCCCCAGCCATTGCCTTGCTGGTGTCCGAGCGGGCATCGTTCATCAATGGCGCAAACCTGCGCGTCGACGGAGGTTCGGTCATGGCAGTGCAGAACTGACCCGCCACTGGCAATGCCCCGCGCCCCGCTTCGCTCCAACACGCCCTAAGGCGCACGCTAGGCCGCCAACGCTGTGTGCGACGCCTCGCCAGTACACAGCAGTAGCTACAAAAAAAGCGCTCTCAATAATGAGAGCGCTTTCAGGTCGAGCAATGCGGCCAGCGCGCCCGTGCGAACATGCGCGCTGGTCATCCCTGCTTATTAGTAGTGGTTTTCCGGAGTGAAGTCGCTGACCTTGAGCGCCGGATGATGTTCGACATAGTGAATCAGAGTGTCGATATCGATGACGCCACGGTCCACATAGGCCGGATGAGTGTCAATCGTCGGGTAGCCATCGCCACCGCGTGCCACGAAGCTGTTGGTCACCAGCGTGTAGTGACGCTTCGCGGACAGCGGTTTACCGTTGATGCGATAGCGCGCCAGCCCTTTGGCGTTCTGCACAACCGTGACCTTGCGCAGCTGAGCAAAACCACCCGCACCAGACGGAATAGCAGTAGCCGCATCCAGGTACTGCGCCAGTTCTTGGCCATTCATGGTGATACGTACAACGGTGCTGCCGAACGGCAGAACACGGTACAGGTCACCAACGCGAATCGTGGTATTTTCCAGCGCATCGCGCATGCCGCCACCGTTCATCAGCGCCAGATCCCCCGGCACAGATTCGAGGTAACCCGCCAGTACCAGCTGAGCCAGCGGTGCCTGACGGCCGCGGACTTCCAGACGTTCACCGCCGAACGAACGATCGCTGGTGCCGACCTGACGTTCCAGCATCGCATGAGCGTGCTGCTGATACGGCGTCAGGAATTCCAGCATATGCGGGTCTTCTTCGATGCGGTGCGTATAGTATTTACGAACCGGCTTGCCTTGTTCGTCCTTGACCTCATGATTAAGGTTGACCGGAATCAGCTGGTAGTGCTCCAGCACAAACTGACCGTCCTTGTAGACGAAGTCGGCACGGCCTACGTATTTACCCCACTCATGGGCCTGCACAATCCACGTGCCGTTCTGACGATCCGGTGCACAGGGCGTACCCGGCACGTAGTTGAGGTCACGTACGTTCTCGGACAGCATGCAGACGGGGTTCTGGCTGTGACCGCCGACGATCATCGACAGATCGCCTTCCGGCATAGCACGCGCCAGTTCGACATCGCCCGGTGCGGCAACGCCGTGCTCACCGTTCGGGTAGTGGCCCATATGGGTCACCGCAATGATGACGTCAGGGTGAACGTCTTTCTTCAGCTCAGCGATAACGTCACGCGCAGCTTGCTGCGTGCTGCGGAATTCTAGCCCTTCGGTATGCGTCGGGTCGCTGAATTTCCAGGTGTCTTCCGTCGTCAGACCGATCACGGCAATCTTCAGCCCTTGGCGTTCGAAGATCGCGTACGGCTGGAAGGCATGCTCGTTAGTGCCTTTACGATAGATGTTGGCAGACAGTACTGGGAAACCGGCCCATTCGATCTGCTTGCGCAGTACATCCAGCGTATTGTCGAACTCATGGTTGCCCAGCGACATGGCGTCGTAGCCAATCATGCGCATGCCTTTGAAATCAGGCTCGGCATCCTGCATATCGGACGCCGGTACACCGGTATTGATATCGCCACCCGAGAACAGCAGTACGCTGCCACCCTGCGCTTCCACTTCGGCTCGTACGGCATCGACCACGGTCTTCTGAGCGGACAGGCCGTACTCGTCGTGATCGTTGTGCCAGAAGCGGCCATGATGATCGTTGGTGTGCAGAATGGTTATGCGCTTCGGCGCATCACCTTTGTCAGGTGTTGTCGGCGCTGGCGTCGACGTACTGCACGCGGCAAGGAAGGAAAGTGAAAACGCAAGAAGAGCGGATCTTATCGGTCGCACGGCAAGTTTCTCTGCTGCTGGGTAGTGAAAGGCTGATCCTGTACAAGACATGTCAGGAATTGCGCAGGCGCGCATGATAAAACATTTTTGCATGCCATGTAGCATTATTTGTTACACAGGCAACAGTTTTATTACACACCAGACGGGCGCGAAAACATGCCACGCCATCGCACAGAGCGTACTGATCCAGGGTCACCAGAAGGATGATACGCGAAGCATAGTGCACCTGTGACCTGGCATTATCGCTGGCAGGCAAACGGTTCAGCATGCAGGGTTCATGCCACACTGCGCTCCAGCACAAGGCATCGTCATCGACGACTGTCTCTCTTTTCTTTGCAACGACAAGGGCGCTTCCATTCAACATGAAAGCGCCCTTTCCTTCAGTGTTAACCGCCGATACACCCTCACATGGCCATCATTCCCCTTGCCTTAGCGACATGTCGCTAACGAGGCGTGTAATCGCTGACGCGGAGCGGAGAATGCCGCTCGACGTAGCGAACGAAGGCGTCGATATCGACAACATGGCGATCAACGTATTTCGGATGGGTGTCGATGGGCGGATAGCCATCGCCGCCATGAGCCACGAAACTGTTGGTCACCAGCACGTAGTTCCGCGTCGCCGACAGCGGTACGCCTTTGATGCGATAGCGCTCCAGCCCGCTCTTGCCCGGAACGACCGTCAGATTGCGGGTCTGGGCATAGCCTGAAGCCCCTGGCTGAATGGCCGTCAGGGCATCAAGGTATTTCGCCATTTCCTGCCCCGTCAAAGTGACACTGACAACCGTATTGCCAAAGGGCAGAACTCGGTAGAGGTTGTTGAAGCGGATGTCGGTCTCACTCAGCACGTCGCGAAGCCCTCCAACGTTCGTGAAGGCCAGATCACCCGGCACGGCATCCAGATAGGCCGCCGTCACTAGCTGGCCCAGTGGAACCTGTCGGGTACGCGCCAACTGGCGATCATTGCCGAACGAGCGGTCACTGGTGCCAACGTGCCGCTCCATCCGTTCCCGATCATGTTCTTGGAACGGTGTCAGAAGCGTCAGCATCTGCGAATCTTCTGCGACTGCCGATGTGTAGGGCTGGCGGACAGGCTTGCCATGTTCATCCATCACGTCATGGCTGAGGTTCACGGGGATCAGCTGATACCGTTCGAGCACGAACTGACCGTTGCGGTAGACGAAATCGGCACGCCCTACGTATTTGCCCCATTCGTTGGCCTGCACGATCCACGTGCCGTTCTGATGATCGGGTACGCAAGGGCTACCCGGCATGTGGTGGCGATCCAGCACATTCTCCGCTGACATGCACAGCACGGTATGCGTGTGTGCGCCGACGATCAGTGACAGATCACCCTTCGGCAAGGCACGCGCCAACTCGACATCACCCGGCGATGAGGTGCCGTGTGCACCATCCGGGTAGTACCCTAAATGCGACAGCGCGATGATGACGTCAGGTTTTTCGTGACGCTTGAGTTCAGCAATCTCATCACGCACTGCCTGCTGGGCACTGCGGAACTCCAGCCCCTGCATATGCTCAGGATTGCTCTGTTTCCATGTGTCTTCGGTCGTCAGCCCAATGACGGCAATCCTGACACCCTGCCGAGTGAAGATAGCGTAGGGCTGGAAGGCATGCTCGTTCGTTCCCTTGCGGTAGATGTTGGCTGACAGGATGGGAAAGCCTGCCCACCCCATCTGCTTTTGCAGTACACTGGGCACATGATCGAATTCGTGGTTGCCGACCGCCATGGCGTCGTAACCCATCATGTGCATGCCTTTAAAATCAGGCTCCGCATCCTGCAGATCGGAGGCGGGCGTGCCGGTGTTGATATCGCCGCCGGAAAGCAGCAGTACGCTGCCGCCTTTAGCTTCCACTTCCCTACGCACCGCATCGACGATCGTCTTCTGAGCCGCTAGGCCGTACTCGCCGTGATCACTGCGCCAGAAATGGCCATGGGCGTCATTGGTATGCAGGATTGTGATATGCCGCGGCGTATCTAGCGATGGTGAATCGGTGGGCGTTGACGTGCTGCAGGCGGCCAGAAAGAAGAACGACGACGCCACAAGCACTTTCTTTATCAGCTGCACTATAAGGGTCTCCACGACAGGGTAGCGAGAGGCTTGTTCCGCAAGCGATAGCGCAGGCGTATGCCGTTAAGTCGACTTTGCCTGCGGTATAGCATTATTTGCGACAAAGGCTTCACTTTTATGACACACCAGACCTATCAAGGAACGAGTGAGTGCAATGACGATAAAAGCCATTACCTTCGATATCGACGATACGCTGTGGGATAACGCCCCGGTCATGGCTCGCCTTGAACCCGCCCATTACCAATGGCTGGATGAGCAAATCCACCATGCACAGCGCGTGCCGCTGGATGAGTACATGCGCCGCCGCCAGGCTTTTTCGGAAGCGCACCCCGACGTGCGTGGCGATCACACCGAAGTGCGCCGTCGCGTGCTGCATCAAATCGTGCGAGAACAGGGCATCGAAGAGCCACTGGCAACGCAACTCACTGAGCGTGCCATCCACTACATGCTGGCGCTGCGCCATCAGATCGAACCGTACGAAGAATCCGAAGCACTGCTCGAAACGCTGTCGAAGCGCTATCCACTGGCGGTCATCACCAATGGCAATGTTGATATGCGTCGCCTACCGCTCGGGCGTCATTTCGACGCCATCTTCAATGCGGGCGAACTGGGCATGTCCAAGCCCTCACCCAAGGTATTCCACGCGGCACTGGCCGCGCTGGGCGATGACATTCGTCCCGAAGACGCTATCCATGTCGGCGACTCGTGGGCGCACGATGCCCTCGCCGCACACGGTGCGGGCATGAAGGCGGCTTGGATCGACGTGCACAATCAGCACCACGAGTGCCCCGAAGGGGTCTATCGGCTGAACCATGTCCGCGAACTTCCTGCGCTGCTGGCACAGCTAAACGGCGACGCCTGATCCTCACACCCCATACCGCATTGAAAAAGGGAAGGCCCGTACAACGCCTTCCCTTTTGATTGCATTGATTGCCGCGAGAACATCATCGCCGCGTTATTAGACGGTACCCGTGAAGTACTGCACCGCATGAGCGCCACACCAGAAGCCGCCCGCTAGCCCCAGTGCGATACCAAGCGCAAAGGAGAAACGACGGCGCGCCGCCATGCGATGACGGTCGAAACAGATCAGCAGAATCGGGAAGCACGGCACGCTGGCCAGAAACGCCGTTTCGATACCCTTGATCTGGATCAACAGCTGCAATAGCGCCGCGACAACGCTGCCGAGAACCCCGGCCCCTACAATGCCCAGCAGTAGGCTGATGCCTTTACGGTATTTCAGCGGACGAGCATTGGTCGCTGTTACGGTTGTACGGTGAGTGTGCTGCATCGTCATATCGTGTACCCCTGCGTGGCCACATGGATGGCTCATATACTCATCCCTCTTTGTAGGTAATCAGTTCTGCACTCGCGCATCGCGCTACCCATGACGGGCATGTGTGCTCATCAGAACAACCGGTAGCCACATTGCCCTATCCCGTGAGCTGGGCTGAAGAAGCCAATAATGATGCCCGCCACAGTTCCGAAGGGAATCAACGCTGATGAATAGAAAGCGTGCGGCCTGCACCGCGTGATAGTAAGACGGCCCGCCAAAATGCTGCTGATGCCCAGCCACACCCAAGCACCGACCGAGGGCAGAAAGAGCGGCATGCACAGCATTGAAACCACGCTTATTCCCGCCGGGATGGAAAACAGCGAAAGCGTAATGAGATTGCTGATCTCCAGTGCCACTGGTCTTTTCATATCCCTGCACTTCTTATAATGGATGCGATGAAGGCGTTTGGTATCCGTCGCCTATCATCATCAACTGACGTTGTTCGATGCCTGAATGATGCCGACGACGCCGCAGATGATGAAGGGTATGAATTCGATCAGAATGACGTAAGCGTGCATATTGGGCGTGATCGCGATCACATACAGAATATGCGCGAAGATGATCGCAGCGATGGACAGCATGGTTGCTCCACGCTTCAGCATCGGACGCGGCAGTGCGCGACTGTCCTTTTCATCGAGATGATCGTGGCGCATGTATTCCCCCTTATGAGCGCGGTTGGATGGCCGCTCCAAGGCCTCTCCGTAGTGTAGTGCTAATGCGATAGAGGGAAGGATACGCAGCCGATGCGCGGTTGGCTTTAGCCAAGGCCGCACATCGGCTGTACATAAATGTCAGCGTAGATCAACGCCAACGAGAGGAAACAAACGTCATTCAGCGAAGGCGTGTGCCAGATCGGCGATCAGCTCGTCAGCGTTCTCGATCCCGACAGACAGGCGCAGCAACTGCGGCGTGATGCCCACTTCACGCTGCTGTTCCGGGGACATAGCCGCGTGCGTCATCACGCTGGGCTGACAGATCAGGCTTTCAACGCCCCCAAGGCTTTCCGCCAGAGTGAAGATGCGCAGGCGCGCAACAACGCGGCGTACGTAGTCGTTATCGCCGTTCAGCTCGACGGAGATCATGCCGCCAAAGGCACGCATCTGGCGCTTGGCCAGCGCATGCTGCGGGTGACTTTCTAAGCCAGGGTAGTGAACGGCCTTGATGCCCGGCTGCGCTTCAAGCCAGTGGGCGATTTTAAGCGCATTCTCGCTATGACGCTCCATGCGAATCGCCAGTGTCTTGATGCCGCGCACGGTCATGAAGCTGCTATAGGGGTCGAGCACGCTACCGACGGCGTTCTGCAAAAAGGCCAGCCGCTCGGAGACGTCTGGAGCATCTGCGCTGGTGACGACGACACCCGCCACGACATCGGAGTGGCCATTCAGGTACTTGGTGGCAGAGTGCAGCACAACATCGAAACCGTGTTCGATCGGGCGCTGCAGACACGGCGTCGCAAAGGTATTGTCCACGACGCTGATCAGCTTATGGCGCTTCGCGATAGCGGCGATGGCGGACAGGTCGGCCATCTTCATCAGCGGGTTGGTCGGTGTTTCGACCCAGATCATTCGGGTATCGGGCCGGATGGCCGCTTCAATACCGGCCAGATCCGCTGGATCAATATAGCTAACGGTCAGACCCGTCGTACGCTGACGGACCTTCTCCAGCAGGCGGCGCGTGCCGCCGTACAGATCATCAACCGCGATCAGGTGGGCGTCCTTGTCCAGCAGGTCCAGCACCGTCGAACAGGCAGCAAGACCGGTGGCAAAAGCAAAGCCGTGCGCACCGTTTTCCAACGTCGCTACCGTCTTTTCCAGCATCGCACGAGTCGGGTTAGCCATACGCGCATATTCGTACGGGCCAGGCTCGCCGGGGGCAGCCTGGCAGAAAGTGGTGGAGGTGTAGAGCGGCGGAACGACAGCACCTAGCTCATCGGGCGTATCGCTGGCATGGACGGCAAGTGACTCTAAGGTCTTCATAAGATGATCCGTAACCTGGTTGTTCTTGAATGGAAAGCGGATGGGGATACTCCAGACGTTACCACACTTGGCGCAAGGCTTTTATGCGATCGCTGCATAACCAAACAACACATTTTTCATTCGCACCAAGCAGCCATACATCACGAGCCCTTCTGAGGCTTCATCCATCAGCACCGTCGACGCCCAACAGCGCCCCCGCCAGCACTCGACAGATTGAGCCTCTATCTTGGTATGAGCCTTAAAAAACGTGAGAAAGCGCCCGTTCAACCCCAGATACAGCGCCATCCGGCAGGGAAAATGCTCATATCGCTTACGCCTCAGCCCCACTCGCGATGAAGAGAGGATGTTCTATAAAGCAATGACAGCGGCCCTTTCCAGCCATGACGCCATAAAAAGACACCGCCCCTGCCGATCACACGGACAGAGGCGGTGTTTTCATGACACTAGGGCGATCAATCAGCCATCAACGCGGGGCACGCTATTACGCTGCTGCACGAACAGCAGTATCCGCGCAATCACGATCACTACACACAGGGCCAGCGCAATCTTGGCCATCAGACAGCACAGGATGAAACCGACGGCGAAATAGGCCCAGCGCCACGCACTGGACGAACGGAAGATGACGGCCCACAAGGCAAACACCATCAGCACGACGGCGATGATCAGCCCGGCATTGGCAGAGCTATGAATGAAGCCCCTGAGGCCGGAAGGCATGCCGATCGACCATGAGGTGTGCCACCAGATCCCCGCGATGGCCCACAGCAGACGCAGCGCCCAGCACATGATGACACCGGACATGCCGGCATTGAGCACATCCCACAGCGGTACTCGCTGCCGGTTCGGCATGACCATAACAGGGCTGTCGTTCTGGGCGATGATATCGCGCACTTTATTGATGAGGTTGCTCACGCAGATGCTTTCCCTTTGAGTTGCCGAGACGATGCAATCTTCCCCTTCTCTCGGCAGTTCAGTTCAGACGGTAGACTGCATACTACACCAAACCTCAGGGGCTCCAAATAAGGTGCTCAAGCAAAGGGATAGCGCAGATAGGACATCTGACATACTTGGGCTGAAGACACCAATGCTCACTATCCTTCATGAAAAAAGCCCCCACCAAAAGATGGAGGCTTCTTCAGAGCAAAAGTGCTCATGTCATCAGAACGTGCCTACTAGATTCATCAGCGGGGTCGGGTACAGCCCCAGAATCCAGACAACGGTGGTTACTACGAACGCCGTAACCAGCGCACAGCTGGCACCCTTGAGCCGTTCGGCGCCCACACCTTCTTCTTCGGTACGCTCGGGCAGAAACAGCGTAATCATCACGCGCAGGTAGTAATAGAGACCGATCGCGCTGCCCAGCACCAGTACTATTGCCAGCCACCACAGATGGCTTTCCACCGCGACAGAAACGACGTAGAACTTACCGACAAACCCAGCCGTCAGCGGAATACCCGCCATCGAGATCATCATCAAGCTCAGGCCCGCCGCCTGATACGGATGGCGCCAGAACAGCCCACGGTAGTGATACAGCTGGGCGTAGTCGCTGCCATCATAAGGACTGGTTACGAGCGTCATGACCGAGAAGGCGCCCAGCGCCGTCAGCATATACATGCCCAGATACAGCGCCGCGGCTTCGGCCGACGAAACGGCAGGGCTGCTGTGCCATCCCAGCGCTACCACGACGATCATTAGGTAGCCAAGGTGTGCGATCGACGAGTAGCCCATGATGCGTTTGAGGTTGTTCTGCAGCAGCGCCAGCAGGTTACCGCCCAGCATCGACAGGATGGCCAGACCACTCAGCACCTTGTAAAGGATGTCGCGATCAACGGGCGCGCTGATCATAAAGCGCAGCAGCGCCGCGAATACTGCAACCTTGCTCACCGTGGCCAAGAACGCCGTAACCGGCATAGGCGCGCCTTCATAGACATCCGGCGTCCACAGGTGGAACGGGATGACCGACAGCTTGAAGGCCAGTCCGATCACCATCATGCCGACAGCGATGGTCGTCCAGCGGGAGCCGAGCAGCGAAGGCTGCGCGCCGATCTCATTGAACAGCAGCGAGCCACTAATGGCGTAGAGCAAGGCCATCCCGAACAGTAAGAACGTGGTCGCCAGGGCTGACAGCACCATGTACTTGATACCGGCTTCCAGCGAGTTGCGGTTGCGATAGGCAAACGCGGCCATGCCATACAGCGGTACCGACATCAATTCCAGCCCAACAAACATGGCGGCCATGTGCACGCTGCTGACCAGCAGAATTGCGCCCATTACCGAGCAAGCCAACAGCATGTAGAACTCGTCGGGATGGTCATCGAAGCGGTTGAAGTAGGTCTTGCCCAGCAGGGTGCAGAAGAAGCCCCCCACCAGCACCATACCGGTGAAGATCAGCGAGTAACGATCGACCACCATTACCGGCGTGACGGACAGCGAATGCGTGCCGTGCGGCAGCACGCTACCGAACCCCACCCACAGCGTTGCCACAAACGCCAGCGCCAGTCCGATGGCCGTCAGTGCCGCGCTGACAGTGTGGCTGCGCCGCCATGCCGTGACCAGCATGACCACCAGCACGGTCAGTCCCGTA
This sequence comes from Zymobacter sp. IVIA_12111.31 C1, assembly GCF_047495495.1. Taxonomy (GTDB): domain Bacteria; phylum Pseudomonadota; class Gammaproteobacteria; order Pseudomonadales; family Halomonadaceae; genus Zymobacter. Next base: position 2,747,177 of record NZ_CP179930.1, read on the forward strand.
ACGATCATTGGCGATATCGCCAGAAGATGTGTCGATGTCAGGTTCATGACGACTCCGCTTACGGACTCAAAGTGGTATGGGAGAACCAGTGGGCGACTTCCGTCATCGACTGTGCCGAGATATCCATCACCAGATGCGGGAAGATACCCGTGGCGATCAACAATGCGATCAGCAGCGACAGCATCGCGCTCTCACGGAAGTTGAGCTTTTCGAGCGGCTTGTCGCTGGCGGGTTTGCCGAAGTAGATGCGCTGCATAATGATCAGTGAGTACACCGCCGAGAACAACAGCCCACCGCAGGCAATGGCCACGATCCACGGCGCGTCCGAGAAGCTGCCGAACAGGATCATGAACTCACCGATGAAGTTACCGGTTCCCGGCACCCCGCACGAGGCCATGATCAGCACCAGCGAGAAGCCGGACATGGCCCCGATGCGACCGAACAGGCCGTTCATCTTGCGCATATCGCGGGTGTCGGTGCGTTCGAACAGCTGACCGCAGACGATAAACAGCCCTGCCGCCGAAAAGGCGTGGGCGACCATCATCACCACGACCCCTTGCAGCGCAAGGTGGCTACCCGCGTAGATACCGATCACCACGAAGCCCATATGCGAGATACTGGAACAGGCCACAAGGCGTTTAATATCGGTCTGCGAGAAGGCGATGATCGCACCGTAGTAGATACTGATCAGCCCTAGCACCATTGCGACCGGCGCGAACTGAGCGGAAGCCACAGGAAACAGCGGCAGCGCGAAGCGCAGCAGTCCATAGGCTGCCGTTTTAATCAAAATCCCTGCTAGATCGACTGACCCCGCCGTGGGCGCCTGACCGTGGGCATCCGGCAGCCAGCCGTGCAACGGCACGATCGGCAGCTTCACCGCAAAGGCAACAAAGAAGCCCAGCATCAGAATCATGCCAACGGTGTCGCTCATCGGCGTATCTAGCAGCTTGATGTAGTTGAACGTCAGCTCGTGGCGGGTTTGGTAGTGCATATACACCAGCCCGAGGATCGCCAGCAGCATCAATAGACCGCTGGCCTGAGTGTAGATGAAGAACTTGGTAGCAGCCTGGATGCGGGTCTTGTTGGCGTTGCTGTGGCCCCACAGTGCGATCAGGAAGTACATCGGTACCAGCATGACTTCCCAAAAGGCGAAGAACAGGAACAGGTCAGTGGCTAAGAACACCCCGTAAACCGCGCCGATAATCCACATCAAGTTAAGGTGGAAAAAGCCCACGCGGTGATTGATTTCACGCCATGAACACAGCACGGCAAAGATGCCAAGAAAGCCGGTCAGCGCGATCATCAAAAGCGACAGCCCATCGACCGCCAGACTGAAGGTGATGTCGAAGCGGGGAATCCACGGTGCCGTCCACTCATGCGTCCACTGGGGATGCAGCGACACTGCTTTCAGCTGGTAATCCCCATCCAGGAACAGGATCAGCGAGACCAGTAGCACAAGGAGCGTTGTCAGCAGGGCTATCGCACGCGGTACCTTTGATCCAAGGTTCTCGGTTGCCCAGCACAGCAGTCCGCCGATGAACGGGATCAGAATGAGCCAGAGAAGCAGCATAGAGTTTGAATCCTCAAGTGGTTAGCCCAACATCAACAGTACTGTCACTACCGTGGCTCCCGCGATGAACGTGGCAGCGTAATGCCGCAGACGTCCATTCTGCGTTGCAGACAGCGCTCGATACCCCAGACGAACCAACGACGGCACCAGATCGCAGATCATGTCGATCCAGTCCGCCTGATGGCCTCGTTGCGGCCATGCCAGCGCGGCCTTCTGGAGGCCGTTGCTTATTCTATCGATCCAGTCGATCTGCTGTGCTCGCGTTAGCAGCAAGAAGCTTCTGACGAACAGCACGTCATAGAGACGATCGAACCCGAAGGCTGAGTGGAAGCAGCGCCACAGTCGCTTGCCGAATGGCGTTTCGACGATGGTGGAGATCAGGCGGCGCTGGCCGAGGAACAGGATGGCAGCCAGCAGTACCCCGAACAGTGCGACGACGGAAGACAGCACTTCGAGTACGGTTTTCAGTCCACGCACGCTGACTTCGGGGTCAAGCGTCGGCAACACGCCGCTCAGCGGAGGAACGATCATGGCGCCCACGACGGTCGATAGGATCGCCAATATACATAAAGGCAATGCATGAGATATGCCATGCGGCGCATGCGCGCGCGTACGGCACTCACCGTGAAAGACCACGAAAATCAGGCGGAAGGTATAGATTGAGGTGAGAAGTGCGCCGAACAGGCCCGCCAGCCACAGCACCGTGTGACCCGATGCCACGGACAGCCAGAGGATCTCATCCTTGGAATAGAAGCCCGAGGTGAAAATGGGCAGTGCCGACAATGCTGAACCACCGAGCAGGAAACTGATCCATGGCAGCCGCAGCTGGCGCGCCAATCCCCCCATCTTGTAGATGTTCTGTTCGTGATGACAGGCCACGATGACTGACCCCGAAGCAAGGAACAGCAGCGCTTTGAAGAAGGCATGCACCATCAGGTGGAAGATCGCAGCGTCCCACGCCTGAACCCCCAGCGCCAAGAACATGTACCCAATCTGGCTCATGGTCGAATAGGCCAGAATGCGCTTGATGTCGGTCTGTGCCAGCGCCGATAGCCCGGCCATCACCAGTGTAGCCACACCGATCACGCCCACCAGTTGCAGCGTGAACGGGGCCAGCTCGTAGATGCCGTGCATGCGCGCGATCAGGTAGACCCCTGCCGTGACCATGGTCGCCGCATGGATCAACGCCGATACCGGCGTCGGGCCGGCCATGGCATCAGCCAGCCACGTCTGCAGCGGCAGCTGAGCCGACTTGCCGACCGCCCCGCCCAGCATCAGCAACGCGATCAGCTCGGCCAGCGCCCGGTGATGCCCCAGCACCGCAGGAGCCTTGTCCAGCACGGCCTGCATGTTAAGGGTGCCGAAGTGCGCCCAGATCAGGAACATCGCAATGGCAAGGAAGATATCGCCGAGGCGGGTCATGATGAACGCCTTGAAGGCCGCCCATGTATTGGCCTTGTCACGGTAGTAGTAACCGATCAGCAGATAACTGCACACCCCGACGCCTTCCCAGCCGAAGAACAGCACCAGCAGGTTGTCGCCCAGCACCAGCATCAACATGCTGAACACGAACAGGTTCATGCAGGCAAAGAAGCGGGTGTAGAGATAACCCGGGTTGGCTTCCTGATCTTCCGTCATGTACCACGAAGCGAACAGATGGATCAGGGCACCAACGCCCGTCACCACGCTGATCATGGTCAGCGAGAGGCCGTCCAACCGCAGCGTGATCGGCACCTGAAAGTTGCCATCGGACATCCACGTCCACAGGGTTTGTGACCACGCCACGCGGTGGTCCTGCATCAGCCAAGCCGTGTCGATGCCCGCTGTCACCAGCGCCGACAGCACGACAGAGCCAACGCCGATCACGGTCGCCGCACGGTGTGACATGTGCCGGAACACCATCAGCAGCAGTGACCCCAGCAGCGGTAGCAGACACACGAGATAGAGTAGGTTCATCCTTTCATCCCACTTACGGCGTCGATATCAAGGGTCCGGCAGCGGCGGTGCAGCTGGATCAGCAGCGCGAGGCCGATGCTGGCTTCGGCGGCGGCCAGCGTGATGATGAAAATGAACATCACCTGTCCGTCGGGTTGCTGCCAGGCGGAACCGGCCACCACGAAGGCCAGTGCCGCGGCATTCATCATGATTTCGAGACACATCAACACGAACACCATGTTGCGTCTGACCACCAGCCCGGTCGCCCCAATCGCGAACAGGATCAGGGCCAGCGTCAGGCCGTGCTCGATAGGCAATGCGTTATTCATACGCCCTCCCCATGCCGTTGCGATACCCGTGACGGGTTCATGCCTGCGTGACGTGCGGTCATGAGGCTTCTCCTTGCTCGTCTGCGCGTGCGTCGGTGTCCTCTTCGGCCTCGACGGCAACGGTTGCATCCGGGCGGCCGATGTGTGACGCAATGATCAGGGCCGCCAGCAGCAGGAACGCGGCCAGCTCAACCAGAATCAGGTACGGACCGAACAGCGCCATGCCGACCTTCGAGGCTCCCTGAATTTCGTTACCGAGCGGCTGACCATTACCGTGCAACACCAGCATGCTGACCAGCGTCACTAGCAGTACGGCCGACATGATGCCGGGCAATCGCCACGCTTTGGGCGACATCCAGCGCCGCTCCTGCAGCACGGCGTCCTTGCCCACGTTCAGCATCATGATGACGAACACGAACATCACCATAATGGCACCGGCATAGACGATCACTTCCAAGGCGCCAGCGAAGGGCGCGCCCAGTGCGAAGAAGATCATGGCCACGGCGATCAGCGAGATCACCAGATTGAGCAGCGCATGCACGGGGTTGGTGTTGATGACCACCCCAAGTGTGGCCAGTACGGCGATGATCGCCGAGATGTAGAATGCAGCTTCCACGATTTGACCTCGCGTGGCTCTGGCTACCCGTCAAGGCAGCAGGGATTTGACATCGATCGGGCGTGCTTCCTGCTTTGCCGCCCCTTTTCCCTTCCCGGCGATCGCCAGGCCGGACACCTTGTAGAAATTGTACTCGTGGTCCTTACCGGTGCCCGCGATCAGCAGGTCGCGCTTCTCAAAGATCAGGTCGGCGCGACGGTACTCGCCCAGCTCGAAATCCGGCGTCAGCTGGATAGCCGATGTCGGGCAGGCCTCTTCGCACAGGCCACAGAAAATGCAGCGCGAGAAGTTGATGCGGAAGAACTCGGCGTACCAGCGACCGTCCTCTTTCTCGCCCTTCTGCAGCGCGATGCAGCCCACCGGACAGACCACGGCACACAGGTTGCAGGCCACGCAGCGTTCCTCACCGTCAGGATCACGGGTCAGCACGATGCGACCGCGATAGCGCGGCGGCAGATAGACCTTCTCTTCGGGGTACTGCAGCGTTTCGCGCTTACGGAACGCGTGCATAAACACCATGAACAGCGTTCTCAGCTGGCTCCAGATGCCCTTCAGCAATCGGATCATCTTGCTTTCCTCCCTTGCATCCTATTCAGCCCGCCGAACCCGGCATGTTCCACAGCACGACGACACCCGTGACCAGCAGGTTGATCAGTGTGACCGGCAGACAGATCTTCCAGCCAAAACTCATCACCTTGTCATAGCGCGGGCGCGGCAGCGAGGCACGCAGCAGGATGAAGAACATCATGAAGAACATGGTTTTGAGAGCAAACCACACGAACGGTGGCAGCCAAGGGCCGAGCCAGCCCCCAAAGAACAGCGTCACGATCAGCGCCGAGATCATGGTGATACCGATGTATTCACCGACGAAGAACATCCCCCACTTCATACCGGAATATTCGATATGGTAACCGTCGGCCAGCTCCTGCTCGGCTTCCGGCTGGTCGAAGGGGTGACGGTGGATAACGGCGATACCCGCGATCAGGAAAGTGGCGAAGCCAAAGAACTGGGGCACGATGTTCCACATGCCGCGCTGGGCTTCGACGATAGTGCGCAAATCAAACGAGCCGCTCATCGCCACAACGCCCATCAGCGATAGACCAAGGAACACTTCATAGGAAATGGTCTGGGCTGAGGCACGCATCGCCCCCAACAGAGCGAACTTGTTGTCGCTGGCGTAACCGCCAAACAGCACCGCATAAACACTGAGCCCCGCCATCGCCATAAAGAACAGCAGCCCGATGCTGAAGTCTGCGACCCCCAGTGTGGGCGTGATGGGAATGATCATGAAGGCCAGGATCAGCGTGCCCATTGAGATCATCGGGGCCAGCAGGAACAGCAGGCGGTCGGCAAAGGGCGGAATCCAGTCTTCTTTGAAGAACATCTTCACCATGTCAGCGACCAACTGCAGCGACCCGAACGGGCCGACGCGGTTGGGACCGTAGCGATCCTGCCACAGCCCCAACACGCGGCGTTCGATAAAGCTCATGTACGCGCCGATGATGACGGCCGCCAGCAGAATCAGAATGGCCTGCAGCACGCGCGTGCCGACATCCAGCATCTCGGGCGTGACCCAGTTCATGCTCATCATGCCTGTACCTCCTGCTCGAGTCCGGCCAGGCGGCCTGCCAGATCAATGGACAGCCCATCGATGCCGATGGGCAACCCGACGGCTCCGCGCCGCATGTGCTCACTGACGCGCAGCGGCAGATTGAACTGCTGGCGACCGATCGTCACCTGCACCTTGGCGCTAGGTTCGAGGTGCAGCGCTTCAACATCGTCGTGGCCGAGCGCGACATAGGCATTCGGCATCCGCTCCTGAATCGGGCGAGCGCGGGCCGTCATGGCCTCGCTGCCGAACAGGTGATAGAGCGGCACGACCTGCCAGCGGTCATAGCGCAGCTGGAACGGGTTGGGAATGTCAGTGAAGTAGCCCTGCGCGTCGGTCGGCGCACTGATCAGGCGAACACCCGGATCACCGGCTTTCAGATGGCCGCCCACTTCGTCCTGAAAACGGTTCCAGGCCTGCGGCGAGTTCCAGCCCGGTGCCCAAGCGAACGGTACTTCGCTACGCGGAATCTGATAGCCATTGTAGCCTTCCATCGAGAAGGACAGCGGGGAATCGAGGTCCTGCGGCTGACGCGGTTCGCTGATGTCGATATTGGCGCGCATCGACGTACGACCACTGGCACGGTGTGGCTGACGAGATATTTTGAGGCCTTTGATGCGGAACTCGGCGTTTGGAGCGGCCTCGATAATCCCATTAAGCAGCGGATTGTCCTGTGCGCAGGCACGGGTGGCATCATCCAGCACGTTCCAGTCGGTGGGCAGCTCTTCCAACGTCGCGTGCAAAGCCCGCAACCAACGCCAGCCTTCGTGCGTCATGTCTTCAGGACGGTAGTAGCGCGGATCGTAGACTTGGAAGAAGCGCTGCGCGCGTCCTTCATGATTGACCAACGTACCGTCGCCTTCGGCAAAGCTTGCCGCGGGGAAGGCAATGTCAGCGCGCGTCATGGTGGCCGTACGCTGATGATCAAGCACGATCAGCGTATCAGTTGCCTCCAGTGCTTCGTCGACGCGATGCGTCGGTGCACGCTGGTAGAGATCGTTTTCCAGCACGATGGCGGCATCGGCATCGCGGTGTGTGAGGGCCTTCAGCGCCCAGTCGAGCGACTGGCCGCCCAGCATCGCCAGCCCCAAGCTGTTTGCCTCACGGCAGATCAGGCTGAGACCGCCTTCCTCTTTGCCGATATGCTTCAGCGCGCGCGCGAGGTTGGCGGCAGACTTGATGACAGCGCTAGACGCCAACGATTCACCGGCGATGATCAGCGGCCGCTTCGAATGGCGCAGTACTTCGGCCACCTGCTCGACCCACGGATGATCTTCCATGCCACCGGCCAACGGAGCTTCGGTATCCAGCGCATGCGCAATGGCAAAGCCTACGCGAGCGATTTCATCCGGTGTGCCGTGGAACGTGTCGCGCGCGACATCATCAAGCTTGGTTTCGCTCACACAGGCCAGGAACACGGGGTACTTGCGACCCTGAGCAACGTTATTGACCGCATTGGCATGCCAGCCGGGAATCTTCTGGTTGGCTGCAAACGCCTTCGCGCCGTTGTTGGCGACCTGACGTACGGCCAGTGCCACGCGGGCAGCCGTCTGCGTCAGGTCTTCGCCGAGAACGACCACCGCATCAAACTGCTCGATATCGCGCAGCGACGGTGTGGGCAACGCGCCTTCCTGAAGAATCGACAGCATCAGCTGCAAGCGTTCCAGCTCGTCAGCGGCGATGCCGGTCGAGAAATTTTCTTCACCAACCAGCAGCTTGAGCGCGTGGTTGCTTTCAAGGCTGGCGCGCGGCGAACCGATGCCGATGACGCGACTGACACGGCGCAAGCGCGCAGCCGCCGTATCCAGTGCCGTATCCAATGACAGGCTTTTCGGGCCTTCTTCGGTCAGCAGCCACGGCTGACGCGGACGATCGTCGCGATTGACGTAGCCATAGCCGAAGCGGCCACGGTCGCAGAGGAAATAGTGGTTTACCGTACCGTTGTAGCGGTTCTCGATGCGACGCACTTCACCGTAGCGCTCTCCGGGACTGATGTTGCAGCCCACCGCGCAGCCGTGACAGATGCTCGGCGCGAACTGCAGGTCCCATTTGCGCGTGTAGTGATCGGTATGAGTTTGATCGGTGAACACACCTGTCGGGCAGACTTCGGTCAGGTTGCCAGAGAACTCGCTCTCCAGTACACCGTCCGTTTCACGCCCGAAGTAGACGTTATCGTGTGCTCCATAGACGCCCAGATCGGTGCCGCCCGCGTAGTCCTTGTAGTAGCGGACACAGCGATAGCACGCGATGCAGCGGTTCATCTCATGAGCGATGAACGGCCCGAGGTACTGGTTCTCGTGGGTGCGCTTGGTGAAGCGGTAGCGACGGCGGCTGTGGCCGGTCATCACTGTCATGTCCTGCAGATGGCAGTGACCGCCTTCCGCACAGACCGGACAGTCGTGCGGGTGGTTGGACATCAGCCATTCCACCACGCTTTCGCGGAATTCAACCGCTTCGGCATCGTCAATGGAGATATAGGCATCGTCTTTGATGCCGGTCATGCAGGACATCACCAGCATGCCGCGGGTGTCATCCTTGTCCTTGTAGACCTTGACCGCGCATTGGCGGCAAGAGCCGACACTGCCCAGCGCCGGATGCCAGCAGAAGTAGGGAACATCGAGTCCGAGGGAAAGACAGGCCTGCAACAGGTTGTCTGCCCCGTCGACGTCATAGTCCTTGCCGTCTATATGAATCGTGGCCATGAGGCGTCATCTTTCCGGTCTGGATCCGGCCTGAAGCCGAACCGCTTGAACGTATGAATGCGTACCATGATGGGGCGCTACCTCAGCCCGCATCGCCTACTGCTGCTGTCGCAGCATGCTCCGGCTGTGCTATGCCGGCTTCGAATTCTTCGCGGAAGTACTTGATGGCACTCCCCAGCGGTTCGATCGCCCCTGGCGCGTGCGCGCAGAAGGTTTTGCCGGGGCCGAGCTTGCGGGTCAGTTCCAGCAGCGTCTCGATATCGCCCGGCTGCCCGTCACCCGCTTCTAACGCCTTCAGAAGCTTCACGCTCCACGGCAGGCCGTCGCGACACGGCGTGCACCAGCCGCAGGACTCACGAGCGAAGAACTGTTCCATATTGCGCAGCAGCGACACCATGTTGATGCTGTCGTCGACCGCCAGCGCCAGCCCGGTCCCCATACGCGTACCGACCTTCGCGATACCGTTAGAGCACATCTGAGCATCCAGATGCTCGGGCAGCAGGAACCCCGTGCCCGCACCACCAGGCTGCCACGCTTTAAGCGTGCAGCCACTGCGCATGCCACCCGCATAGTCTTCCAGAATCTCGCGCACGGTGATGCCCAGCGGCAGTTCCCATACGCCCGGCTGATTCACCTTGCCCGCGAAGCCCATCATCTTGGTGCCGTGGTCCTCGGAGCCGGGACGGCACAGGCCGTGATACCAGTCAACGCCGTTGGCAATAATCGACGCCACGCTGCTGAGGGTTTCGACGTTATTGATGACCGTCGGCTTACCCCAGGCACCGGCCTGCCCCGGAAACGGCGGCTTGGCGCGCGGGTTGGCGCGCTTGCCTTCGAGCGAGTTGATCAGCGCGGTTTCTTCACCGCAGATATAGCGCCCAGCCCCAGTGTGCACGTGGATATCGAAATCGAAGCCGGAACCCAGAATGTTTTCACCGAGCAGTCCCGCTTCACGGGCCTCAGCCACAGCACGCTTGAGGTTGCGTGCTGCATCAACGTACTCGCCACGCAGGAACACGAAGCCACGGAACGAATGGTTGGCATAACCGGCAATGATCATGCCTTCAAGCAGCTGATGAGGCTGCTGCTCCATCAACAGGCGGTCTTTGTAGGTGTTCGGCTCCATTTCATCAGCGTTGCAGAGCAAATAGCCGCGCGGAATACCGTCACCCTTAGCGGTCAGGCTCCACTTGGTGCCTGCCGAGAAGCCCGCACCGCCGCGCCCTTTCAGTCCCGCGTCCTTGACCTCTTCGCAGACCTCTTCAGGCGTCATTTCGGTCAGTGCCCGCTTGGCGGCCTGATAGCCGTCCTTGCGGCGATACTCCTCTAGCCACACCGGTGCGCCGTCATCGTTGAGGCGCCACGTCAGCGGATGCGTCTCGCGGGCACGCGGCGAGCGGTTGGCCGTCCCGAAGGACGCGAGCGGTCGTGTTCGCTGTGTCATTCGTAAGCCTCCAACACGCGCATCAGATCGTTAGCCTCGACCTGACCGTAGGTATCCTCGTCCACCATGAAGGCAGGCCCTTTATCGCAGTTGCCCAGACAGCAGACCGGAATCAGTGTGAAGCGGCGGTCGGGCGTGGTCTGCCCCGGCACGATGCCCAGCTCGCGCTTAATCACATCGAGGAAGGTCTCGTGGCCGTTGATGTAACAGGTCATGCTGTCGCACAGCCGGATCACATGGCGGCCGACCGGCTGACGGAAGATCTGGCTGTAGAACGTGGCGACCCCTTCCACATCACTGCCGGGAATACCCAGCAGCTCAGCGATGGGCAGGATCGCTTCATCGGGCACCCAACCGCGGTGCTTCTGTACGATCTTCAGCGCCTCGATGGAGGCCGCGCGCGGGTTCTCGTAATGAGAAATCTCTTCGAGGATGGCATCGCGCTCTTCGTCGCTCAGCACCAGACGCGGTCGGTCGGACGAGATCAGACGAGGGGCCGATGAACGAGAGGCTTCCATTGATGTCTCCATGATTAGCGGTCCACGTCAGCCATGACGAAGTCGATACTGGCCACGTGCGCGATCAGGTCGGGCACGAAACCACCCCGCATCAGCACAGGAATATGCTGAAGGTGCGGATAGCTCGGTGTACGGATGCGCGTGCGATAACTGGTCGTGCCGCCATCGGCGGTCAGATAGTAGCTGTTGAGGCCTTTGGTCGCTTCGATCATCTGGAACGACTCGTTGGGCTTCAACACCGGCCCCCATGACACCTGCAGAAAGTGGGTGATCAGGGTTTCGATATGCTCTTTCATCTTTTCGCGCGGTGGCGGCGTGGTCAGCGGGTGGTCGGCTTTAAAGTCGCCAGCCGGCATATGCTTTACACACTGCTCAATAATGCGCAGGCTCTGGCGCATCTCTTCGATACGCACCATCCCACGGTCAAACACGTCGCCGTTATGGCCCAGCGGCACTTCGAAATCGAAATGCTCATAGCCGGAATACGGACGATCGCGGCGGGCATCGAAGTCGAAGCCGGTCGCACGCAGGTTCGGGCCGGTGATGCCCCATTCCAGCGCTTCGGTCGAATCGTATTCGGCCACGTGCACGGTACGGTCGCGTACGATGGCGTTATCCATCATCGCGCGCTGGTACTCATTAAGACGCTTCGGCATCCATTTGAGGAAGCCGTTCATCAGACGATCCCAGCCTTTTGGCAGATCGTGTGCCACCCCACCGATACGGAACCATGCGGGGTGCATCCTGAAACCGGTAATAGCTTCGATGACCTCGTAGGCCTTCTGACGATCGGTAAAGGTGAGGAAGACCGGCGTCATCGCCCCAAGGTCCTGCAGATAGGTACCGAGGAACAGCAGATGGCTGTTGATGCGGAACAGCTCGGTCATCATCACGCGAATGGTCGCAGCGCGATCGGTCGTTACGATGCCAGCCAGCTTTTCGACGGCCAGAACGTACGGCAGGTTGTTGACTACCCCACCGGTGTAATCAATGCGGTCGGTATAGGGAATGTAGCTGTGCCACGACTGGCGCTCGCCCATCTTCTCGGCACCACGGTGGTGATAGCCGATGTCGGGCACGCAGTCGACGACCTCTTCACCGTCCAGCTGCAGCACGATGCGGAACGCCCCGTGCGCGGACGGGTGGTTCGGCCCGAAGTTGAGGAACATGAAGTCCTGATCGCCATTGCCACGCTTCATGCCCCACTCTTCCGGCACGAAGCGCAATGCTTCCTGCGCTTTGTCCTGCGATTCCATCGTCAGGGTATAGGGGTCGAATTCGGTCGCGCGCGCCGGGTAGTCCTTGCGCAGCGGGTGTCCTTGCCAGTTCGGCGGCATCAGGATGCGCGTCAGATGAGGATGGCCGTCAAATCGGATACCGAACATGTCGAACACTTCACGTTCGTACCAATTAGCGCTCGGCCATACTGACGTGATCGACGGCAGGCGCATGTCCTGCTCGGACAGTGCGACCTTCAGCATCAGGTCGCGCCCGCGTGAGAACGACACCAACTGATAGAAAATGGTGAAGTCGGAATCCGGCAGGCCCTGACGATGGCTGCGCAACCGCTCGTCCACAGCGTGCAGGTCGTACAGCATATCGAACGCCTGTTCGCCGCTGCGCAGGAACTGCATCACCTCGACAAGCAGTTCGCGTGCCACCCACAGCACGGGCATGCCCGTCAGCGTATTCTGAAAGAGAAGACGTTGCTCGCCGAAGCGCTGGTAGAGCGCCTGAACGATAGGGTCCCGATCCAGCCCTTCCGGCATTGCCGGGCCTCGCGACGTGGTGAAGACGTTTTCAGCGGTCATGGATTCCAAGCCTTGTTCCAGGAGGGGCTCACACTTCGTCGGGCGAGCGCAGTTCAGTCACCTTGATGCGCTCATCGCGACGCTTTTCCTTCTGCGACGGCATTTCGGCCTTGTAAATGCCCTGGTCGCCCACTACCCACGACAGCGGGCGCCGCTCGGCCTGCACCGAATCCTGCAGCAGTTGCAGCCCTTGCAAGAACGCCTCAGGACGTGGCGGACAACCCGGAATGTACACATCAACGGGCAGGAACTTGTCGACCCCTTGCACTACCGAATAGATGTCGTACATACCGCCAGAGTTGGCGCACGATCCCATCGAGATCACCCACTTCGGCTCCAGCATCTGGTCGTACAGTTCTTGGATGATCGGTGCCATCTTGATGAAGCAGGTACCGGCGATGACCATGAAGTCCGCCTGACGCGGCGAGGCACGCAGCACCTCGGCCCCGAAGCGGGCCACATCGTGGGGAGCGGTGAAAGCGGTGGTCATTTCGACATAGCAGCAGGACAGGCCGAAATTGTAAGGCCACAGCGAATGCTTGCGCCCCCAGTTGACGGCATTGTTCAGCACATCCTCGACCTTGCCCATGAAGATGCTGCGTCCCGCCTGCTCCAGCGGATCATCGACCATGCCCTGCTGGCCAACGGGATAGCGTTCGTCGAGCGGAGTATCAGGGTCGATGCGGGTCAGCTTGTATGGCATGGAAAACGCCTCGAATACGTGAGAGTTCGGTCAACCAGCGCTCAGCGCCAGCACGGCAGTACCTCTAGACGAGCGTCCTAATCGCGCGTGGCGACCCGGCGCTTGCGCCGATGCTGCCGCCATGCGGGTGCCCATTCGAGCACGCCCATGCGGACGTCATAGACGAGACCGGCCAACAGAATGAAGATAAACAAGGCAGCGCCGATAAGCCCAGGCCAGCCTACCTCGCGTAGCGAGACAGACCACCCATACAGATAGAGGGCTTCGACATCGAAGATCACGAACAGCATCGCGACCAGATAGAATTTGGCATCGAAACGGATGCGAGCGGAACCGGTGCTGACGATACCGGATTCAAAAGGGGTGTTCTTGCTATGGCCCCAGGCACGCCCACCCAGAACGCTGGCGGCACCGACCATAAAGAGCAAGAGAGCTACCGTTACCAGCACGAACGCGGCTACAGCCCAGTTCTGAGTCATGATGACACTCTCCGTTGTGTTACAGCTCGATCCCTCGATGGCACGAGTCATGTTGCTGATAGGCAAGGGGCATGTCGGCGTACGAGAGCATGTCGCGGATGACATGATGCCAGCACATTCCTGTTACGGGGGATAACCATCCCCAAATGCGACAATGCACCCCACCTGATATCCAGAGCATGAGCACAGTCACCGGATAATTCAATCTGGCGTAAGCCATCATGAAAAAGGAACATCTCGCACGATAACGGCATGTTTGATGCAACACGAATCCGCTCAATAAAGGGTGCATGGAGCATGCCAGACTGCGCCCCGCTTTCCCCTTGCATTCTGTGAGAGTATAGCGTGTCGATTGCGGCCCGACACCATCACAGTCCATTGACCTAACAGGAGCTTCTTTATGAAAGCGCTTCTTCAACGCGTCTCACGCGCCAGCGTTACCGTCGCCGACCAGCGCATCGCCCAGATTGATGCCGGCTTGCTGGTGCTGATCGGGGTAGAAAGGGAAGACGAAGCCACCACCATCGACAAGATGCTGCACCGCCTGACGCGCTATCGCGTGTTCAGCGATGAAAACGGCCGCATGAACGTCAACCTACTCGACCACGGCGGCGATCTGCTGCTGGTATCGCAGTTCACCCTCGTCGCCGACACCAGCCGAGGCCTGCGCCCCGGATTTTCGCAGGGCGCCACCCCCGAGCACGGCAAGGCGATTTTCGAACGACTGGTGGAGAAAGCGCGGACGCTCGGCCCACGCGTCGAAACAGGCGAATTTGGTGCCGACATGCAGGTGGAACTGGTTAACGACGGCCCCGTGACGTTCATGCTAGAAGCGTGATGCCTAGCGGCGTAGCGATGCCACCACTTCTTCAGCACTCCAGAACGCGTAGCGGGTCAGATCGAGGCGTTCGAAGCTCTCGAACTGGCGCGCAATCACTTCATCGGGCACGCGATCTCGCCCTGTGCGCTGGCGATTGCGGCGCATGGCATCCCCCGGCGAGGTCATGACCGGCACTACGCCCAGCGGTACGTTATAAGCCGCCGCCACTCGCTCAATGTTGTTGCGGTAGTCCTGACGAACGTTGCAGGCGTCGTAGATGACGCTGCGGCCTTGTCCCAGCGCTTGCTTCAGCGCCTGAATAGCCTGTCGCCACGCATCGCTGCGCGCCTTCACATCATCACGCGTACGAAAGTCATCGGGAGCGATGATGACGGCATCCAGTGCTTCGGCCAGCGACCGCGCCTGCGTGCTCTTGCCACTTCCCGCCAGCCCGCACATCATGACGACCCGCTGCGCGGTGGGAGCGTGAAAACAGGCCACACCCTGTGCTGGATCAAGAAACGTGCCACGAATCAGGGCATGGCGTGTCAGCAGCTGAGTATCAACCGCACTGTCGTTCCCCATGGCCTTCTGCAACCTACGATCAAGATCGGAGGGACGCTCATAGCATTCGTGCTCTTCGCAGAACAGTCTGAACATCTCCAGTCGCTCGAGTGCGCCCGCCTTATCAGCCGCAATGCGCCCTCGGATATCTGCCAGTTCGAGCAGGTACAGCAGCTTGCCCGGAATGTGCCGCGTGACATAGGCCAGCAGCCACGGGTTGAACGACTCCGCCAATCGCGCGGGATGATGATGGAACGCAACCAGGCTCAGCACAGCGTCGCGCCATGCAATGGGCAGTGACGTGTCGTCCCACAGCAGTTGCAGGTACTGCGCCCCTTCGCCGGCATGGCGCGGCGAAACGATCAGTGTGCGCCCTGTCTTGGCGTCTTCGCGCGGGCGCGTGCACCACGTCTTGCCCACATCGTGCAACAGACTGGCCAGCAGCAGCACATGACGCTCGTCATCCGGCAACGTTGCCGCCAGCACTCGTGCTTCGGCAAAAACCATCTTCAAGTGGTTGTAGACGCTACCCTCGCCGTGCCACTCCGGCTGCTGCGGCGTTTCTACCGCCAGCGCCAGACGCGGCACCTGCTCGCATAGCCAGGCAAAGTTTTCCTCGAAGGAGGCACTGTCCAACCGATGCGCGATGACTTCGGTGGCAGTCTGAATGGATTTCCCCACAATCATGATCTCTCGTTATAGATGTTATGTCGGCGGCACAGGCAAAGGATGCCGTGCTTTATAGAGGAGGGTGGTCAGTGTGACGCTATGATGTCTATGCACTCGAATTCTTCAAACAACAGCAGCATCTGCGCCGAAAAGCAGCCTTCCCGCTCGAAGAAGGCCCGATGCTCACGCTGCCAGTGGACAAGCGTGCGATCGCCCTCGCCTTCCTTGTAAGCCAGCTCGACCGACACTTCATCGAAAGGTACCGTGCGCAGTGCCGTCGTGCGTGTAACGCAAACAGGGCGCCCCTGACCATCCAAAATGATGTTGAAGCCCCCTACGACAGGTCGCTCTTCGTCAGGCAGGCCGTCCAGCGCACAGCAACTTGCCGTCTTGCAGCCCTCAATGACCAGCGCTGCCAGTTCATCGGCCATGGTCGGCGAATCCCCAAACGCCCACACCATCGCCCGTGGGTACTGCCTCAACAGAGCGTCGATCATCGTAGCGGCCTCATTTCAGAATAAGGACGGGCAGTGGTATACGCCCGCACCCAAGATTTCACCCTCACGACATCCATGCCGGACGCATAGCCGCCCCTGCCCGCAGCGCATTAGGAGCCGTATGCTTCAGCCAGTGTTCGACCTGATCCCCTTTATTCGGCTGAAGGTGATCCTTGATGACGAACTTGGCCGTACTCTGCGCAAAGTCCTCGCGGTGTACGCGACGCGTCAGCGATACTACGTAGCCTTCCATGCGATCGGCGTCCGAAACCTCACCACGCGTGTGGCGCTCATTATGCTGCGTGATGCTCCGTGCCAGCTGACGAAGTACCTTTTCGTCGAAAACACCACGGTACAGTACGCGAGGCAGTGGAACATCCAGTACCTGCGCCCACTCATTCAGTTCATCGAACGACAGCCGGTAACCCTGATCGTCCCAAATAGCGAACAGATAAAAGAACCCTTCCAGGTGCTGATAGTGGATGCTGTGACGCCAGCCCACGTTCTCGCCATTGAACACATAGCCCGCCGGAATGTCCGGTGCCAATGTGGCCTGCAATCGCTGACACCAGCTGCGTGTGAAATTGCCGGGACTGTCGATGGAACGCGCATGCATGCCATCGCTGTACAGCGAGGTATTCTCCCCATCCATCTTTTCCGTCACGACCACGTCCTGACCTTCGAAGGCCGCCAGCGTGTCGATTAGCTTGTCGTCACCGTGCACGCATTCGCTCCACGGCAAATGAAAGGTGCGCGGGTATTTATAGCGAGGCTGCACAAAGCACCTCCCCTGTTCTTATGGTGTCTTTCATGACGTCATCCCTGCCATTAGGCATATTTAAGAAGCTGCGCGCGAGGTTCCATCGCGGTAATAAGACCGGTCTGCACGTTATTCGCATGATATTTTCAATAAGTACATACTGCCAACGGCTAATAATAATTATTAAGGCTTCATTTGCAGGGCAATATCATACCGTAAAGAGGAATGGCCTCCACATGGGATTATGGAAATAAGCACAACGGTATGGATAAGGTTACTTACAGGCAAAGCACAGCCTTCTCATGCGGCAAGTACCGTGTAGCAAGGCGTTGCGGGGAAAGGCCATATAGCAAAATGATCGTTATTTTCCAGCGTGTTCCATGAATGTGTCATGGCAGGCCGCAGGATACGGGCTATATTTCAGAAGCAACGCACAAGTGCTATGCCTACCTTTTTCGTATGTTTCTTGCCGAATGTGGTAAGGCATTGTATCTTGCAATAGCAACTCACATCGCGGTTCTACTAACACGATATAAGGAACATAAAACATGTTCAAGAAAGGGATGATTGCAGCGGCTGTACTGGTTTCTCTGTCTGGTTGTGCAGGCGGCCTGTCTCCGGTAGGTACTGGTCTGGTCACAGACGTTAAGGGTCCGATCACTGTAACGACTCTGCCGACTGGCGCCAAAAACGGTACTGCATGTGCCAAAACTATCCTGGGTCTGGTTAACCAGGGTGATGCTTCTATCGCTCAGGCTAAAAAAGCGGGTGGCATCTCTACAGTTTCTTCTGTGGACTACCACACCGAAGGTTTCTACCCGTTCTTCGGTACGACTTGCGTCACTGTCAACGGTCAGTAATCGCACCTAGTCGTTCATCAGACGCGGTCTTTCTTGTTTCTTAATGAAACATTAAAGACCGCGTCTGGTCATTCTACTGTGACGTTTGGATCACGCTACAGATGAATATGACCATGACCCTCCGTTCTTCGCTATTGCCCCTCGCTGCCGTACTCTTCGCACTGCCTGCCGCACACGCGTCTAGCCCTTCTTCAGCGGCATCCCAATCCTCCGCGCTTGAACCGCTCATCCAAAGCATCATCGAACGCAATGCCATTGCCGATCAGGTCGCGCTTGGCAAATGGAACGGCCATACCCCTGTCTTCGATCCTGCCAGAGAACAGCAGCTGCTCGAATCCGTCCGCCACAAAGCCCACCGCTATCAGCTACAGCCTGACGATGCGGCTCTTTTCCAGCTCGGCCAGATGGAAGCCAACCGCCTGATCCAGTACCAACTGCTGGACCGTTGGCACCGCGAAGGCAAGGTACCGCCGACACAACGCATCTCGCTGAATGAGCTGAGACACCAACTCGACACCCTGCAAGACAACCAACTTGAAGCCCTCGCCAGAATCGAACCGCTGCGACATCAAAACGACTGTGCCGAAACGGTCAGCCGAACCGCACAGCGCATGGCCCGCCAATCCACACTGGACAACGAGCACCGCATAGCGCTGACAAGAAGCCTCGGCGATATCTGCCAGATACCGACAGGCGAGTAGCCTGGACAGATAACCCGCACATAGAAAAAGCGAGAAAGGTAATACCTTTCTCGCTTCACATTGACGTTACCGGAAGCTCAATGATCTAGGCGATGACGACTCTGCAACCGAATATGAAAAGCCCCACAACGATGCCGACGCATTACACGAGAGGCTCTAAAAGGAGGAGCAAGTTGCTAATTGAGCCTACCCTGACCAGGATGACGTTGGCCGTCAGACAACGTCGGCTGATGGAGTGTAACCATCGTTTGAACCATACCGTTTTTTAGCAGCCACCAGCCCGTTTTGCTCCGTAGGTTGCTTGCTCAACGGTGTATTGCTCTCCAGCACTTGAGGAAAGTTGTTCAATGAGGCCTTTGCACGAGAAGCCCATTGTACTGAGATACTCCTTCGCAGATTTCGCCGCCTGCTGATTCCAATCAATGTCTAAGCTGTCCACTGCCACAGTAGCGTCAGAGATATCGTAACCTTCCCCCGCATCTGATGAGAGTTGATCAATAAGTCCGTCCCGCGAGAAGCTCATCGTACTGAGATACTCCTTCGCGGATCTAACGGCATTCTTTTGAGGCCCAGTCATACCCCCAGCCCATGCGGGCGCTGCAATAAACAAAGCAGCAGTCAGTACTATCTTCAAAAAGTTCATTGACATTCCTACACTAGAGTTTTTTAAGCATCGGTGTCGAGCAACGGATTGCGTGGGCGATGCTTTGTCATTTCTGCGCCCAAAACCTTTAACGGACCGTTAGAACGTTCAATATATTATTTACGGCCAATAGTTTGTGATCAATACCTTTTTTCACAATACAACACCTATCGGCTCCTAGCCTTTTAATTACCTTGTAAGGCTTCCTAAACTCGCCTGTACACTTCGATTTGATTCAAACATACCTTACCTACTCCCCACACGAAAAAACGCGGTGAGAAGCCAGGTATAAGCAAGCAAGAAAAAAGCGCAACATTGATCCTACTCGAAACGGGGCTGTCCCGCCGTTTTTTAGAAAGAAACGCTTATATCAGGAGGAATACAACTCCTATGGACTTCTGTCTTTATCATGGTAATAACTATAAAACTCACGATTAGGCCCAAAACTGCAGAGCCGACCAAGAACGAGACCTTCCGGTCGCGTTTTTGTATCCCTACCATCTCCACAATCGCGTGGTAAAATCATGGTATATCAATGAATAAAATGGAAAAGGGATACCATGTCCGAGTTTTGCCCAAGCAATACCGCATCAAGCAGTCCCAACTGGACAGTTTTCGATGCCACTATGTGGAAGGTATTTCCTGAATCTTGGGGGGAAGGACGACAGCGCCTTCGCGACTACAAAGACGCTTTCGTTATACATAACAGGCAAGCTATCAAAGCGGCAGCAGCACGATACAACCTGCCTCCAGAGCTTGTCGCTGGCACATGCTGGGCAGAAGCTGGTGGCATGCCTGACTTCATTGATGGCACAGCGTTCAGGGTCAGAGCATTCGAAAACAATTACATGTTCGGATGGCTTTCACCTCCCGAGAAAACCTCCTTCGGCTGGGTCAGCGTACAGCTGCGCACTGCGGCTAGAACCCTTGGACTAGATCCATCGACAATGAGCCAAGATCAGTTCTGGGAGCTTTCCCAATGCCTAGAAAGAGATTCCTACAATATTGATCTAGCGGCTCGGCATTTGAGGCAACTTGCAGATCATGACGGCTACCAAACCGTTGGGCTGGAAGAAGTGCGCGTGATCGGGGCACGTTATAACCGTGGTATGGACATCTCTATGCAAGCGGTGATGAGAGATACCAGCTACGGCGACAACATCATCAAAAAATGGCAACACTTAAATCAACTGATCCAGTAGCCCGCACATGCAAATACTCAAAACCTTTAGAATACTGACCTACACCCTGCTACAAGCGATTTATGCCTGCAGCGTGTTTCTCATGACTGTGTTCATGTGCTTTCTGGGTCGTAGTTATGACTGGGTTTTAGAAGAAGACTCTACGGCCGTGCCCATACACGATGCTTCGGGTGATGATCGCCTTTTGATAGGGGCGATATTTTTGGCTGCAGCACTTATCTGCCAATTCATTGCCGCATTCCTAATCCGGCGCAAAGGAAAGCATATAGCGGCCTTGCTGAGCGGAGGAGCCATCGTGATCTACCTGATCACAATGGTGTTATGAAAACTGACCAAGAACGCGACCAAAAGGTCGCGTTTTTTGTTGGCCCGATGTCAGGGACTGACACCCAGCATCGCTGATCAAGACAAGCACTGAGCAGAGCGAATAAAGCTTAGGAGCAATGTTGGGCGTAGGCCTACAGTGCACATCTTGCCAACCAAAGGTCACGGATTCTCACGGAGTATTGATAAAAGTCATGGATTGGCCTCAAGAATCCGCAAGATAGAGTGGGACGAAAGCATCCAAACGGTTAGAACCAAACTGCCGCCCCTCCACGTCAATCTAATCAGGCATCAGTTTCAAGGCGGCTCGCCTGACTCTCCGCTATCACTAAAATCCCCGCGCGGGGCCGGAGACACATATTCACATCACTCGCTAGTGTCCGACAATCTGCTCCAAGAACGTCTTGGCACGCGCTGAGCGTGGGTTACCGAAGAACTCTTCCGGCGGCGCTTCTTCGACGATCTGCCCTTCATCCATAAAGATGACACGGTCAGCCACAGTACGCGCAAAGCCCATTTCGTGGGTAACGCACAGCATGGTCATGCCCTCTTCCGCCAGTTCGATCATGACGTCCAGCACTTCCTTGACCATTTCGGGGTCAAGTGCGGAGGTCGGTTCGTCAAACAACATAACGTCGGGATGCATGCACAGTGAGCGCGCAATGGCGACACGCTGCTGCTGGCCGCCGGACATCTGGCCGGGGTACTTGTTAGCCTGATGGGCAATCTTGACGCGTTCGAGGTAGCGCATCGCGATGTCTTCCGCTTCACGGCGCGATTTCTTCTGCACCCACATCGGTGCTAGGCAGCAGTTTTCAAGCACGGTCAGGTGCGGGAAAAGATTGAAATGCTGGAACACCATCCCTACACGATGGCGAATCTGTTCGATGCACTTCACGTCGCGGGTCATGGTGATTCCATCGACCGTGATCCGTCCCATCTGGTGCTCTTCCAAATGGTTGATGCAGCGAATCATGGTCGACTTACCCGAGCCAGACGGCCCGCAGATGACGATACGTTCACCTTTCTCAACGGTCAGGTCGATATCGCGCAGCACGTGGAAATCCCCGTACCACTTGTTAAGACGCTCGATCTCGATGATGGGGGCGGTCGTTTCCTGACGAATGGCAGTGGCAGTAGTCATGACATCAACTCCTTGGTAATGCGGACGTCCGCGCAATCAGCGGCGCCCCGTATCGACGCGCCGTTCGAGCCAGAGGCTGTAGCGCGACATCGAGAAACAGAAGATCCAATAGATCAAGGCGGCAAAGGCATACCCTTCAGCGGCATAGCCCATCCATGCTGAATCGGTCAGCCCGGCCTTGATGACGCCGAGAAAATCGAATAGCCCGATGATCGTGACCAGAGAGGTGTCTTTGAACAGCTGGATGGCAGTACTGACCAGCCCCGGAATTACCAGCTTCAGCGCCTGCGGCAGCACGATCAGCGCGTTACGCTTCCAGTAGCCCAGACACAGCGCCTTACCCGCCTCAACCTGCCCATTGGGCACGGCCTGTAATCCAGCACGCACGACTTCCGCAAAGTAGGCGCTCCAGAACATCACGATCCCGATCAGCGCCCGCAGCAGTTTGTCGCCTTCGGCACTGCCGTGCGGCATAAACAGCGGGAAGATAGTGGAGGCCGTAAACAGCACGGTGATCATGGGAATACCGCGCCACAGCTCGATGAAGACCACGCAGAAACCGTGGACCAACGGCATCTTCGACTGACGTCCCAGCGCCAACAGTACCCCTAACGGGATGGCGAACAGCATGCCGATCGTGGCAACCGTCAGCGTCAGCATCAGACCGCCCCACTGGCGAGTCAGTACGGATTCCAGTCCGAACACGCCACCGCGTAGCAGGATCAGGTTGATGATCGGCATGCCGATCAAGGCGAACGGCAGCACCAGCAAGCGCTTCGGCATCCGCGGTACCAGAATCCACACCACGCTGAGCAGCCAGATAGCGAAGGCCACTGCAACGCGCCAGCGCTCCGCTTCTGGGTAGAAGCCATAGACCAGTTGCCCAATACGTGAGGTCACGAAAGGCCAACAGGCACCGCCTGCCGTACAGGCAGCGCTGCTGTCACCCAGCCAGCTGGCGTTGAGAAGCGCCCAGCTGAAGACGGCCCAGACGCTGCGCACCACCAGGTACAGCAGCACCAACGTGATCACGCTGTTGATCGGTGAGGAAAACAGCCGCGTACGCAACCATTTGCCCACGCCGGTTTCCGCAGCGGGTGCCGGACGCGGTGCAATCGGCTCGTCGCGTACGATATGCGTGTCGGTAACGGAGTTTTCTATAGTGCGGGTCATCGCTCAACGCTCCTTCAAAGCCATACGCGCGTTGATCAGGTTCATCAACAGCGATACCAACAGACTCAGTGCCAAGTAGACCGCCATCGTGGTCGCCATGATCTCAAGTGCCTGCCCGGTCTGGTTGAGGGTCGTGATGCCGTAGACGGCGAACAGGTCGGGATAGCCGATAGCGATCCCAAGCGATGAGTTCTTGATCACGTTGAGGTACTGGCTGGCCAGCTGCGGAATGATGACGCGCATGGCCTGCGGCAGCACGATCTTGCGCATGGTCAGTCCGCCCGGCAGACACAGCGACGTTGCCGCTTCACGCTGGCCGTTGGGAACAGATGCCAGCCCAGAGCGCACGGCTTCCGCTACAAACGCCGCGGCATACAGCGTCAGTGTCAACCACAGCACCACTAGCTCGGGAATTAGATGAATCCCACCGCGAGAACTGAACGCGGTCAGTTTTGGCAGGCTCAGTGACGCATGAATGCCCGAACAGAAGAAGGTCACCAGCGGCGGCAGCACGATCAAGGCCAGCGTCAACCAGCGCACCGGCCAGCCGTCTTTACCTCGACGTACGCGATACTGGTTGATGTTGCGCATCACCAGCATGGCGACCAGCCCAAGTGCCAGCGCCAGCCACAGCGGCCAAGTGCTGGAAGAGAACTCGACCCACGGCAGCACCAGTCCTTTCTTATTAAGGAAGGCGACACCCCACAGCGAGTAGCTCTTCTTGAACTCCGGCAGAACGCTCATCATCAGCGCCGACCAGAACAGCAGCTGCAACAGCATCGGGATATTACGGAAGATCTCGATATAAACAGTCGCACAGCGTGACAGCAGCCAGTTGGAGGACAGGCGCGCCATCCCGACCAGTAGCCCGAGCAGCGTACAGGTCACGATGGACAGCCCCGCCACCAGCAGCGTATTCAGCAGGCCGACCGTGAACGCATCGGCATAGGTGCTGTTGACACTGTAGTCGACCAGTGTCTGAGAGATACCGAACCCTGAGCGCTGGCTCAGGTAGTTGAACCCCGTCGTGACCCCTTGAGCCGCGAGGTTCGACAGGGTGTTGTTCGCCAGTAGAATGACGAGCACGACGGCCACCAGCAGCATCACTGCCTGGAGGACGAACGCCCGAACACGAGGGTCTCGCCAAAGCGGACCGTGCTCGCGCGGAGGAATGGTCGTAGAAGGTCGCAGCATGGCGTTCACTTTCCTTTCATTCAACGACAGGGTGTCGATCACCGCTGCCGACTCGGCACATCACGCCCCCCCCCTGATACGGCAATCATCACTCGCCGCCACAGGGTACCTACGGAAGCTGCCCCGAGCGCCGGGGCAGCGTTGTTAGTACAGAAGCCCTCAGGCTCTAGCCGGCCTGAAGAAAGGCCTTAACGCACGGGCGGTGCATACTGGAAGCCACCGGCGTTCCACAGTGCGTTTTTGCCACGTGCCAGTTTGAGAGGAGAGTGTTCACCGACGGTACGGTCGAAGATTTCGCCGTAGTTACCAACGTTCTTCACGATATTGTGTGCCCAGTCGTTGGACAGCCCCAGCTGCTTGCCGAAGTCACCGTCTTTGCCAAGCAGACGCGCCATATCGGGCGATTTAGGCGCCGCCGTCAGCGCATCAACGTTCTTGCTGGTGATGCCCATTTCTTCAGCATTCAGCATGGCATACAGCGCCCAGCTGACGACCTTGCCCCATGCTTCGTCGCCACGGCGTACCATCGGGGCCAGCGGTTCCTTGGAAATCATTTCCGGCAAAATTACACCGCTATTAGGATCTTTGAGCTGACTGCGCAGCGCGGCCAGCTGAGAACTGTCAATGCTGATCGAGTCGCAACGGCTGCCTTCGAAGGCGGCCAGCAGCTGCGCCGGGCTTTCGAACGTCACCGCCTGATAGTGAAGGTTATGGCTGGCGAAAAAGTCAGCCATGTTCATTTCGCTGGTACTGCCGGACTGCGTACAGACCGTCGCGCCATCCAGCTCTTTGGGCGATGTGACACCGGCATCCTTGTGCACAAGGAACCCCTGACCGTCGTAGAACAGTACGCCGCCCGGGAAACTCAGGCCCATGCTGTTGTCGCGCGATGCCGACCACGTCGTGTTGCGGCTCAGCATGTCCACTTCACCCGACTGCAGAGCCGTGAAGCGTTCGCTGTTCGGCAGCGGTACGAAGGTTACCTTTTCAGGGTTGCCGAACACGGCGGTGGCAACGGCACGGCACATTTCAGTATCTATACCCTGCCAGCGACCTTTAGCATCGGGGGCCGAGAAGCCCGCCAGCCCATCGCTAACGCCACAGCGCAGCTCGCCGCGTTTCTTCACGTTTTCCAGCGTGCCGGCATGGCTGAACTGTGTTGCCAGCATGCCCGCCATTGCGATACCCATTGCGGTCAGAACAGTACGTGTACGCATTGCAGATACCCCCACTTATCCATAACAAGAGACATCGACCCGCTGCGGCACAAAGCATGCGCTCAAAGAAGGTGCGACTTCGTTATCTTCCCGTATGCAATAACCGTTCCAACCTTAAAAATTCCTTTCATTTCATATTACTAAGCATGATGACGACCTACCGCTCGCCACGAATGGCGGTCATCATGGCATCTCTATCACGTCCTGCTCCCACCACACTCACCGTTTGGACGCATGATCTGCACGCCGGGCTCACGAATGGCACCACAATGGAGCAACGAACAGTCAATGCCCGCCAATACAGAAGGTTGCGCCCATGACAGGACGCACCAAAAGGGATAGTCACACTAAAAACAAGGTATTGAATGAGCGCCCGACACCGTGCCGACAATTCCTTGCATTACACTCAATTTGCTCACTCGCCAGCACTGATCGGTTATAATCCTGTCAATATTCCCGACCCTTCCTCTCGCAGTGAAGGTCCACCGCATAGACCGAGCGCGCCCCTGACGGCGCAGGAGCCAAGGCAAGTGAGCAGCAAGTTTTCGACCGAGAAAGTGCTGAGCGTTCACCACTGGAACGACACCCTCTTCAGCTTTACCGCCACGCGTGATCGCAGTCTGCGCTTCAAGAGCGGCCAGTTCGTCATGATCGGCCTGGAAGTGGATGGCAAGCCGCTGGTGCGCGCGTATTCGATTGCCAGCCCCCACTACGCAGACGAGCTCGAATTCTTCTCGATCAAGGTGCAAAATGGCCCGCTGACGTCGCGCCTCCAGCACCTCAAAGTGGGCGATGACGTTCTGATCAGCCGCAAGCCGACCGGCACGCTGGTGCTGGACGACCTGCGCCCTGGTCGCTACCTCTACCTACTGTCTACCGGCACGGGACTGGCACCGTTCATTAGCCTGATTCAGGACCCGGAAACCTATGAACGCTTCGAGAAAGTGATTCTGGTGCACGGTGTCCGCGAAGTCAGCGAGCTGGCCTACAAGGACTTCATCGAAAAGGAACTGCCTGAGCACGAGTATCTGGGCGAAGATGTCCGCGACAAGCTGATTTACTACCCGACGGTGACGCGTGAAGAGTTCCACACCATGGGACGTCTGACCGATCACATTCGCTCGGGCAAACTGTTCGAAGACATCGGCCTGCCGAAGATTGACCCCGAACACGACCGCGCAATGATCTGCGGCAGCCCGGCGATGCTGGCGGAAACGTCAGAAGTACTGAATGAATGCGGCTTGAAGATTTCACCGCGCATGGGTGAACAGGGCGACTACGTCATAGAACGTGCGTTCGTCAGCCAGTAATCCGTAAGAGATTGCATAGTGCGCAAAAGGCAGCCCATGAGGGCTGCCTTTCATGTATATGAAGGTGCGTATATTTATTCGCTTCACAGCAAGGAGCCTGCGAAAGCGTGGCAGGTTTTGCTCAAGAACTGGCCTGAATGTCCGATCAACCGTAGAAGAGTCATTTCCTTCAATGATCTATGGGCCACACCATGAAAACGAATGCGCTTTGTAAAGGGCTGGCACTGACGGCGTTACTGTCCATGGCACCGCTGGCGCAGGCCGCCGAAAACTGGTTCCTTCCTCAGGGCTCTCTGGCCTGCCTGACGCCAGAAAGCTTCGAAGTGCAGCGCAAGCTGGTCACGCAGAACAAGCATGAGATCGCCGAAGACTGCGGAACGACCAAGGAACGCTTTATCGTCAACATTCTCCAATACAGCTTCTTCAGTGGCAGCCATGTGAAGGTGCTTGAGAACGGCGTCGAACTGTGGGTATTCAGCTCCACACTTGATAAGTGATCATAACGATAAGCGATGCCGACCACGCAACCGCACGGCGGACACGCACGGCTACAGCACTGCACTAATTAAACAGCAGGATCCTCTTCTTCAAAGACTCGCCACTGGCCATGTGCAAAAGCTGCTGAGGCAGCGTCTCGAACGCGCATTCGTGCCAGTGGTCGGTACGTGCAATGCCCTGACTGACCCACGCCATGACACGTTCGAACACCTCACGACGCGCCACGGGCGACGCACTGTGCAACCACCGACGCATGTGAAAGTCGATATAACGCACGTCCTGTCGCTGCTGCCAGAACGGCAGCGGCAGTGCCTGCCCTGACAGCAGCCCATAGTGCATGTAAAGCCCGCCCTGTTTCAGACCCGCCTTCCAGCAGATGCCCTCGTTTCCCCCTACGCAGTCCAGCACGATGTCCATGTCTCGCAGATACGCCTGACGCTGGCACTCGTAGTCGTCATCTTCTTCGATCAGATGATGTGCGACTTGTAGGCCTTCATACGCTGGCTGCAGTGACGCCGCTCGGCGCGTACTGATCAGCGGTGCGACACCAATATGATTGGCCATCCGGATCAGAATACGTCCGATCGCCGAACCGGCCCCGCTGATGAAGAGCCGCATGCCCGGCACCAGCCGCCCTTCGACGAACAGCATCAGCCATGCGGTGACGGGGTTCACGAAACTGGTGGCGGCTTCGATGTCGCTGAGATAATCCCGAACGGGCATGCACCACTCGCCCGCAACGGTCTTGAATGACTGCCACATGCCAGCGCTGCCGACAGGAAGCACGCGCTCGCCGAGGGCAAGGTGCCGTACATTAGAGCCGACCGCCTCCACGTACCCCACCCCTTCAAACCCGGGCAGGAAAGGCAGGGGAATACGCATACGGTACTGACCGGCAATGGTGACCAGATCGGAAGGATTGATGGGAGAGGCCAGCATGCGCACACGCACTTCGTGCGACTGGAGGTCAGGCGGGACGTAAGGTTCGAGCGTGACCACATCCTGTGGTGGGCCAAAACGATGTACAATAGCGCGCTGCGGCATGGCATAAACGTTCGCTGAGAAAAAGGCCAGCATACCGACCGGCAGCGACACTGCCCATCGCTTTGTATGTCGGCATTCCCAAAGAAACGATCAAACCAACACGGCTGTCGTATCGAATCACTCGGGCTTTTTGGATACCCTGTGCCGACGCCGCCCAGCGCTCTTCCCTTCACCCACTCTTCGCCGCGCTACCTTCAACAGTACGGGCTTTCAGTGTGGCCCATTTTCCACGATGACAGGATGCTAGGCATGATTCGCTTCGACAATGTCCATTATCACTATCGAAATCACCCGGTCATCAACGGTCTGTCGCTTGAACTGACGGAGCGCAGGATTGGCATCGTGGGCAGCAATGGGTCAGGCAAAAGCACGCTGTCACGCCTATTGAACGGGCTGCTTGTGCCCACGGAAGGCCGCATCACAGTCGACGAACTGGACACGCGCACGCAGGCACGGCTGGTACGGCGCCGAGTCGGGCTGGTGTTCCAGAACCCCGACAGCCAGATCGTACTGCCGACCGTAGCGGAAGATCTGGCCTTTGGCCTGCGCCACCAGAAGGTGCCCAAGGCGCGCATTGACGAGCTGATTGATGAAGTGCTGACCCGGCATGATCTACAAGCCTTTCGCGATACCCCTATTCATCATTTGAGCGGTGGTCAGAAACAGCTGGTGGCCCTATCAGGCATTCTAGTGATGTCACCACAGTGGCTGGTGCTTGATGAGCCAACGACGCTGCTCGACCTGCGCAATCGCCGCCGCATCACTGAGGTGATCGACCAGCTGGAACAGCGCGCGATTGTTGTTTCGCATGATTTGGAACTGATGCAGCATATGGAGCGCGTGATTGTGCTTGATCAGGGCAAAGTGGCCATCGACGCGCCACCGGGTATCGCGCTGCCGTTCTATACCGAGCAGATGGCATGACAGGGTTGTACAGCGCAGGCCACAGCCTGATCCACCGCCTTCCCGCCGGGCTGAAACTGTTCCTGCTGTGTGCCGCAGGTATTGGACTCTTCCATTTGAGCGACTGGCGCCCGATGCTGGCCGTACTGGCAGGCATCACGCTGCTATACCCGCTGGCACACCTGCCCTTATCGGTGCTGGTACGCCAACTGCGGGCACTGGCATGGCTGCTTGTGCTGCTGACCGCATTCCAATGGTGGGCACAGGGTTGGCAGACGGCCGTCACCTCTTCCGCACGCCTCGCTGCCTTGCTAGTACTGGCGAACCTGATCACACTGACGACGCGCACGACCGCCACCATCGACGCCCTGACACGCGTCTTGTCTGGCCTGCGCTTCATCGGCGTGAACCCCGAAAGGATCAGCCTGACGATTTCGCTGGCACTGCGCTTTCTGCCGGTCATCATTGAGGTCACACATGAAGTGCGGGCCGCCCAAAAAGCACGCGGACTCGAGTTCAGTCTGCTGGCAACAGCCATCCCCGTGATCGTTCGCACGTTGAAGATGGCGGACGATATCGCCGACGCCATCGACGCTCGCCAGGGCTGAACCTGCTTCGCACCATCGCTTCTTGAGGCCCTGCTTTCAACCCAAGCCTTCTGCATCCACTACGACGGAAATCAACGATATGACGACACGCGACCTCGTCTACATTGCACTGTTTGCGGCCATCAGCGCCGCCACCGCCATCTTTCCACCGATCGCTCTGCCGTTTGGCGTACCCATCGTCGTGCAGTCGATCGCTCCCCTGCTGGCCGGTAGCATTATCGGCGCTTGGCGCGGCGCGCTGTCGATCGTGCTGTTCATCGCATTGGTCGCGATAGGGCTGCCACTGCTATCCGGCGGACGCGGCGGGATAGCACAGTTGCTTGCCCCGGCAGGTGGGTTTGTCTTCTCATGGATCATCGTCGCGGCCGTCGTCGGTTGGCTGATCCAGCGCCGCCACGGCAATGCTGGTCTGGTCTACCGCATCGCCAGCAATCTGTTCGGGGCGCTCGTCATCAGTTATCCGATTGGCATTGTCTGGCTGTCCTACAGCACGGGAATGACGCTACAAGCGGCCGCCTTCGCGGCATGCGCCTTCATTGGAGGCGATATCATCAAGGTAATCGTAGCGTCAGTGGTCAGCCGCGCCGTACAGCGCGCCTATCCCATCATCATCTGATGGGGTGACGCCAAAAGCGATGTGATCGACATTCACCGCATGCCTCGCAGGATACCAATAGAGACATGCGGTTCGTCTCAGCTGGCGGAAAAGGTGGGCATGCGCCAGTTATAGCGCAGGGCAAGACCACGCAGCAGGAAGCCCGTAATCATGGCCAAGCTAACCGCGCTCATCTGCGGCATTTGAAGGGTCTCAAAGCAATAGAGGTAGACACAGGCCACGGCCGCCGACACGCTAGCGTACAGTTCCTGCTGGAACAGCAGCGGCACGACGTTACACATCACATCGCGGATCACGCCTCCCGCACAACCGGTCACCATCCCCGCAATCACGCATACCGCCATTGATTGATGCAGCTCGTAGGCCACGTTGCAGCCCCCTACCGTGAACACCACCAGCCCCATCGCATCCAGCGCTAGAAACAGGTGACGCAACTTCTGCATGCGCGCCGCCATCGCCGCCCCGATCAGGGCGAATACGGTCGTCAGCAGCAATAACCATGGGTCTTTCACCCATGTCAGGGGATGATGATTGAGGAGAACATCACGCAACGTACCGCCACCTAGGCCGGCAACGGCACCGATCACGGCAACTCCGAACCAGTCCATGCGATAGCGGTTGGCAATCAATGCGGCCGTCGTCGCCTCGGCGCTAACGGCAATGATATTGAGCGTGTCGAGCAGCATGGTGGTGTCCGGTTCTGGCAGCAAGGGAAGCGTCAGCAGAAAAGGTAAACGGCCGGAACACCGAAAGGCAAGATGGCACCCCGCCTCACATCGATACAAGGTGCCCGCCAAGAAGGCGCTTACACAGCGTCGGGGCCAGTTTCGCCCGTACGGATACGGATAACCTGCTCCAACGGCGACACGAAGATCTTGCCATCGCCGATCTTGCCCGTGTTGGCGACGGACGTGATGGCATCGACAACCTGATCGACCATGTTGTCGTCAACGGCCGCTTCCAGCTTAACCTTCGGCAGGAAATCGACGACATATTCTGCACCGCGGTACAGCTCGGTGTGGCCCTTCTGACGACCGAAGCCCTTGACTTCTGTCACGGTAATACCTTGAACGCCGATGTCCGACAGTGCTTCGCGTACATCGTCGAGCTTGAACGGTTTGATGATCGCAGATACCAATTTCATGATAGAAAACCTCGGTGCAGATGTTGTCTGTTGTTGGAAGAGCGGCCTGTACGTCGTCATGCAGGGCTAGGAGTTGTCGGTCCCGTGGCATGCGGCAGGGCTGCCGAAGCGGAAGAACAGGCACTGCGTCACTGCAGGTTGGCATAGTTAACTATATGGGCAGGCAGGATACATGCCAATTCCGTTCGGGGGAATGATCGAAAAGCGACATA
This sequence comes from Zymobacter sp. IVIA_12111.31 C1, assembly GCF_047495495.1. Lineage (GTDB taxonomy): Bacteria > Pseudomonadota > Gammaproteobacteria > Pseudomonadales > Halomonadaceae > Zymobacter. The sequence goes on from NZ_CP179930.1 coordinate 2,778,996, forward strand.
AGCGCATTGGCTTTTCACGATTCGGAAGTAGCACTTGTGCCCCAGCACGATACACTGTAATCATTCAGGAGACGCATGGACACCGAGCGCGGCACACTTTCCGCCTCATGTGCACATGACGCCTCGCCTTCTCGACATCCCGGATCAGGAGGATGCCATGCCTCGTAACAATGATATCTTCAACCAGTTTTTCGGCCAGTTCAGCGAAAAACTGTCACAGTTCAGTGCCGTTCCCGACAGCGTCAAGCAGAGCATGCACGGTGCCATGCGCAGCGCCTTCGATCGTATGGACCTGGTGTCGCGCGAAGAGTTCGACATCACGCAGAGCGTACTCGAACGCACCCGCAACCGTCTGGAAATGCTGGAGCGCCGCATCGACGTGCTTGAGAAGCAGCTGGATGCACAGCGCAGCAGCGCAGATAACGAACATCCGGGCGAAGAAGCGCTACGCGACGCCTGATCTGCACCACATAAGCGCACACTCATTGTCATGCTCCAAAACGGGGCGTGACAATGGTGCATGCTTTGAGAATGCTCTCCCCCTCTCAACTTCCTGACACCGCTGCCGCCATAGCCTTTGCCACATAGGCATTCAAAGGAGATCACCATGGCGCTGGCGATTCTGCAAAGCCGAGCGGGTGTCGGTCTGACCGCACCACGAGTCTGTGTCGAAGTCCATCTGTCCAATGGGCTGCCGGGGCTCTGCATCGTCGGTCTTCCCGAAACAACCGTAAAGGAAAGCCGCGAGCGTGTACGCAGTGCACTGCTGACGTCAGGCTTCGAATTTCCTGCTCGCCGCATCACTCTCAATCTTGCCCCCGCCGACCTGCCCAAGCAGGGTGGCCGCTTTGACCTACCTATCGCACTGGCTCTGTTGACGGCCTCCGGCCAGTTAGATGCAGAACCACTTTCGCAGATCGAATGTCTGGGAGAGCTGGCGCTTGACGGTCATCTGCGCCCCGTGCGCGGTGTTCTGCCCGCCGCAATGGCCGCCGCGAAAGCGGGCCACACGTTGATCGTGCCCACGGCGAATGCGCGCGAGGCCGCCCTGGCACCCGATCTGACGCTACTGGCCGCTGACCACCTGCGCCAGATCGTCGATCACCTTAATCGTCGCCACCCACTTCCGACCGTTATACCCCAGCCACTGCCCCTTGCCACCACCGAGCTGCCAGACATGGCGGACGTGCATGGGCAACCGCTAGCACGCCGTGCGCTGGAGATCGCCGCCGCGGGCGGCCACCACCTGCTGATGATCGGTCCTCCCGGCGCAGGCAAAACCATGCTGGCAAGCCGCTTGCCGGGCCTATTGCCACCGCTGGACATACATGAAGCACTCGAAGTGGCGGCGCTACGTTCGATCAGTGGGCAGCCACCATTGCAGCAGTGGGGACAACGTCCCTTTCGTGCCCCGCACCACACAACGACGCAGGCCGCGCTGCTGGGCGGTGGCAACCGCGCCGATCCCGGTGAGATATCGCTGGCGCATCAAGGCATCCTGTTTCTGGATGAATTACCCGAGTTCGAGCGGCGCGTGCTAGAGGTACTGCGCGAACCGCTCGAATCGGGTCACGTTGTGGTATCGCGCGTGGCGCACACTCAGCGCTACCCCGCTCGCTGTCAGCTGGTGGCCGCCATGAACCCCTGCCCGTGCGGCCACCATGGCGACTCGCTGCAACGCTGCCGCTGCACGCCGCATCAGATCAGCCGCTATCGCCACCATATCTCAGGTCCACTGCTCGACCGCATCGACCTGCAAATTCAGGTGCCCGCCTTGCCGCTCAGCGCGATGAACACGACATGCACCAACGAACCCTCGGCCACGATAAAGGAACGCGTGATGGCAGCCCGACAGCGTCAGCAGCATCGCGGTGCACTCAACGCTCAACTGGCACCGCGCCTGATCGACGATGCCTGTCGACTTGATACCCATCAGCGCCAGTGGGCCACCGACACCATGACTCGCCTCAAACTGTCCGCACGCGCCTACCACCGCGTACTGCGCGTGGCACGCACGCTGGCCGATCTTGCCGGACAAGATCAGGTGACGCAGGCCCATATCATCGAAGCCATCGGGCTACGTCAGTGGGACAGGCAAACTGCCGCCCACAATTGAACCAGAAGAGATAACCTCCCTCCGATATCAGGCCCGCTGCGCATGCCATGCTGAAGAGATTCTTCAGCACCATAAACGCACCTACATCGCGGCATTCACCACATGGATCACTCATTTCGGCGTAGCTGCTGACCCCGCTAGCAATCCACCATCGATATTGATCTCGGTACCGGTCATATAGGCTGCCTCATCCGAAGCAAGCATCACGGCAACAGCTGCCACTTCTTCCGGCGAACCGAACCGTTTAAGTGGCGTATCGGCGACCAAAGCCTTCATGCGCAACTCGCGCTCAGGGCCGGTGCCCAGCATAGGTTCCCACATGGGAGTCAGAATGGCGGCAGGGTGAATAGAATTGCACCTTATCGTCCAGCCTTGCTGCGCACAGTAGAGGGCCACGCTCTTACTGTGGTTTCGAACAGCCGCTTTGGAAGAGGCATAGGCCGCTGCCAAAGGAATGCCCACCAACCCTGAGCGCGATGAGATATTGATGATCGAGCCGGCACCCGCCTGCTTCATCGCACGAATGGCATAACGGCAACCCAGGAATGTGCCATCAAGGTTCACCTGATGTACGGCATGCCAGTCTTCAAGACGGGCATGTTCGGGATCGTGCGCTACGGCACCACTTTCAAACCCCGTTATACCAGCATTGTTGACGACGACATCGACAACGGGCATCGCTTTTTCCAGATGCTGCCAGTCAGCCTCGCTACGCACGTCCAGCTTTTCAAAACGCGCACCAATTTCCACGGCAGTGCGTGCCCCAAGTGCCTCATCAATGTCCGTCACAATGACCGTGGCCCCTTCATTCTGAAAAGCAGTGGCAATGGCCTTACCTATGCCTTGAGCCGCTCCGGTCACTACGCATATCTTATTGTTTAATCGCGCCATTCTCTTCTCCCTCTCGATTCAGCGGAATAACGACAGATCCGCCCACAGCGCAGGTTTGCTACCCCTAATACGCGAACGAAGCAGACAGCGTAGCACCGCGCCACAACCATGACAGGGGTCAATTAGTTCATGTCATGCGAAAGCCGGGATGAGGAATGCTGCGCCATCTCACTCACAATGGCGCAGCAAGTGGGGTGATGAACGATCAGCGCTGATCCACGGCACGGCGTCCCAGTGCGGGGTCATCGGTGAAGAACGCATCGACACCGGCATCCATAAACTTATGCACTACAGCCACCATCCCATCATCGTTGCGCGTGGCAGGTGCCGTACCCTTGCGATAATCGACGGGCAGGAAGTTGTTTTCAGGGCGGAAGGTGTAAGGTTCGACGCGCAGTCCTGCGGCATGGGCATTCTGGATCAGTGGGGTAGGTGTCATCAGGCGGCCATCAGCTGTACGCGGTATGAGGCTGTCCAGCCCAGGACCAATGGCATCGGCATACCGTGCGATCTCCTTCAGCCCTTGCGGCGTCTCCAGTTCGGCATAGCGCTTGCCCTTGTCAGGACCAGTGGCATCGGGCAGCACAGTATCGCTGTTATCCAGCAGCTGCAGCAGGCGAATATTGGGGCGGTCACCGATGCGCGCTCGCAGGTAACGCAGGTTATCGGTTTCAAACGACTGAATGGTCACCGTGGCTGACCGTGTATACGCATGAGCTTGTAACGTCGCCAGCACCTTGTCTTCCATCGGCAGTCCGATGGAATGGAAATAGCTGGGGTGCTTGATCTCAGGGATCAGGCCAATGGGGCGATGTGCGGCCGCTGATTCAGCCGCAACGAAGTCGATGATCTCGTCCAGCGTGACCAGCTGAAACTGACCATCCCAGCGCGTACCGCGCAACTCCGGCAAGCGCTCGCGGGCGCGCAGGGTCTTCAGTTCAGCCAGCGTGAAGTCTTCGGTAAACCAGCCCGTTATCCGTTGGCCATCAATAACCTTCGTCGTTCTGCGGCTGGCGAATTCAGGATGCTGTGCCACATCGGTGGTACTGCCGATTTCGTTTTCATGCCGCGCCACCAATGCACCATCACGCGTCGAGACCAGATCGGGTTCGACCACGTCCGCGCCGTCACGAATCGCCAGCACATAGGCCGCCAGCGTGTGCTCGGGGCGCAGCGCACTGGCCCCGCGATGAGCGTACACCAATACCGGCCCATTTCTTGGCGGTTCCTGTGCCAGAGCGGGTCCGCTTACCGCCAGCGCCAGCGCCATTACAGCCCATTTTGACATCATATGACTCTTGCTCCCTGATTCGATGATCCATCGTAGTGGCGATAAAGCAGTAGTGCCGATCATGCAAAAGAAGGCCGCACAGGTGCGGCCTTCTCTACGAGATACAGAATCAAGATGACAGTCAGATGTCAGTGCGCATTCTTTACCGTTATTCCACAGAGAACAGCGAATCGTGACGAACCTGTGGCCCCAAAGCCTGGCTGTCGAACGCCCCAGACAGGGTGATCGCATGCTCAGGTTGGTCGGGGCGCTGTAGGGATAGCGTCAGCAAATACGGGAATATCTGGCGATCGGACAGTGAGATCGGTGGAAAAGCACTGAAGCGGCTGTTCAGACGCCACAACGGTGATGCCAGCTCGACCTCTTCGTCTCGCGGTGCCCAGCCCACGACCTGCGGCATACCCTTAGTCTGCAGGATGGCGCGTACCAGCGCATTGCGCAGCCGAGGGCCATCTACCTGCGCGTCGACCGGCAGCTTCACTACAACAGGGGCAATATCCGGCCGTGCCACCAACACCATATCGCCCGGCGCCAGCGTCATAGGCGGCACGGTAGCGAACAGCTGCGTTACGGCATCGACGCCCAACCGCTGCACGGCATCGCGCTGCCGCACCTCTTCGGACTCGGTACGCCACAGCGAACAGCCAGAAAGACAGCCGATCAACAGGCCAAGCGCGATGCCATATCCCCAGCGTTGAAGCCGCACCATCATGCTGCCGTCCTCCTGTCACCGATCAGACACCACCACTGGCGTGCCAACCACAGCCACCCTGCCATCAACAACAGACCACCGCACGGCGTCACCCATCCGACGCGCCATCCCGTCAGCACCATCACATACAGCGAACCGCTGAACAGCACCATACCGAGCCACCATAGACCACACACACTGCGCAGCCGCTGCCAGCGGGCATCGGTCATGGGCATCAGCACTGCCACGAGCGCCAGCGTATGCCAGGCCTGATAGCGCAGCGCCGTGTCGAACACATGCTGTTGAGGGCTATCGAGCCAATGCGCTCCCCATGCGCCTAGCATGATAACGCTGGCACCGCTGAGGGCCGTCAGCACCACCAGCAGTCGATAGAATCGGCCGTCGCCGTTCATCGGATTCTCCTTGTCCTTCACCCATCACCGACAGGCTTATCAGCGCTCATCGTAGGCAGCTTGCAGGGCTTCACGCAAATCCCGTGCGCGTCGATCACCCGTCGGGGTCGATATCCCATGGCGCAGCCAGTACACTAAGCGCCATATCCGCTGGCGCGCACCGCGCACCGGCCCTCAGAAACGCCGCCTGATCCGCCACTGCGGTTCGGCCCTATCGTCAGTAACGAACACCATGACCGATCGCGAAACCTCCTCCGAACAGCCGCGCCCACGCCGTGGCATCAAAAGCTATGTCCTGCGCGCAGGACGCATGACCACCGCACAGACACGCGGGCTGGAAGACGTCTATCCGCGCCTGGGCGTCACGCTGCAGGCAGGCGAGCGCCTTGACCTCGACGCTCTGTTCGGTCGCAAGGCCCGTCGCGTCGTTGAAATCGGCTTCGGCATGGGCGCATCGCTGCTGGAACAGGCACGTCAGAACCCAGACACCGACTTCCTCGGCATCGAAGTGCATGCACCAGGCGTCGGCAAGCTGCTTGATGAACTCGACAAGGCGGGCCTGACCAACGTACGCGTCTGCCGCGAGGATGCGATTCGCGTGCTGGATGAAGGGCTGGAAGCGGAAAGCATCGACACCGTACAGCTGTTCTTCCCCGATCCGTGGCCGAAGAAGAAACACCACAAGCGCCGCATCGTACAGCTGCCGTTCGCTGAAAAGATTCGCCGTATCCTCACCCCAGGCGGCACGTTCCATATGGCCACCGACTGGGAACCGTATGCGGAATACATGGTGGAAGTGATGCGCGATGCGCCGGGCTTTGCCAACACCGCTGAGGAAGGCGACTACGTTCCGCGCCCTGACTTCCGCCCGCAGACCAAGTTCGAAACACGCGGTGAACGTCTGGGTCACGGCGTGTGGGATCTGATCTACCGCCGCGAATCCTGATTCATTCCAGTCGGAGCACGCCATGCCTCACGCCGCCACCGATAGCGTTCAAGAGAAGCGCAGCAGCAAACCCCTGCGCTCTCGCTTGCTGAACGGCCTGACCCTGCTGACGCTACTGACGATCGTGGTGGCCGTTGCGTATCTGGCAAGCTACTACAACAATGGCGCGGGCCTGCGCAGCGTCACGTGGTATACCGCGTTCGAGCCTTGCTCGCCGACCCAGACCACCTGCACCACCTCGCTGGGGCGTCACAATCCTGTGTCGATCCGGCTACAGGAAAGCGGCAGCTCGCAGCTGTCGCTGCTGGTGACGGCACCGGAAGCACCGGCAGATGCCCGTTTCGAGCTGGTCATGACGCGGCATGGCCTATCGCGGGATACCCACCGCATCATTCTGGCCCGTAGTCCTTCCGGCCAGGCCTTCCACGCAGAAGGTATACCCGTGCCGTGCCAGTTCCCGGATGCCCAGTGGCGCCTGTCGCTGATTGAGCACCTGCCAGGCCAGCGGTCCGTGGGTGCTTGGTACGACATTACCGAGCACTGCCAGCCCGTTGTGGCCTCCCTACACCTTTTGAAGAGCACTGTCCACAGTTGACAAGCGGTTCATTCTACGCTTGTGCATAACTTGAGGATTTTGTTCCGCGAGCACTTTTTGCCTCGACGGGTGTAAAAATAGCGCTTACATTCAACAAGATATAGATAACGCTTTATCTTGATATTACTGTCCCCGGTCAACACCGGGGCAGATATACCAAGCTTTCCCCCTGCTCTCCCACGGGAATTCCACAAAATTATCCACAGGCTGTTTCCTCCTTCTCACTGTGGATAATCCAAATGAACTGCTCATCACCCATAAAAAAACCGCCTCCCGAAGGAAGCGGTTGTGGTACACGCCGTGACGCCATCAGTGCTGGGCGTTATCAGCCACTTTGAGCAGCTTAATCTTGAAGACCAGCGTTTCGTTCGGACCGATGGTGCCTTCACCCGTGCCCTGTTCGCCATAAGCCTTGTTGGCCGGAATGACGGCTTCCCATTCATCGCCAACGTGCATCTGCTTGACCACTTCACGCCAGCCCGGGATGACCTGGGACATGTTGAACGCAACCGGTTCCTTGCTGGAATCGAAGACTTTGCCGTCGATATGGCGACCTTCGTAGGTCACTTCGACGTTGCTGGAATCGGTCGGCTGCGGACCATTGGCGTCACCAGATGCCAGCACTTTGTAGGCAATGCCTGTGTCGGTTTTCTTAGCGCCGTCTTCCTTGGCGAATTTATCCGCGAAGGCCTGACCGTCTTTCAGGTTACGGTCGACCGTTTCCTGATAGGTTTTGTGCTGGAAGTTGATGAACGTTGTCTTGCTGTCCTCAGCGCTCAGCCCAGAATGACCGTTGTAGGCATCGTTCAGACCCGCAGTGAACGAGTTCAGCTGAATGGTCGGCAGCTCAGTCTTCAGGTTATCCGCCATCAGCACGCCCAATGCATACGATGCTTTTTCCTGCTCGCTCATGGACGCTACGGAAGTGCCCTTAGCAGTGTCAGTGTGCTGACCGTTGTCGGTCTTCTGGCAGCCCGCGAGCGCCACGGCTGCGCCGACAGCTACAATACCCAGCAATTTCTTCATATCTTGCTCCTTCACTTGCAGTGGAGGTCCGCTGCGCCTTGCCCTCAGGCTGTCGAACACATCGGGAACCTATTCGTCTCCATGACACCATGTGATGCGCACATGGAAAACCGTCACTTATGGCATCAGTGTATACCGCATATGGCCGTGTTCATTTCGAAAAAAGCCGATACAGATAACCTGAGCCATAGCGATCAAAGACATATCTACTATAGACGCTTTATGTTACCGAGATGTTCCCTGAACGTCGGAATCCTCGGATCAATCTGCTTCAGGCATAGAGTAGACCTCACGGGTCGGCTAGAATGCCCGCCTATATATGCACATGGTCAGCGGCAGCGCCCCTGTCCGACAAGGAGACTCTCATGATCGCATTCCGCCAGTTGGCGTTACAGCGCGCCGGCACCGTGCTGATCGAAGAAGCCGACCTGACGCTACACGAGGGCTACAAGGTCGGGATCGTCGGCCCTAACGGCGCCGGCAAGTCCAGCCTGTTCAAGCTGATGCTAGGCGAGCTGCACGCTGACCGAGGCGACGTCGAAATGCCGGCCCAGCGCCGCATCGCGCACATGGCTCAGGAGGTCGAGGCGCTTGATCGCTCGATCACTGACTACGTACTGGACGGTGATCAGGCCCTGCGTGCCGTGGAACGCGACATTGAAGAGGCTCTGGCCTCTGGCGATGACATGCGCTACGCCGAGGCGCTGGGGCACTATGAAGTGCACGATGGCTACAGCGCGCGAGCGCGGGCCGAGCAGCTGCTGGTGGGACTGGGCTTCGCTCAGCATGAACTGGATCAGCCCATGCGTGCGTTCTCCGGTGGCTGGCGCATGCGCGCCAACCTTGCCCGTACGCTGTTCATGCCATCCGACGTGCTGCTGCTCGACGAACCGACCAACCACTTGGATATCGACGCCCTCTATTGGCTCGAACAGTGGCTGCGCCGCTACCCGGGCACGCTGATGCTGATCGCTCACGACCGCGACTTCCTCGACGGCGTCTGCGACCACATCATCCATTTCGACAATCGCCGTCTGGCCCTCTACAAAGGCAACTTCACGGCTTTCGAACGCACCCGCGCCGAGCGACTGCTACAGCAGCAGGCCGAGTTCGAGAAGCAGCAGACCCGCCGTGCAGAGCTGGAAGACTTCGTCCGCCGCTTCCGCGCCAAGGCCAGCAAGGCCAAGCAGGCACAGAGCCGCTTGAAGATGCTCGAACGCCTCGACAGCGAAGCGCCTCTGCGTGCTCACTCGCCGTTCCAGTTCCGCTTGCCGATGGCTGACAAAGTATCGTCGCCGCTGCTGTCGCTGGACGAAGCCGATATCGGCTACGGCGATGCGCCTACGCTGACCAACGTACGCCTGTCACTGCAGCCTGGGCACCGTATCGGTCTGCTTGGCCCCAACGGCGCGGGCAAGTCGACCCTGATCAAGGCCCTGGTTGGCGATCTGCCACTGCTGGCGGGTCAACGCGTGGAAGGCGAGCACCTGCAACTGGGCTACTTCGCTCAGCATCAGGTCGACGCACTGAACATGGAAGGCACACCTCATCAACATATCCTCACCCTGTCACCCAAGGCGTCGGATCAAGAAGTACGCACGTTCCTCGGCAGCTTCGGCTTCCGCGGCGACGATGTGTTCGCTACGGTCGGCAACTTCTCGGGGGGTGAAAAGGCGCGCCTAGCGCTGGCGCTGATCGCGTGGCAGAAACCCAACCTGCTGCTGCTTGATGAACCGACCAACCACCTTGATCTGGAGATGCGCGCGGCACTGACCAACGCACTGGCGCTGTTCGAAGGCGCGGTCGTGATCGTATCGCACGATCGCTATCTGCTACGTGCCAGCATCGACACGTTCTGGTGCGTCGTAGATGGGCAGGTCAACCCGTTCGATGGCGATCTGGACGACTATCAGGCTTGGCTGCGTACTCGCACGGGTACACCCGCCCCGGAAACCGAGGATGCCGCCGCTCAGAACCCCATCACGGCAACGCCATCGCACTCAGAGGTGGCTCCTGCAGAAGCTCAGGGCGACGACACCACCCGCGTCGACAAAAAGGCTCAGCGTCAGGCCGCTGCCGCCCTGCGTGCCCAACTCAAGCCACTGACACAGGTCCGCGACCGTGCCGAAAAGGCGCTCGAGAAAGCGCAGGCCACCATCGCTGACATCGAACAGCAGCTGGCCGACCCCACTCTGTATGAAGAGGCCCGCAAGGCCGAGCTGCTAACGCTGACGCAACGTCAGGGCGAGCTGGCCGCACAGGTTGAAGCGCTGGAAGCGGAATGGCTGGAAGCCGAAGAAGCACTCGAAGAGGCGCGCGGCGATCTAGCATAGCGGCCGCCAACGCCAAGGCGGGAGTAGAGCGCCCGCAACAATGCCGCACCTCGGTCGAGAACGGGGTGCGGCATGCTAAGCTGAACGCATTAGATCGTCATTCTGCACAAGGAATCGGTGCCATGCTGAAATCACTGCGCGCTCGACTGGTACGCCAAGGTCCGTCATGGCTGAAACTACCGCTTAGCCTGACGCCTTTTGCTCTCAAGCGTCAGCTGCTGGAACAGGTGCTGCGTTGGCAGTTCCGTCAGGCGCTCGAAGAAGGCGAACTCGACTTTCTTGAGGGCCGCTGGATCCATATCGACATCCGTGACCTTGGTCTCTCGTGGTACATGACCATTGAGAACGACCAGCCGATCATCCGCGAACAGGGCACCGCCGACGTCAGCTTCAGCGGTGACGCCAACGACCTGCTGATGATCTCTGCCCGCCGTCAGGACCCTGATACGCTGTTCTTCCAGCGTCGCTTAATCATTGAAGGGGATACGGAGCTAGGGCTGTACGTCAAAAACCTGATGGATGCCATCGAACTGGATTCCATGCCTAAGGCGCTACGCATCGGCATGGAGCGTCTGGCCGACTTCGTAGAACACAGTCTGGAAGATCAACCGCAGGCAACCACTCATACGCCGTCACTGCCATCACACCCGTAAGGGGCATGGCGTGTAAGGACTATGGCACGAATCGTGTCTCCGGCGATTCATGCCATACCCTTTTCGCACCGGCGCATGGTAAGCTCATCTAGCATCAGGAGATGGCACACCTCCTTATAACCGCCCTTTGGCTGATGGTGCCTGCTGATATTCCCGGAAACTGGGGAAGAGGCAGGTGTATCCGCAGCGCGCGCTCCCTTCCCCCGCTTCCGTGAATGCCGAATCTGTTTTTCATCACGGAGCGTCTTATGAACCAACGCTGGTCTTATTTTCTTTCCCTTCCCTGCTGGATAGGTCGCTGGCTGCTAATTGCTCTGCTGACGGGCATTCCCATTGGTACCGCTTCGGCGTTCTTTCTGATGGCCCTCGATTGGGCCACCGGCACCCGTCAGATGCATCCTCAGCTGATCTGGGCCCTGCCCGTGGCCGGGCTTATCGTCGGCTGGTGTTTCCTGCGCTTCGGCAGTAGCGTCGAACGCGGCAATAACCTGATTCTGGACGAAATCCACGAACCGCGCGCCACCATCCCATTCCGCATGATGCCAATGGTGCTGGTCGGCACCGTCATCTCGCATCTGTTCGGTGCCTCGGTCGGGCGCGAAGGCACAGCCATTCAGATGGGCGGTGCCATTGCCGATCAGTGGGCACATCGCCTCCACCTTGACGGCGAGACACGGCGTATCCTGCTGGTGATGGGGATCGGGGCAGGTTTTGCCTCGGTGTTCGGCACACCGCTGGCAGGCACGGTCTTCGGCCTAGAAGTGCTGGCTATTGGCGCGATGCGCTACGATGCCCTGTTTCCCTGCATGGCCGCGTCACTGATCGCTCACGCAACCTGCCTACTGTGGGGAGCACATCACACCCACTATCCTACGGCCATTGTGCCTTCGCTCTCCTTAACGCCCGTCGTAGCGGTCGTTGTCGCAGGTGCACTGTTCGGCCTGATGGCGCGTCTTTTCTCGTGGCTGACGCAACGCATCTCAGCACTGCTCAAGCAGCTGATCCCTTGGGCACCGCTGCGACCGTTTATCGGTGGGGCCATCATCGCGCTACTGGTGATGGATATCGCGGGCCTCGACCGCTACATCGGGCTGGGCGTTCCCGTCATCGAAAGCGCCCTGCGCGCTCCCGTACCGCTTCAGGATGCGCTGGGCAAGCTTGGCTTCACGGCGCTGTCACTGGGCAGCGGCTTCAAAGGTGGCGAGGTCACCCCCCTGTTCTACATCGGCACCACCTTTGGCAATGCCCTCGCCCAGCTATCCCATCAACCGGTGGCCCTGCTGGCCAGTGTGGGTTTCGTGGCCGTTTTCGCCGGAGCCGCCAATACACCGCTGGCCTCAACTCTGATGGCCATCGAGCTGTTCGGGCCCGCCATTGCCCCTTATGCCTTGATTGCCTGCGTGATCAGCTATCTTTTCTCGGGACCACACGGCATCTATGCGGCTCAGCGCGTCGAACGCCACAAATGGCCGGGAATGAAGCGCTGAACGCCTGCAAGCGCTAATCTAAAGTCCAGGTATCGGTCATTATCCGAACAGGACATGATGAACCAATTCCCCGCCCAGACAGTCAGATACGATTAAAGGGCGGGTACGCTCATGCATTACTGGCATGGCGTTGACCCCGTGCCTCGTGACAGCGGTCATCATGGACGTTGACCTCGCGGCCCGCCTTGCTTATCTGTTTCAGGAGAACGACATGCGTATCCTCAACGATCAGTTCCGCGACGCCCTCTATCGTCAGGCGGATGCTTCCCCCCGCCTGCGCGCCCACGAACGGCTGCATGAAAAATCGCAGGACCCCGTCCAGCGCATCGTCGTCGGCCTGCGCCGCGGCACCTATATTCCGCCGCACAAGCATCCGGCCGGTCAGGACTGGGAACTGTTTCAGGTCGTGGATGGTGATATCAAGCTGCTGATCTTCAACGATGAAGGTATGGTGAAGCAGACCCTACGCCTCGGCCCTGATAACGACACCTTTGCCGTACAGATGCCGCCGAACACCGTGCACTCGATGGTCTGCATGAGCGATCACGCGCTGTTTATTGAGGTGAAGCAGGGACCGTACCGCGAAGAGGATGCCAAGCTGGTCATGCGCTGGGCACCGAACGAAGGGGATGAACAGGCCGCCGACTACGTCAAACGGTTGGAAGAAGCCGCCACGGGCAATGCACTGACCCGCTGATAGCGCCCAAACGGTAGCGTCGTTTTCAGACACTGAAACGACAGCGCGCTCAGGTACATTGGGGATCCCTCTATTCTCCAACGCACCTGAGCGCGAACTAACGGAGCGCAGCACTCGTAACGGCGTTCCACTAGCGCCTTTTAGTAAAGGCCTGCCCCTCTAATCGGTTTGCAGACGTAGAAGGTTTCCTTCAAACCCGTTTTGGCTTCGTACTGCTCGGCCACCGCTTCCTGCACATCCAGCACATCCAGCACCAGTGACAAGTACTTGCATGTCGTGCTCCATTACGATGTGTAAGTTGAGAATCAGTGCCTGGAAACAAACGGCTTATACATAATAGCGCTAACGTATGGCACCGATAACGGATATCGTCCGTAATCATCATTATCAGCCAGCATCATGCCATGCGCCTTATACTTCATGAAAATATTTCACTTCCATGAAAGGAACAGATGCCATACACAGCCAATTTATTATCATGGCACTGTCATGCTCAATTTTTTACGGATATTACGGCACATCTTATCGACGCTGTTTAATACAGACCTCTGCCAAGCAAACCCACTGCAGGATCACCGTCATCACGATAATAACGCCACAGTTCTTTCCCCCGTGCCATAACACCATCGGCGTAGAACGGAAGTAGATAGTGCTTCCCTGCTCTAATGCCTTTTCCAAGGCGTTATCGGGTGCAGCACTTTTATCCTCTGGGCTAGCGGTCTATCCGATACATTTACAATTCCATAACCTGGAAAGATATGCATCGTTAATATTGAGACGTTGGTATGATGATCAAATAGTAGAAGAGCCCAAAATATCTTTTATTATTGTTCTATTCTCGTAGACTCGGGTATTCATTTGCGCATAAAACATGCCATAAAAAAAGCGGCTGACCGATGGCCAGCCGCTCTGCTGAAAGTGCCTCAGTGGCAACGGATATCCATTTCCTTCAGTTCCTTGCCGACCACGGCCCCGTCCTGACGGGACTGCGACTTGTGTTCCTTCACTTCTTCCCGATTCTTATCGATCACATCGTAGCCTTGCGGGCATACATTGTTCGCCTTTTCGACGCAGGAGTTCATCGACAGAAACGTACCGGAACAGTCGAGGTGGTAGGTAGCCTTGTGGTTACTGGTATCGCTTGTGCGCGTCGCTGATGCAGAACAGCCCGCCAATGCGGCGGCCGCGCACAGCACCAACGTGATTGTATGCAGTTTCATGGGCGTCTCTCCGTGACGTGTAGTGCTCATGCAGATAGTACTTATGCAAAAGTACTCAGGAAGGTAGTACAGAAGCAGATAGCACTCAGACAGGCTCAATAGCACCGGGCCGAGTTGATGAATTCACTGCTGCATTGAGTATAGACGGCGGCCTCGACAACGCGCGTGGTGCACGCATCGAAAGGCAAAAAGCGGAGACATTGGCGCAGGGAAAATTGCGATAGATGAAGCAGGCATCATCGCAGGCAGCGCGCGCCTACGATGACGCCTACAGCGTCCTAGCTGACCAGTTCTAAGCCAGCCACACGACGCCAGTAACCGTTGCAGTCGTGCTGATCTTGGAGAGCGAACGGTGCCTGCCCATCTTCATTGGCACGAAAATGGTCCACCAGCGCGAACGCATCGGTGTCTTCCGGTGAAATGCGCACGATGTCGACTAGCCCTTTCATCGATGCCAGTTCATTGCCCAAGTGATAGCAGTAGCCGCTCATGGTCTGAATGCCATTGAGCACGAAGACCTGTTGCTGCTCTTGGGACATGACGCGACGCCCTTGAGGATAGTGAATACAGCAGCGCTCGCACTTGTCCTTGGGGAGGTGTTCGGAGCGCGCCGTGAAGCAGCGAGCCGAATAGGCCAGCGGCAAGTGCCCATACGAGAACACTTCTACTTCGAAGCTGTCACGGATGCCCAGCGATTCGCACTGATCCAGCGTATTAACCAGCCAGTCACGGGACAGCTCGACCGGCATGCACCAGCGCGTCATGCCTTGCCGTTTCAGCAGGCGCAGCGTTGGCGCGTTATAGACGTTAAGCGCGTAACCCGCGACGAATGGCAGCGAGTGTTCCGCTAGCATGTTAACCGCGCCAAGGTCGTTGGCTTCGATCAATACATCGCCGTTATCCACGCTCTGGATCAGCTTCTGGAGCGGCCCGGTATTCTCCATCAGCGCCATCGACGACAGCACGACCTGCTTGCCTGCCGCCTTTAGCTCAGCGGCCAGCGATAGCCAGTCGTCCAGCGCCAGCTCGCGACGCTTGGCACAAACAGACTCTCCCAGATAGACGATATCGGCACTGCTGTTGGCCGCCTGCGCATAGAAGTCCTCCATCTGCGCCTTGGGCCAGTAGAACAGCACATTACCCAGTGCGTATTGCATGAAGTTCTCTCCTATTGCCAGGTGCGTTCGTAAGCGCCCAGAGTGGTCTGCGCCCCTTCGGACACATTGCCCAATGCCTGCATCCACTGCGGTTCGACCCGATACTGCTCACGAGAGGCCTTGCAGCGATCAATAGCCTGACGCCAAACCTTCGCGACCTGCCCGACGTAGGCAGGGCTGCGCTGACGCCCTTCGATCTTGATGGATGCGATACCGGCTGCCATTAACTGTGGCAACAGCTCCAGCGTGTTGAGGCTGGTCGGTTCCTCAAGAGCGTGATAGCGCTCGCCGTCAACGTCATAGCGGCCCTTGCACAGGGTCGGATAGCCCGCGTTCTCACCGGCATGATAGCGGTCGATCAGCACTTCGTTGAGACGTGCATCCAGCCCTTGCAGACCTTCTTCCCAACGCACGTACTTGGCCGGCGAACAGGCTCCCACAGTATTGGGCGATTCACCTGTCAAATAAGACGACAGATAGCAGCGCCCTTCCGACATAATGCACAGGCTGCCGAAGCCGAACACCTCCAGCGGCACGGGGGTATCCTTGGCCAACATCTGCACCTGCTTGAGCGACAGCACGCGGGGCAGCACTACACGGCCAACGTCAAAGTGACGTTTATAGAAGTGAATCGCTTCGAGATTGGTAGCCGACGCCTGCACGGAGACATGACGTTCAATATGCGGGTAGCGCTCAGCGGCATATTCCAGCATGGCCAGATCGGCCAGAATCAGTACGTCAGCACCGATGCTTGCGGCCATGTCGACCGCACGCTGCCAACGTTCGAAGCCGTCGGGATGAGCGAAGGTGTTGACGGCGATATGAAGCTTGCGACCGTGGCGATGGGTGTAGTCGACGGCCTGTTCGAGGCGGCGCTCGTTGAAGTTCAGTCCGGCGAAGTGACGTGCGTTGGTATCGTCCTTCAGACCGATGTAGACCGCATCGGCCCCTTCGTCGATAGCCGTCTTCAGCGCAGGGAGATTGCCTGCGGGGCACAGCAGTTCCATGACGATTCCTGATGATTGTCCAAGCCCGGCACATGCCGGATCAGGGAAGGAGTGAGAGCGTATGCAAGCCGCTGAATAAAAAGAGGGATAACACAGAAACAGCAGCAACACGCCAATGCAATCTTACAAAGTAGCAGAGCGGTTCTGGTGCCAAAAGCGACAGGTTGACGCAAGATGCTGCCTTCGGGATAACGCCTGCATATAGCCCCATATTGCCTTCTATAATGGATGACATATTTTATATTATACCAATGCTCTATATACTTAATGGCACCCCTCACCTAGCGTGATTAGCAACGCTAACCGCTCTTTTCATAATACTATTGATTATTATCCTTTATGTTTAACTGCTGGCATAACATGGTGATTTCAATAGCATATTATACTTATGGATAAGTTCGTGGGCGCTTAATTACCATTTACGTAACATAATATAGTTACTCTTTCTGAACACCGCGTCCCACAACATATTCCGCTTTCAATGAAAATAGCGATGAGTAATGATTTGCAGGCAACGAAAGAAACGGTCATACCTATAAAGATGATCCAGTAGAATCATTATCGAATGATGACCGGAAGTTATATTAATGGTACGGCCAGTTAGACTTGCCCATGCCATTTTATATGCATCGTTATATACGCCTTTTGGATAACGAATCATCACTTCAAGGGAAATTACGTACTATCATGGACAACACACTAGTAAAACTTGATGGCGGAAATACCAGCGTCATCGTACGCGTCACGCCCTATTCGGAAATCGTGTACTGGGGCAAACGACTGGAAACGTTCGACGCCGATTTTGCCGACAGCCTCGCCTACCCCGTACCCAACGGTCGCCTTGATGTCACGGCACCGATCACGCTGTCGCCGGAACAAGGGCGCGGCCTGTTCTCTAGCCCGGGATTGGAAGGCCATCGCAGCGGTCAGGACTGGGCCCCGATCTTCTCGACCGTCGACTACGATACGGATGAAGATGTGGGCCTTCTGGTCATCAACAGTCAGGATGACATCGCCCAGCTGGCGCTGACCGCCACGTTGCAGCTTGATCCGGAAACCGGTGTGCTGCGCATGCGCCAGCAGCTCACCAATCTGGGTGACGGTGCCTACAGCGTACAGCGCCTTGCTCTGACCCTACCGCTTCCTGATCGCGCGCAGGAACTGATGGGCTTTCACGGCCGCTGGCTGCAGGAATTCCAGACCCACCGTATCGCACCGACCCACGGCAGCTACATTCAGGAAAGCCGCCGCGGTCGCCAACACGAATACTTCCCCGGCATGGTAGCCGGGAGTGCACACTTCGGCGAGTGCCACGGTGAAGTCTGGGGGATCCATCTGGGCTGGACCGGCGATCACCGCATCCGCTACGACGTGAAAAGCGACGGCCGCCGCTTCATGCAGACCGAAGCACTGTATCAGGCAGGCGAGATCAGCCTCGACACCAATGAATCGCTGGAAACCCCGTGGCTGTATGCCAGCTATGGCGACGCAGGTCTTAATACCATGAGCCACGCGTTCCATCAGTACGTGCGCCAGCAGCTACTGACGTTCCCGGTGGATGCCGAACGCCCTGTACAGCTCAACATCTGGGAAGGCGTCTATTTCGACCATGATCCTGAATACATCATGAACATGGCGACCGCCTCCAAAGCATTGGGCATCGAACGCTTCATCATCGATGACGGTTGGTTCCGCCATCGCAACGATGACTACGCAGGGCTGGGTGACTGGTATGTCGATGAGAAGAAATATCCGCAGGGGCTGGGGCCGGTCGTCGACCATATTCGCTCGCTAGGCATGCAGTTCGGCCTGTGGTTCGAACCAGAAATGGTGAACCCGGACTCCGATCTCTATCGCGCTCATCCCGACTGGGTTCTGGGACTGCCAGGCTACGATCAGCCGACGGGGCGCCACCAGTACGTGCTGGACCTGTGCAACGACGAGGTCTTCGATTATCTGTTCGAACGCGTAGATGCGATCCTGACCGAGTTCCCAATCGACTACGTCAAATGGGATATGAACCGCGACCTGGTGCAGGCCAGCCATGAAGGCCGCGCGTCCTCTCAAGAGCAGACCGCGCGCTTCTATGCACTGATGAACAAGCTGCGCCAAGCGCATCCGACCACTGAGTTCGAATCCTGTGCTTCCGGCGGTGCCCGTATCGACTACGGCGTGCTGCGCTACGTACAGCGCTTCTGGACATCCGACTGCAACGATGCACTGGAACGCCAGTGCATCCAGCATGGCATGAGCTACTTCTTCCCGCCGGAAGTGATGGGAGCACACATCGGTGCGGAACGTTGCCACTCGACGCTGCGCCGCCACTACGTTGGCTTCCGCGGTCTGACGGCACTGTTCGGACATATGGGCGTCGAGCTTGACCCGTTGGTCGCCAGCGAAGAAGAACGAGAAGGCTTTGCGCGCTACATCGAGCTGTACAAACAACTGCGAGGCCTGCTGCACACAGGCCGCACCGCACGCCTTGAAACCATCGACGAAGACCGCGTACTGGCGCACGCCGTCGTCAGCGAAGACGGCGATAATGCGGTCGTACTGATCGCACAGCTCAAGATGCCGGCATGGGCCATGAGCGAAGCCCTGCGCATCCCGTACCTCGACCCGGACAAACGCTACCGCATCGACGTACTGGATCGCCCAGAAGCGGTACAAAACGACAGCCATAACACCCGCGTACTGCCAGCATGGCTGAATCAGGAAGGCTTCGAAGCCACCGGTGAATGGCTGGGCAACGCAGGTCTGCGCCTGCCGTCCATGGATGCTGAAAGTGCCCTGCTCATTGGCCTTACCGCGGTATAACACGCAAGTGGCACGACCATAGCGCGCCCAGACGGGTAGTCACTGGGTCGCTGTGTTGACCGAAGGCTGTCTGGCCTTCGGTCTTTTTATCATCGGCGTTTCATCGAGAGTTTCCGTGCCATAGCGGAAGGCAGTCCACACAAACGCACTCGGCAAGCACGCAATAAAAAACGCGACCCGAAGGCCGCGTTCCAGATGGGCTGAAGGCAGCCCCAAAGCATTCACCAGACAGAACGTTGTCTTACTTCGTGTCTTTCTGTTCTTTGCTAGCGGCCTCCTGCTGTTTGGCCTCATCCGGGGTGGAGTGATAAATCCGGAACCAACTTCCGGTTTGATATATTTGACTTCTGACTGTTTTTTATTTGAGTCCAGAGTTTCATTTTTTGCCATATCATGCTCCTTAATTATTACGGTAAGTAAAGACCGAATAAGAACCTAATGCTCCTATTCTTGAAAGAACATTATATTTGGCTTTAAGGGGAGTCAATGGTAATTAACAGGGCATCGTTGTCATCTTTAATTACAGAATTATACCACACCCAAGACATTGATTATTTTTCATTTTATCAGAATAATATGATTCGAACCGTATCTCGTATAACCATGAAAAATCTCTCATTATTTATCCATAATGAAAATATTCAGAATAATTATTCAAAAATATGGAATACAGAAATGACACTTCATAAAGCTAATAATCAATAAAATAAAGAGAAGCAGGCTTATTATTCATACTGATAGCCTCCCGATAGTCACAGGAGGAAGAACCGCACCATACCCGGCCTCTGGATAGTCAATACCACCACGGTCGTGGCGTACTCGCCGAGTTTTTTCAGCGGCCCAACGATGACAGCAGGCAGACCTTCTTATCCACAACACACTGCATAAGTGGCCTCATACTCCAAAGAACGGCCATGAACGGTGTGGGTGTGGGTGTGGGTGTGGGTGTGATCAGCCTTGGAGCAGCTCTGGTACTGGTCAATCGCTCGGCGACGGACAGGGCACTTCGGGTTAGCGCCTGTCCGCGTTTTTCTGTCTCGTCCTTCAGGGCGCGGTATACCCTTCGCTCAGACGCATCTGAATGCACCGTTCCAGCTCATCCATCACATGGCGTACCGGCCCCAGCTGGGCAATATCGGCACGCACCACCATCCACAGCGTGCGGCGCAGCGGGACGTGGTCGCTGTACAACACCAACGGGCTGTCTTCGAGGAAAGGCCGTGGCAGCAGCGCGACGCCGTATCCGGCGATGGCTGCGTCGCGCTGAACGATCAGGGAATCCACTGATAGGCGCGGTTCTACACGCCCCATACACTCGTGCATATAGCGGTAATCGAACACTTCACGAAGCGTCGGGCTAAGCGTAATAACGGGGGTCGACTCCATCGCCATAAAGCGCTCGCGATGATCCTGGTGGCAGCACAGCACGAAATCGACGTCGCCCAGTCGGCGACATACACGACGGTGGCTCTCGGCGGGCTCATCGTCGAAGCGAATGGCGATATCCGACTCGCGCTTGTCGATGCAGACGTTACGCAGCGAGATATCCATATCGAGGTGGAGGTGCGGGTAGCGTTCGTGAACATCGCGCAGTGCATCAACCAGCAGCTGATGCACGATCGAGTGGGTCGCTGAAATGCGTACGGTATGACGCCCTTGAGTGTCATCCTCCAATGCGTGGAACAGCTCGTCGGCCGCTTCACGCATCGCCTGTGCCTGTTCGTAGAGGCTACGTCCGCGTTCGGTAAGACGATAGCCATGTTCTTGGCGGTCGAACAACCGGCAGGAAAGCGTCGTTTCCAGATGTTCGATCCGGCGTGAAACCGTTACGTGGCTGACGTCCAGCCGCTTGGAAGCCGCTGTTACCGTTGACGATTCTGCCAGCGCTAGAAAGTAACGCAGGTCATCCCACTTAAGCCGCTTCCTCAATCCGTGCATTATTGTACAACCGTTGTTCGCTGATGGCGCAGGGCAACGGCCACACCTCATGGTACTGTAGGCACATCGACGCACAGGCTACACACAGAAGTGCGCGATGAGCATGGGAAGAGGCACTACAGAACAGAGGGCGACACGACCCCACGGCCGGGATGTTCGGGGGAACATCATCATAACCGCCGTGAGCGCTTGCCGGATAGCGGCAATGACGAGGGAATGAGCCAACGTTCCACCCATGAAACGTTCACTCACCAGAAGGAGTCCATGAATGGTGATCCGGCACCGTAAAGCAGGGCGGTGACTGGATCACACTTTTATAAAAAGCGTTATCGGCCAATGACCGCAGATAGACATGCGCCGGTATGAATCACACTCGATCAACCGTCACATGATAGGACATGAAATCCTCCGCTCGGCAGTATCTCTGGATGCTGGCACCGAGTCGGGGCTTTCGCGCATGTGCATTGGCAGAAAAAGAGGTCGACCAACCACGCGGAGTAACCCGCCCGTCGATCGGATGTTTACTGCCAGCCTTTTGCTCGCATGCACTGCGCCACCGTGTGTTCACGGCTTTTCTCGTTGACGTCCACCACATGACTTTCCACCTGAGGCACCAGAATTCTGATCGGGTCGCCCGGGAAGCATGCCATCATCGCTTCATTACAGAAGCCATACTCCATCGTATAGCCGGAGTAGATCGCCATCTCATTGCGAACGGGAAACTTCTGCTCGGCTTGGGCACTGCAAGCGCCCAGTTCCTGTTGGCGCATCTGCGGCGTCGCACCGGGCCGCGTCCACTGATGCGCGCAGCCCGCCATCAGCAGCGCAGCGCTCCCGATCAGCATCCAGCGGCTCACTCTACCTATCATCTGTCCGTCTCCTTCAACGACATGCTCGCGCATGCACGGATAGTCTCTGCTATCAGTATGACGCTTTATCGTAGAAGGAGTGCCGCGAGAACGCGGTCTTTAAGTGGTACACCTCAAGAACAGAACGGCCTTCAGCACTGCGCATCACCACACGAACCACATCCTGTTGCGGACCTACAACCACCCGCGCTCTAACAAACACACTCGTACATCTTCTTCACGGTTCTGCGCGTTAACGTCGATCGTACGCACCTCATCCAGAGGTTCCAGCGTGTGCAACGGCTGCACCGGACGGCAAGGATGCAGCTGGCTGCATCGCCCACGGCTCGCGCTGTAGTAGCGATAGTGCTGCTGCACGCCATTAACGGGAAACCGATCCTCGGCCTGATGCTGACAGAGCGCCATATCTTCCTGCAGCTGAAGCGGCGTTGCATCAGGGCGGGTCCACTGATGCCCGCACCCCGTCAGTCCCAGCGCCACGCCCCCTATGACGGCATATCCACGCCAGCGTTTCATCACCTGCAAGCCTCCTCGACCGGTTTTCTTATCAGAGCGGCATGGCCTTGCGTGCTTCAGTGCAGGACGCGGACGCTGCCCAAACCGAACCTTCATAGCATTGCTTCATTGAGGTTCGTTTAAGTGCGGTGAAACGTCGGAGGCAGCGTCAGGCGTGAGTTCGACCTGTCTTCTCAACCTACGGGGAAGAAGTGAAGGCAATCAGAACGCAGCGCTCATACTGATGAAGGAGAGATCGAAGGCGGCAGGCAGAGGAAAGAAAGATGGAAGAAAGCGAAACAGCCGAGAGCACAGTAATGCACGCCCTCGGCTTCTAACCGTCAGCGATGGAACTGCGGTGACAGTTCGTGAAGAGTGTCGATGAACACGCTGACGTTCTCAGGAGGGGTGTGCTGAGAAATGCCGTGGCCGAGGTTGAAGACGTGCCCTTCCCCGTGCCCGAAACTTTCCAGCGTGCGCTTCACTTCCGAGCGGATCGCATCGGGCGACCCTAACAGCACGGTCGGGTCCATATTGCCCTGCAGGGCAACCTGACCGCCTACACGGGCGCGGGCACTGCCCAGCTCAGTCGTCCAGTCGAGACCCACAGCATCGCAACCGCTGGCCGCAATCTGCTCGACCCACTGCCCTCCATTTTTAGTGAACAGGATGACCGGGATATGCCGCCCATCGTGCTCACGGATCAGCCCGTTGACGATGCGGGTCATATAGTCGAGCGAGAAGGCCTGATAGGCCGGCGTCGTCAACACACCGCCCCAGGTATCGAAGATCTGGATCGCCTGTGCACCGCTGCGAATCTGGGCGTTAAGGTAATCGGTCACCGCATCGGCAAGCTTGCTTAGCAGCAGATGCAGCGTTTCCGGCTCGCGGTACAGCATGCCCTTGATGGTGCCAAAATCCTTGCTGGGGCCGCCTTCGACCATGTAGGTCGCCAGCGTCCACGGGCTGCCGGAGAAGCCAATCAGCGGCACGTCACCGTTCAGTGCGCCACGGATCGTGCGCACAGCGTTCATCACGTAATCAAGATCGGTCTCCGCCGTTAGTGCAGGCAGCGCCTCGATTGTCGCCCGATCGCGTACGGGATGATGGAAGCGTGGGCCTTCCCCCGCCACGAAATGCAGGCCCAGTCCCATCGCATCGGGAATGGTAAGAATGTCGGAGAACAGGATAGCTGCATCCAGCGCGTAGCGGCGCAGCGGCTGCAGGGTGACCTCACAGGCCAACTCGGCGTTGCGGCACAGGCTCATGAAATCGCGGGCTTCTGCACGGGTCTGCAGGTACTCCGGCAGATAGCGCCCCGCCTGCCGCATCATCCAGACCGGCGTGCGGTCGACTGGCTGACGCGCCAGGGCACGCAGGAAACGGTCATTCTTGAGCGTGGAAGCAGATGAAGTCGGCATGGTTCGCACTATCCTTAATCGAGGTTTCGTCCGTGAAGCAACGTGGTGCCGCGCACGCTGCGGATGTGGCTACGCTATTGTGCAGGCTGGGGTGTCCATATCGGCATCAATATTTCCAACCAGACACATTGTCAGCTTCAATTTGCAGCAGCCACCTAATCAAATGGTACACTATTGGTCTTGATTCCCGCTTCGTCTTGGCGGAGTATCGGTGAATCTGGCGTTTTCCGATAGCCACATTCGGTACGCCCCGCTTACCGGCCGTCAGGCCTCTTCCACTGTCATGCAGAGGGTTCACCGTGACGCTACGGTTCATCTCCAGCTGTAAGCTACCTACATCGTTTGCCACGTTCACCATGCACGGCTTCGAAGATACCGATACCGGCAAGGAGCATGTAGCGCTGACGCTGGGTCAGGTTGACGATGGTCAGCCGGTACTGGCGCGCGTGCATTCCGAATGCCTGACGGGCGATGCGCTGTTCTCAATGCGCTGCGACTGTGGCTATCAGCTGCAGGAAGCGCTGCGCCGCATCGCTGAGGAAGGCCGCGGTGTACTGCTCTATCTGCGTCAGGAAGGGCGTGGCATCGGGCTGCTCAACAAGATCAAGGCCTATCAGCTTCAGGATAGCGGGCTTGATACGGTCGAAGCCAATCATCAGCTGGGATTCGAGGCCGATCTTCGCCGCTACGACCTGTGCGTGCCCATGCTGAAGCACCTCGGCATCTCATCGCTGCGCCTGATGACCAACAACCCCCGCAAGGTCGAATCGCTGCGACTGGACGGTGTCGAGATCGCCGATCGCGTACCGCTAACAACCGGTCTGAACGACTTCAACCGGGGCTATCTGGCGACCAAAGCCGCCAAGCTCGGCCACCGCTTCGACCTGCACGACTTCACGCTGGCGGACAAGGCCAACGCCGACAACGCGCGCCCGGAGCACCCTCAGCGTCCTGAATAACGCTCGCGCAGCATCCAGACAGAAAACGCCCAGTCCGGTCATCCGCACTGGGCGTTACTGTATAAGGACACGATGCTCCGTCAGCGCTGGGTGCGTCCAAGGTACGCCGCCACCTGCTCAGGCACATCGGCGCGCTGAAAATCGGTGGTTGCTCCCTGCCAAGCCACCTGCCCATCCGCAATAAAGACACTGCGTGCGCACAGCGGCGCAATTTCGTTGGGCTGGTGGCTGACCAGCAGTACGCTGAGCCGATGCTGCTGTGTCAGTTCATCCAGCAGCGTCAGCATTTCTTGGCGCTGCGCCGGTCCCAGCGCAGCCAGCGGTTCATCCAGCATCAGCACCGGACGTTCACGCAGTAGCGCTCGCGCCAGAGCAACGCGCTGGCGCTGACCGCCCGAAAGTTGACCGGGCAAGCGCTGGCCATACGCGGCCAATCCTACCTTTTCCAGCACCTGCTCCACGCGCTGTCGTTCGGCACGACGCCGCTTCAGACGCGGGTCGATGCCCAGCAGTACGTTGTCGGCAACGCTCATGTGTGGAAACAGGTTGTGCGACTGGAACATCAGCGTAACGGGACGCGCTTCAACGCTCTGCCGACTGATGTCCTCACCGTTCACGCAGACACTGCCTGCCGCCAGCGGTGCAAAACCCGCGATGATATCGAGCAACGTGCTCTTGCCACCCCCGCTGGGGCCCACCACGCCGAGACACTCCCCCGGCCTGACGGCCAGCGAGTACCGGAACGGCTGCCCTTCGTAATAGGTAGTCGCCTCTTTGAGCACTAATCCTAGCGCGGCATCATTCATCGTCGCGGTCCTTATGAACGTCTTTGTGAACGTCTGTGTGAACATAGACATGGCGTCCGCCGACTAAACGATCCACCAGCGCAAACAGCGCGCCGATCGTCAGCATCAGCGCCGCAGAGGTGACCGCCGCTTCACCGTACTGATAATCGGACATCTGGTTCTGCAGCAGCAATGGCAGCGTCACGACACTGGACTGATCACCAAAAATAGCCACGATGCCCAGATCACCGAGACTCATACAGAGGCTGACCGCCAGTGCTGTACCCAGCGCCGTGCGTGATAGCGGCCATAGCACTCGGCACCACCACAGCCGCTCGGACAACCCTAACTGAGCACGTAGTGGCCCATACTGCGCGGTCAGTACCGACCACGCGGGCACCATCATCTTCAGCACGTACGGTACGCACATCACACCATTCGACACCATGATGAGCACGCTGCCCCACGGCCCGATATTGCCCCGCAGCAGGATGAACCAGCCCGCTCCCAGTACGACCGTCGGCACGGCCAGTCCAAACAGGCCACCCATCTGCAACCATTGGCGCAAACGCGCCTGATGCTGGGCCATGCCCGCGCTCAACGGCAGACCCATCAGCAGTGCCAGCGCGCCGCTTCCCAGAGCGATCCACAGCGAGCTCCACCACACCTGCCAGAACGCACTCTGGGCCAGCACCTGAAACCAAGGACCTCGAAGGCCTTCGAACAGAGCGGCCAATACAGGCAGCCCGACAAACAGCGTAACGGCCATCAATGCGGCACCATCGCTCACGCGCGCCCCTACCGAGTAGCGATCATGACGATCGACCCGCTGCAAGCGCTCGGGCTCATCGGTAGCCTGCGATGCGCGCCACGGCAGAATCACCAGCACGATCAGGCACAGTACCATCTGCAACAATGCCAACTGCGCCGTCAGCGGAAAATCGCTTTCCATACGCAGGCTCTGGTACAGCGCAACCGGCAGCGTGGTGGCAGCCGGGCCGCCACCCAAGGTCAACACAACGGCAAAGCTGGTAAGACACAGCAGAAAGATGAGCGCCGCCAGACCCGGCAATGCCCCTCGGATGGCCGGCCACTCGATCACGCTAAAACAAGTGCGACTGGGCATATCCAGCTGCGCCGCCAAGCGCCAGTGCTCAACCGGAATCCGCTCCCACAGCGGCAACAGCCAGCGCACCGCGAGCGGCAGATTAAAGAAGACATGGCCGAGCAGGATACCGATCAGTCCATAGACCGATCCCAACCGCGGCAGCCCGAGTGCCAAAAGCACATGGTTGGCGACACCGTTGTAGCCGTACACCGCCGTGATGGCGAATACCGCTACGATCGGCGGCAGCACAATCGGTAGCCCCAGCAGCGACAGCAGCCACGATCGCCCGAAGAAAGCCGAGCGCCGTGCCAGCGCGCGCGCGACCCATATGGCCGGCACGATCGACAGCACCATCGACAGCAACGCCTGCAGTACGGTGAAACGTACCACGCCTAGCAGGTACTCATCCCCGATGACCGCCTCCAGCGGCCAAGGGGGATAGCGCACCAACAGCGCGCCCAAGGGGCCGATCAACGATGCCAACAGCACCACAAGCGCCATCAGGGTGGCAATGGGCTGCCAACGCCAGCCTCGTCTCATCATCATTACGCTTTACCCATCAGCGGCGAGCACCGCTCATGGCCGACTGCCACTCACGTACCCACGCCTTGCGATGCGCATCCAGCGTGGCGTCATCCATCATGAACGTATGTGATGGCGTGAAGGTGTCCTGATAGTAGCCCGCCGGACGCTTGATCTCGCTGTCATGCCATGCGGGGTACATCCAGTTGGTCACCAACATGCGCTGCTGGAACGCGGGCTGTGTAATGAAGGCCAGGAACTGATCCGCTTCGCGGGGATGCGCCGACGACGCCAACTTGCCCGCCAGCTCAATCTGCATGTACAGCCCTTCCGACAGATTCATCGCCTTGTAGCGATGCTCGCCTTCTTTTTCGATGTGATACGCAGGAGAGGTCGAATAGGACAGCACTGCATCGGCTTCACCATGCAGGAACAGCCCATAGGCTTCGCTCCAATTGCGCGATACGGTTACGGTATGGCGTGCTAGCTGCTGCCAGCGTTCGGCGGCCTTATCACCATAGACGGACTTCATCCATAGCAGCATGCCAAGCCCCGGCGTGCTGGTACGCGGGTCTTCCAGCACCACACGCAGATCACTGTTGATCAGTTCATCAAGGCTGGCGGGCGGAGTGGGTACTTTCTGGCTGTCATAAACAAAGGTGAACCAGCCCCAATCCACTGGCATGAAGGTCTTATCCTGCCAGTCGATCGGCAGCGTCGGCGTACCAAGATCAGTCGGCAGCGGCGCAAACAACCCACTGCGACGCGCTTCGGCCCGCTGGTTGTTGTCAATTCCCAGCACCACATCGGCCTGAGTCTGGGTTCCTTCCAGCTGCAGACGCGACATGATGTTGCCCGCATCACCCAATCCGACCATGTTGAGCTGGCACTGGCACTGCGCCTCGAACTGCTGACGCAGCTCCGGCGTGATCACCTTGCGCGCGAAGATATCGTAGGTATAGACGGTAAGCGTCGGACGCTCGTCGGCATAGGCCGATGCTGCAAACAGGACGCATAGAGACGAGACCAGAGTGGTCAGAAAACGATGGCGCATCGCAGACCTCCGCAAGGCAGTAGGGAAAAGGGTCGCGTGCGGAAGTGATAGGCAGTGCCCAGAAACGGGCATCAAGATGCTCAATCCCTCCGCCGGCATGATCCGGATCAGGTACGACGGGTTAAGGCGTTACCTCTCTCAGCGACCAAGGCCGCACCCCGTTGAGTAGGGCAAACTTTATGGGGAAAGCAAGTGAACTGCAAGGAATAAGGCCGAACTGAAGGTGTCCCGCCTCCAGCTCGGCAAGCACTAAGGCCCTGTGACGACCGGCGCTCACGGCGGCCATCAGAAAGAGTATGTCGTGCCAGTGGGGCTAACTGCACCCCGTGTGCCTGTTGTTATCGGCCCAAGAACATTGCGTTGCAAAGGCCATTCCGATTAGTCCTAGGAGCGTGCCAGTGCCGTCAGTGCGGCCTCAATGATGGCCAGCCCTTCTTCAGCCTCCTCGACGGTGACGACGCACGGCGGTACCACGTGAATGCGGTTTTCAGCGATGAAACTCAGTATGCCTCGCGCCAGCAGGTCTGCCTTGAGAGCCGCCATCTGCGCGGTTGGAAGCGGCGCGCGTGTCTCACGATCACTGACCAGCTCAATGGCGTGGAAGACCCCCTTGCCGCGTACATCGCCCACGATCGGGCACCGTTCAGCGAGCCGACGGAGCGCTGGCGCAATGATGTCATCGCCGATGCGGGCCGCATTCTCGACGACCCCTTCCTCTTCCATGGCATCGAGAGTAGCCACGATAGCGGCCATCGCCAGTGGGTGGCCAGAATAGGTCAGCCCGCCCGGAAACATGCGGTTATCAAAGAAGTGACTGATCTCGTTGGAAATGATGACCCCACCCGCGGGCACATAGCCCGAGTTGACCCCTTTCGCAAAGGTGATCAGGTCGGGTTCGATACCGTAGTGTTGGAAGGTGAACCAGCGCCCAGTACGCCCGAACCCTGCCATGACCTCATCCATGATCAGTACGATACCGAACTCGCGCGCCAGTGCTTCCACTCCTTTCAGATACCCCTCGGGCGGCATCAGGATGCCCGCCGTGCCCGGAATCGTTTCCAGTAGGATCGCCGCGATAGTGGAAGGCCCTTCACACTCAATAATGCGGCGAAGATGGCGCAGTGCGGCGGCACACTCTTCTTCTTCGGTCGCTGCGTTGAATTCACTGCGATACAGATAGGGCGTAAAGAAATGCACATGCCCACGGGCATAGTCGTTCGGCAGACGACGCCAATCGCCCGTGGCGCAGATCGCACTGCCGGTATTGCCGTGGTAGGAACGATAGCTCGACAGCACCTTGTCACGCCCGGTGTACAGGCGCGCCATGCGAATGGCGTTTTCGTTGGCGTCGGCTCCCGCATTAGTGAAGAACACCTTGCTGAAACGATCGGACACGTGCGACAGAATGCGTTGAGCGGCTTCACCGCGCGCCAGATTAGCGGTGGCCGGGGCAATCGTTGTCAGCTGATCGGCCTGCGCCTTGATAGCCTCAATCACTTTGGGGTGCTGGGCCCCGATATTGGTATTGACCAGCTGACTGCTGAAGTCGAGATAGTGATTGCCCTCGTAGTCCCACAGGCGGCAGCCCTGCCCGCCCGCAATGACGAGTGGGTGGCGCCCCTCCTGGGCTGACCAGGAATGAAAAACGTACTGCTGATCCAGCTGCAGCACACTATCGTTGGTAGGTGTAGTCATCGCCAAACGCCTTTTAAAACAGGGGCAGAGGCATCTGTCCCTTGCACATGGGAAGGTGTCACAGATATTGCACGCTAAGCGCAATGCCATAGCAGGTGATAGTGCCAGTTGGATGCAGATTGCGGGCCAGAACTGTCTCGTTGATTTACGAGAACTGGCGCTATAAGGTCGAAGAGCAGGCTTAGTAGATTAGTGAAGCATTGATTGCGCCGATGCGCCCGCGGTGGCTCATTTCTCTTCATCAGGCAACTGCCACAGGCAGCCCCTCCTTAAACTCAAGGAAGCACACCATGCAGAACACCCCTATTGCGTTCATCACCGGTGCCACCTCAGGCTTTGGTCAGGCCGCTGCACGCCACTTCGCCGACAAGGGTTGGGCACTGGTGCTGTCTGGTCGCCGTGAAGAGCGCCTAGCGGCACTGGCCGATGAACTGTCCGCCAAGGTGCCGGTACACACGGCCGTTCTGGACGTCCGCGACGCCGATGCCGTCATTGCGATGGTGAACGCA
Source organism: Zymobacter sp. IVIA_12111.31 C1 (assembly GCF_047495495.1). Taxonomy (GTDB): domain Bacteria; phylum Pseudomonadota; class Gammaproteobacteria; order Pseudomonadales; family Halomonadaceae; genus Zymobacter. Next base: position 2,809,691 of record NZ_CP179930.1, read on the forward strand.
CTGCCGGACGGCTTCAAAGCCGTCAAAGCGCTGGTGAACAATGCCGGGCTGGCACTGGCACCGCAGCCTTCGCAGGACGTCGATCTCACCGACTGGCATACGATGATCGACACCAACATCAAAGGACTGGTCAACGTCACGCATGCCCTGCTTCCTACACTGATCGCGACCGGCAAAGGGGCCAGCATCATCAACATCGGCTCCATCGCAGGCCAGTGGCCCTACCGCGGCAGCCATGTCTACGGGGCCTCTAAAGCATTCGTCAAACAGTTCAGCTACAACCTGCGCTGTGACCTGCAAGGCACCGGCGTACGCGTCACCGATCTGGCCCCCGGCATTGCAGAGACCGAATTCACTCTGGTGCGTACTAAGGGCGACCAGGCCGCCTCCGATGCCCTCTACGAAGGCACGATTCCGCTCAGCGCTGACGATATTGCCGAACAGATCTACTACATCGCGACGCTGCCGGATCACATGAACATCAATCGTCTGGAAGTGATGCCCGTACGTCAGTCGTGGAACGGTTTCCACATTGATCGCGATCAGGCCTGACCGCGTATCAAGCACGGCGGCCCATCGCCCGCGCCCACAGAGCACCCTTCGGGGTGTTCTGCTCGTTCTAGCCAACGCAACGTGCCGAGCTGACAAGGCAAGGGCCGCTGCGCGTGAGGAGGGACACGCCACGCATCAGAGGAAATGCACATGATCGATCGCTATCTGCATATCGACTTCACCCCGCAGCGCGGACTGCAGGAGCAGCTTCGCGAAAGGCTGATTGATGCCATCTTCAGCGGTGTATTTCCAGCCAGCGAACGCCTGCCCTCCTGCCGTCAGATGGCCAGCCAACTGTCCATTTCACGCAACACCGTATCGCTCGTCTATGAAGGGCTACTTCGTGACGGTTATCTAATCAGCCGCCCACGCAGCGGCTATTATCTTCACCCCGACTATCACAGCGTCGATGGCATGGCAGACCCCGCTCTGCGCCAAACACCCACCACGGCCCCCGACTGGGCTGCTCGAGTACGGCGTCCGCCCAGCAGCCTGAGGATGGTGACCAAACCGGCCCGCTGGATGGACTACCCCTACCCCTTCGTGTACGGCCAACCGAACACACAGCTATTTCCCATCGCACAGTGGCGCCATATTGCCCGCCGCCTTACTGAGGCCCAACGTGTCGACGACTGGCTCTACGACGACATCGACCGCGACGTACCTCTGCTGGTACAGCAAATCATTCAGCGGGTGCTGCCCAAACGCGGCATCGTGGCCCATCCTGATGAGATACTGGTCACGTTGGGCACCCAAAACGCCCTGTCACTGATCGCCCAGCTGCTGTTCAATGCGGATACGCACATCGGTGTAGAGAACCCTGTTTTTCGCGAAGCCGCCAATGTCTTCGCCCTTCAGGGCAGCACGATCACCCCTCATCCACTCGATGAAGAAGGTATCCAGCTCGACGCCCGTATGGCCGCATGTGACTACCTTTACGTCACCCCGGGCCACCAATCACCCACCGGCATTCGCATGAGTGGCGCACGGCGTGACCAGCTGCTGGCACATGCCCGCCAGCACGACCAGATCATCATCGAAGACGATTACGACTCGGACATTCACTTCGACCCTCATCCCCATGCCGCCCTCAAGGCACGCGACCACGACCAGCGTGTCATCTACGTCAGCAGCCTCTCCAAAGCACTGACACCGGGCATGCGACTGGGCTATCTAGTCGCCCCTGCCGAGCTAGTGGAAGAGCTACGCGCCCTGCGCCGCCTGTGCTACCGCCATCCGCCAACCCCAATCCAGCACCAGATGGCCCATTTCCTGGCACAGGGCTATTACGACCGCTACCTGCACACCTACCGGCAGGATTCCATGCAGCGCTGGCAACGCATGAACGATGCCCTCAACCGCTGGCTCCCCGAGTGCCGTCGTGCAGCAGGTAGCGAACACGCCAATGCCTTCTGGCTTGAACTGCCCACCCGCGTCGATATCGACCAGCTTGCATGGCGCGCCGCCCAGATGGGCGTACTGATCGAACCCGGACAGGCACACTTCTGGGGAGACCCAGCCCCGAACAACTTCTTACGCTTGGGATTTCATTCGATCGAAAAAGAACGGATAGAAGAAGGCGTCCAGAGGCTGGCGATGGCGTTCCATCTGTGAAGCAAACAGACAAACGCTAGCGGCAGCACCCCGTGCATATCATGTGGCTGTGGCTGTGGCTGTGGCTGTGGCTGTGGCTGTGGCTGTGGCTGTGGCTGTGGCTGTGGCTGTGGCTGTGGCTGTGGCTGTGGCTGTGGCTGTGGCTGTGGCTGTGGCTGTGGCTGTGGCTGTGGCTGTGGCTGTGGCTGTGGCTGTGGCTGTGGCTGTGGCTGTGGCTGTGGCTGTGGCTGTGGCTGTGGCTGGCAGAAGGGTAAATCGGCCGCTCTGAAAGGCAATAGACAGATTGGGCGCCTTATAAAAAACATAAGGCACCCAATCATCATGCCGGCTTACGGCAAGGGATACTGAATGAAGAGAACAACAAACGACAGGATAATGGACGCGATATACGCTGCGAATATTTCCCAAGCCAAGGCATCGTTGAGCTTGATCGCCCGCACCAGCACATAGACAGGACTGATCAGGCCCAGCGCGGCATGCGGTGCTTTGTATCCCTGCGATGTCAGCGTACGGCTATCCCATATACACAGCCCCAACCCCACCATGCCCACGACCATGTTCAAGGCGTCAGGCAACAGCATTGAGACCAGCGGCAAAGCAACCAACAGCCACATGAAGATATCCGGTCGGCTTCCACGCGACACTAGTCGTTCATCATCGTATTCGTACATGATAATCCCCCAAAGATACGTCATTACCATCTGAATGAGCGGGAAGTTCTTGCGTCCCGTCTCAGTAGCAACGCTATCGCGCTAACGAAAGGTTGCCTTAATCATTCTACGGGCCAGGCGATAACAAGGGCAGTAGACATAGTGAAGCAGAAGCCGCGACGACCTAGGACTGCCCTATGTATCTCGGCATGGGCACTCAAGAACAGCTCAACAATATGCACGCCCCGCGTAAGTCCCGCCGTCGCCTTTGTAGTTCTATCCGCAAAGTGGCAGGATTTACACAACACTACCGACATTTCGCAGGCATATGACACCGTTACCTCATGCGAGCACAGCACGCTACCTGTTGCTCAACCCGCGCTTCGACGACCCCATGGCCCTGTCGGATCCAGAACACGTCGATGCCGCTCGTGGACTGTATGTCATCAGACAGCCTCACGTTCAGCTGCCCGCCCACTGGGCACTACGCTTGATCGACCTGCAACAACGGCCCGACATTGCTGAACAAGCCGAACAGTGGCTGGCAGACGCCGATACAATCGACCGCGAGCTGCTTGGAGGCTGGCTAACGACTGACGCGTCGCCATCAGCGGTAGTCGCCCACATCGAACAGCAGATGGTGCAGCCAACGCCGGACGGCCGCCGTATGCTGCTGCGCTTTTTCGATCCTCGGGTCATGGATCAGCTCGTCTGTCTGCTGGACGACGCCCAGCAACAGGTACTGATGGGGCCAATCACGCATTGGACCCTACCCGATGCCGACCGACGACCGCTGACAATTGAGTGCCCAGCAGTATCCCGAAGCCAGACATCACCCGAAGCGACCATTATTCGTGCCGAGCAGTGGGAAGCCATCAGCCTGACCGAGACCGTCGAACGCATCCGACGCTGCTGGCAAAAAGTCAGACAAGGGCACCCATTACCCACCGACCACTACCGCCGCATCCGCACGTGGATGAGCTTTGCCGACGAACATGAACTGACCGACGCGACCGATGTCACTACATTCGTCCTATTAGGCATTGAAGAAGGGTGGCGCTACGATAGAACGCCTGACTTTCAGCGGTTATTGCGCCAACACCGAGACAGCGATACGCCGCTGACCACATTGATCTCGCAGATGACCACAGAAGAATGGTCACGCCTTGAACAAACGCATGACAGGGACCCCGTTTCATATGAAGCCTCATACACTTATCTGCCGTAGCGCCCAAGACGGCACGCCCGCCAACAAACAGGGCCACGGCTGTGATTTCTGCAGCAGCAAAGGCATGGCGATCCTACCCGTTCGCTATGCCCCCATTTCCAAGCTGACCGGCACCGATACCGGAGTCCCTTCGATCCCGGCACCGCCCGGACATGCCTGGCTGAAAAGCCACGACTACGCACTGCGACTGCTGCGCAGCGGCTATCTGTATCTTTTCGACGAAGCGACCCAGCGAATCGGAGCGTGGCAAATCACCCCAGATGCCAAGTTTCGCCTCTTTGCGATCGACGAGACGGACAGCAGTGGTGTGCCAGACATCAAGCGCAAATGTGGGCGTTCGGAAGAGTCGAACGAGCCATTCAAGTGCAAAGACGCCTCTCACCATGTGATCGCGTCGATGATCCACTGGCCAGCAAAGCAAGGGACCACGCTCTGGCTGCACTACAGTGAACTGCCGATGCCCGCCACGGCACTGCGCAAGCAGCTGACAAAAGCGCCATGGCGCACTCTGCATATGCAGTCACTGACCGTGGGAGCAAACAGCGACCACGCCTATCCGGCTGCCCGTATCCCGGCCCTATTGGCAGAACACAACTGCCCACATCAGGAGCTGTTTGATCCGCACCCGTATCAACGAGATGCAGCGCTGGGAGGTGATATCGGCAAGGCATTCATCACGCATATGGAAAAGGTACAGCGTCACACCGGTACCCCAGGCGTGATGCTGGCGCTGAACGATGATATTGGGTTCATGGAAGCCCTTAATTACGACCGCCAACAGCCAGAGAAAATATTCGGCAAAACGGTAGGGCATGCGCCGGAGAAGAAGGACGAAGCAGAATGCACGGCATCCGAACTGGAAACGCGTCGCAAGCTGGCGTGCTACAGCATGTTCAATATGCTGCTGGATCAGAAAACAGCTGAAATCAAAGCGAAAACCCAGTCGAATGATGAAACCTACAAAAACATCTTAGAGTCGACAAAATCCCCGCACGCTAGCGGTTATGAAAGCATGGCACTGCTATGGCGAGACACTCCCGAACAGAGCCGTGCAAAGGAAGCGCAGCGCATCGAGGAAGCGCATGCTGATATCATCGATAATTTTGCACAGTACGTCGACAGCGATGCCTTCTTTGCATTCAAACGTGATTACGAAAATGCCGTACAAGTGCGTGACACACAGCTCATGCAGATGGACAAGGACTATGTCACCTATGTAGTGCATCGTTCCCCTTTGGTGGTAGAGGCCTACGCGTGGATGCAGCATCACGTGGAACTGGCCGCGGCGTTTATGGAAGTCACCTTTCGCTGCCTAGTCGGCAATGTCATGACCAAATACAGCGAATCGCTGTGGTACGAGCACTTGCTCAAGGTTGATTCGAAGAACCTGCTGACGGCCAGCTTCGGTCTTCATAATCCACAGCTGATCAGTCTGCTGACAGACAAACTGAAAACTGATGACGCCAGTTTCGCAAGTGAGCTACTAAAGATTTCCAACGTCAACAAGTTTGCCAAAGCTTTAAATACGTTGATTGCCAAGAACTGCAAGTCACTGACGGACGAGACCATCTTCGCCTTGCTTGGTAAAGGCATTGATAAAGTCGCGTCGATGGGAGCTGCCGACGTTTTCAACGCCATCAACCGCTCCATATCGGCAGCGTCACTGGAATTAGTAAAAGCCGCGCAGAATATACGCTCAGCATGGGTCCATATACTGGCCCGCGTTGAAAATATACGTCTTAGAATAGCAGGACAGACTTTTAGACGCATTGCAGAACTATCGTTGTCCGCTAGCCAGTACAGCGCTTTCATGCGCGAGCTGCCTCAGCAGTTCAAGGCGCATTATGAACGCAATGAAATGCATACGGTTGCCGACGTACAGGATAAGCACGGCAACACAAGCACCGTTCGTCACCAACCCGTGACAGAGATATCGCCCGGTAAAAACGAAGCTACCGTCAAGGTTTATCTCTTAGTGGAAGACAGTAATATCAAGTCGCTCGAAACGTTCGAACACAGCGCTGGCGGTGATTCAGTCAAAGTGCGTTTCATCGATACCAACGAGCAGTTCAGCATCAAGAGCAAAGCGTCCTCTGAGCAGGTGGTTCACAGCCTCAGCAACATCAACAAACAGGACATCCAACAGGGCTTCCATAGTTCTATTTCCCTCTTCTTTGCGGGCTATTCGCTGTATACCGCCATTCTCAAAGATAACAAAAGCTTGGCCGACATTAACTCTCTGGTCAGCAGCTTTTTAGGCGCGGTCAGCGCTACCGCAGCGTTTATAGACACCGGTCGCGCAGCCATGGTCAGCACCGAAGAGGTAGGGAAGCTTCGCCTGCTCTCCGCCACCCCACTGCTCCAAAAGGTGAGCATGGCCAGCAACATTCTGGGCATTGTCAGCGCCGTACTGGATGTTCTCAAAGCCGTCGACGCCTACCGTAACGGCGAGCCTGGCGTGATCGTAGCCTGGATGGGGGCAAGTGCGGTCATTTCAGCCATCTCGGGTATATTAGCCTTCTATGCACTCAATGCGTGGTGGTCTTTCGGCATCACCCTCGTGCTGGCCGTGATTACCATTGCCTTAGCCATACTTACTATGCAGGAGTTGACACTGCCTCAGCGTCTCTGGGTTCATCGCAGCGTCTTCGGTCGACCCAATCACAACTACTACAACAGCATACCTTTCGGGGGCGATAAACCACGTAGCCTACCCAATGATCCAGCCGCTGCAGATGAATGGAAGGATTATCAGCGCCGTGCACTTAATGAAGAGGCACAAGCTTTGGGGATGTTGGTGTCTGGGATTACTCTGGAAGTAAATGCCATTGTACCAGTTATTAAAAATGTTGATCCGTTATTTCCCGAATGGAAAGGGGCTCAAAATAAGGATGCTCCCGAGTATAGTAAGCCAGAAATAATATTAAATTTATTTATTCCTCAAACACTAGATGGAACAATAAGAATAACTGCTACAAGAAAAAAAGAGCAGGTTTTTACGAAAAAAGCTGATGAAATTTTAACCTTCGAAAAGGAAGGAGAAAATATAACTTATACTGATATGCATGATAAAACATATACAGATAAAAAGTTCATAAAACAGCCTCTTGGTTACAAGCGATCAATTGTATTTGAAGATGAAAAATATAAAATATCAGCTGTAACTTTAGAAATATATGATGTATATAATATGTATGCTCCCATAGCAAAAGACATCATCAGAATAGAGGGTAGAAAATGAGATATTTTCGATCTATATTGATAATTATTGTAATGATATTTGCTTTGCCTGCCGCGTCTAGAACAATATATAACAACAGCGAAGAATTAATGGATGATCAACTAAAAACTTCCGAATCAAAACTACAGTCTAGCGCAGACTCAAATGAAAAAGACCTATACCTATTAGCATTGAGATATGCTTCTAAGGATGAGGAATATAAAAATAAGTCTCGAATTATGCTTGAACGTCTTTCTAAAAATGGACTTTCAGATGCGAAAAGAAGTCTTTATACTTTAAGAAAAGAATTGAAAATCACCAATGAAAGAGCAGAAGAATATCTATTAAAATCTGCTCAAGATGGCAATGCCATTTCTCAGAAAGAACTAGCATATATTTATTTAAATAAAAAAGATTCTCTAGACAACAAAACCGAATATAAATTTTGGATGGAAAAAGCAGCTAACTCTGGAAATACAGAGGCAATGCGAGAGACTGCTGTAAATTACTTTATAGGTAATGGAGTCAAAAGAGATGACTCCATGGGAGCTCTCTGGCTAACGCGCCTTTATGATAAAGCGGGGAGACATTTTGATGATTGGGATTTACTTGGAGCAGTCTATGAAACAGGCCGTGGCACACCTATCGATTTAGCCAAAGCCTACATGTGCTATGACCTCGAAGGCACCGCAGGCATTGAGGAAAAAACACGTATTGCCCCAAAAATGACCGCCGAGCAACGCGCCGAGGGGCTTCGTCTCTCACGCGAGTGGCAGGAAAAGAACCACGTCTACACCATGCAATCGCTCGGATTATCACGCCAAAAAGATGGTAGTTATCGATAGTATGCCACTCCAGAAAAGTTATAGGCCAATCAAAACACCATGGCCTGCAGCTTTCTGGACATCCTCAAAGCCGCCGACGCCTACCGTAACGGCGAGCCTGGCGTGATCGTAGCCTAGATGGGGGCAAGTACGACCATCTCAGCCCTCTCGGGTATATTGGTATTCTATGCGTTCAATGCGAGGTGGTCCTTCGGCATCACCCTCGTGCTGGCCTTGATTACCATTGCCTTGGCCATACTTACTATGCAGGAGCTGACACTGCCCCAACGTCTCTGGGTTCACCGCAGCATCTTCGGTCGACCCAATCACAACAGCATACCCTTCGGGGGCGATAAGCCACGCAGCCTACCCAATGATCCAGCCGCTGCAGATGAATGGAAGGATTATCAGCGCCGTGCACTTAACGAAGAGGCACAGCCATTGGGGATGCTAGTGACCGGAATTACTTTGGAGGTTTATATTACTAGACCTGCCGATACTAATCATATTGGTATAGCACCTAATTTACACCCCAAAATTCTCCCTTCGACAGTATATATAACATTTTCTTTACCAGAAAAAATTGTCGGAGATATTTTGTTAAATATCACGAAGAACAATTCAAAAAAATATTTTCTTCGAACACAAAAGATTTAGAATTAAAATATCATAAAAACGAAAATGAAATAGGAGAGATCACCGGCGATGTCTATGTGTGCGATCCAAGCATAAAGGCTGATAATGGTGTTTTTTAAAAAACCATCGAATACCAAATAATGCTTTTAGAACAAGCAACGGTAAGGTTTGGATTTTTCGAGATTGGTGAACCTTATAAACCAATTGCAAGCGACTCAGTAAAAATACGAGGATAAAAAATGAGATACCAAAAGCATACATATACATTAGCTTTATTAAGCTTATTTTTTTATAATATCGCTAACGCAAGAATACTTTACGCAGAACCGGATAAAAGTAGATTAAAATTTTCCTCAGAGCTTTTCAGCATAAAATGCCCCGCATCAAGCACTGAAAAAGAAATATATTTATGTGCTTTAAAAACCATGACTAGCTCCCCAGAAGCAAAAGAGCATGCTAAAGAAAGTCTTATTTATTTGGCTAAAAACAACATCAATGATGCGAAATATAGTTTGTTTATAACTAGAGAAATAACAAAAATTACAAACAAAGAAGCTGTAAAATACTTATTAGAGTCTGCTCAAGATGGGCTTGCGGTATCCCAACTCAAGCTTGGTGAATTATTTCTAGATGGAGAACTACTAGAGAAAGATGAAAAAAAATCCTTCTTATGGATTAAGAATGCTGCAGAAAATAAAAACTATAAAGCAATGAAATATTTGTCAAAATATTACTTCTCTGGGACGGGCATCGAACGTAATGATTCATTGGGATTCCATTGGTTGTCGAAATTGTATGATGATTACGGGCCACTATTTGATGACTGGGATTTGCTTGGAGCAGTCTATGAAACAGGCCGTGGCACCCCTATCGATTTAGTCAAAGCCTACATGTGCTATGACCTCGAAGGAACTGCAGGCATTGAGGAAAAGGCCCGTATTGCCCCAAAAATGACCGCCGAGCAACGCGCCGAGGGGCTTCGTCTCTCACGCGAGTGGCAAGAAAAGAACCACGTATACACCATGCAATCGCTCGGATTATCACACCAGAAAGATGGCAGTTACCGATAATATGATGCTTCAGGAAAGAAGCCGAAAACATAACACCTATTTCTCATCATAAAGGAATCAGAATCCAAAGAAAAACACAAACCATTTATCTTGATTGAAAGTGACGAAATTAAATCATAAGGAAATAGTAATGATTGTAAAAACCACAACAGTAGCCACTATTACAATATTAATGTCGATGGCTACAAGCAGTGCCACATCATCTCAAATTTATTCAGAGCCAGATAAATATCAAACCAAGCTCGCGTATGATATATATGACGCCAAATGCCCACCCTCGCAAGATATAAAAGAAATATATTTATGTGCACTAAAAATGATAGGAGACGATAAGGAAGAAAACAATGAATCAAAAGAAACTTTGATGATACTAGCATCAAAAGGTATTGCTGATGCAAACTATAGTTTATTTGAAAACAGAAAAAGTCTTGATATAAAAGATAAAGATGCCATCCAGTATTTAACTAAATCTGCAGAAGAGGGGTATGCAGCAGCCCAAGCTAAACTTGGCATTTTATTTCTAAACGGAGAAATAGTAACGCAAGATAGCAAAGAATCTTATAAATGGATAAAAGCGGCTGCAGAAAAGGGAAATTATGATGGAATGAGGTATGTGTCTAACTACTATTTTCTAGGTACAGGTGTAGATAGGAATGACGCGATGGGATTTTATTGGCAAAACAAATTATATACTGATTATGGCCCTCTTTTTGACGACTGGGACATGCTAGGAAAAGTATACGAGTCAGGCCGTGGTACCCCCGTAGACCTTGCCAAGGCATATATGTGCTATGACCTTGAAGGTACTGTAGGTATCGAAAAAAAGGCCCGTATTGCCCCAAAAATGACCGCTGAACAACGCGCCGAGGGGCTTCGTCTCTCACGCGAGTGGCAAGAAAAGAATCACATCTACACCATGCAATCGCTCGGATTATCACGCCAAAAAGATGGTAGTTACCGATAAGAGATGTGAGCATTGAGAATATTGTTGTCTGGCATTATTTTAGGGAATTGATCTCATTAGGATAGTTATATGAACTTAAAATTACGAAAGATTATTTTTATAATACTAACCATTTTCCCTTATATTGCTAAAGGAAGCATACTTTATCCTGAACCCGACAAAGACCAAAAAAAATTCGCCAACGATATTTTCGGCATCAAATGTCCGTCTCAGAGAAATGACAAAGAAATATATTTATGTGCCTTAAAAACAGCAAATGGAACCCAAAAAGATAATAAAAAAGCAAAAGAGCACTTAATATATTTATCAGAAAAAAATATACTTGATGCCAAATACAGCTTGTTTTTGATAAGAAAAAATCTAGGTATAGATGATAAAGAAGCCAGTAAATATCTTGTAGAATCTGCAGAAAAAGGATTGCCAGAAGCTCAATTAGAGCTTGGAATAATGTATTTAAAAGGATATCTCTTTCCGCAAGATAAAAAACAGTCTTACAAATGGATAAAAGAAGCAGCAGAGGGCAATAATTACGAAGGAATGAAATATTTATCCAAATACTATTTTTCAGGAACCGGAATAGAACAAAATGATGCTTTGGGTTTCTTTTGGCTACGCAAACTATATGAAGATTACGGCCCTCTATTTGATGATTGGGACATGCTGGGAACAGCTTACGAAACAGGCCGTGGCACCCCTGTCGATTTAGTCAAAGCCTACATGTGCTATGACCTTGAGGGCACAGCAGGCATCGAAGAAAAAGCCCGTATTGCCCCCCAAATGACCACCGAACAACGGGCAGAGGGGCTTCGTCTCTCACACGAGTGGCAAGAGAAGAACCACGTCTACACCATGCAATCGCTTGGATTATCACGTCAGAAAGATGGGAGTTACCGTTAACCGGACAAATACTGAATCTTGGGGCTTGGCTAGATTACCAGAGCACCGTAAACCATAACGCTCGCATCAGCGCCTCGGCGTAAAGAAGACATGTGCGAAGATGCACAACCACCTGTTATATAAAGGGCTGTGCATCTAGAAAGAAGCATTGAAGCAGGCCGATGGCCCATATGGCGTGGCTTCAGCCCTGCTGAGCGATCACGGCAACGGCATCGGTACCTTCCAACGCATGCTGAGCCGCTGGAGTAAGTGCCAGAATGCGTTGGTTGCGGCTTCCTCGCCACAGTAGCGTCTTGTCCAGCTGATCCTGTTCGAAGCGACCATCGACCAGTACGTCGATCATGTCGACGATCTTCTTCTGATCATCTGTGAGGTGTTCGAAGGTATACCCTGTCCACATCCAGATGTTCTTGTCCGGACATTCTGCCCGAACGCGACGCACCAGCCGCTCAATGGTCGGCATGTTAAGCGGAAACAGCGGGTCTCCTCCCGACAGTGTCAGCCCTTGGCGCTTTACATCGGTGTCCTGAAGATCAGCAATGATGCGGTCTTCAAGTTCACGCGAATAGGGGGAGCCTGCCCGCGGTGACCACGTCACCGCGTTGTAGCAACCCTTGCACTTGTGCTCGCAGCCAGCCACGAACAGTGTGGCACGCGTACCCGGGCCATTCACCATATCGACAGGGTAGTAACCCACCACGTTCATAACTGGCGTTTCTCCTGCACTTCGACGGAACCGCCCATGTGCTTGACGCGACGCTGCACTTCTTCCTGTTTGCCTTCGTTGAACGGGCGAGCATCGGGGCTGCCGAGGTAGCCACAGACACGACGGATCACGGACACCGTGCGTGGGTCATGGTTGCCACAGGACGGGCATTGGAAGCCCTTGTTAGTGCAGTCGAACTCACCCTGATAACCGCAACGATAGCATTCATCGACCGGCGTGTTGGTGCCATAATACGGCACGTGACGATAGCTGAAGTCCCAAACGTCTTCGATCGCTTTCGGGTTGTGCTGCAGGTTCGGGTACTCGCCGTAGCAGATAAAGCCACCGCTCGCGAGCGGAGGATAAACCTGCTCGAACTTGATTTTGGAGTACGGATCGACGTCTTTCTCGACGTCGAGGTGGAAGCTGTTGGTGTAATACTTCTTGTCCGTTACCCCGTCGATCACGCCAAACGTTTCACGGTCGAGGCGGCAGAAACGGTCACACAGGTTCTCGCTCGGCGTGGAGTACAGGCTGTAGCCGTAACCGGATTCTGCCGTCCAGCGCTGCGTTGCTTCCTTGAGATGACGTACGATAGCGACCGCTTTTTCCTGCAGATGCACGTCGTCGTACAAGTGCACGTCAGAGCCAAACAGCGCGCGAACAGTTTCATGCAGACCGATATAGCCCAGAGAGATGGAAGCGCGACCGTTCTTGAACAGATCGGCAATGCAGTCGTCCGCTTTCATGCGCACGCCACAGGCCCCTTCCATATACAGGATCGGAGCAACGCGAGCATGTGTATGTTTCAGGCGGTCGATGCGGGTCTGAAGTGCCTTATGTGCCAGCTCGAGGCGAGCGTCCAGCAGTTTCCAGAACTCAGCTTCGTCACCACGGGCTTCAATGGCGATACGTGGCAGGTTAAGACTGACGACACCTAGATTGTTACGACCATCGTGCACTTCTTCGCCCTGCTCGTTCGTCCAGCGTGACAGGAAGCTGCGGCATCCCATCGGAGCCTTGAATGACCCGGTCACCTCAACCACTTTGTCGTAATTGAGGATGTCTGGGTAGATGCGCTTGCTGGTGCACTCGACGGCCAGCTGTTTGATGTCGTAGTTGGGATCTTCCGCATTCAGGTTGACGCCGTCTTTCAGCGAGAACACCAGTTTCGGGAAGACCGCCGTTTTCTTGTGACGCCCCAAACCTGCCAGACGCGTGTTGAGGATCGCTTTCTGAATCATGCGCGCCGCCCAGTCGGTTCCCAGACCGAATCCGAACGTCACGAACGGGGTCTGGCCATTGGCGGTATGCAGTGTGTTGATTTCATATTCAAGTGCCTGGAAGGCGTCCTTGCACTCTTTTTGAGTGCGCTCCATGGCGTAGGCGTCCGCGTCGGCAATGTTCCAGCGCTCCGCGACCGCGTGATGCTTCATGTAGCTGCGGCGTACATACGGTGCCAGTACTTCATCAAGGCGGTTGAGGGTTGTGCCACCATAGATGTGGCTGGCCACCTGCGCGATGATCTGCGCGGTAACAGCTGCAGCCGTCGCGATGGATTTGGGCGTTTCGATCTCAGCGTTGCCCATACGGAAACCGTGGTCCAGCATGCCTTTCAGGTCTACCAGCATGCAGTTGAACATCGGGAAGAACGGCGAATAGTCGAGATCGTGGTAGTGCAGTTCGCCACGTTCATGAGCACGCACGACATCGCGCGGCAGAATGTGACGTTTCGCGTAGTGACGCGCGATGATACCCGCCAGCAGGTCACGCTGGGTCGGAATGACCTTGCTGTCCTTGTTGGCGTTTTCGTTGAGCAGGCTTTTGTCACGCAGATTGATCAGCCCCTCGACTTCGTCGATCAGGGTGCTGCGGCGCTCGCGTGCCAAGTCGCGGCTGTGGCGATATTCGATATAGGCGCGTGCCAGACGCGTGTGGCCGCTGTGCATCAGTGCATCTTCTACGCACTGCTGGATATCGTCGATATCCACTGTCTCTCGGGCTTCAAGGGTAGCGATAGCTTCATCTACGATGGATTTCAGGCTCTCGGCGTCATCAAAGTCGATCGCGTGCGCGGCCTTGAGGACAGCCTTCCAGATACGGCCTGCATCAAAGGGCACTTCACGTCCGTCTCGTTTGGTTACTACCGGTGCCATTTTATCCACTCCCTTGTACCCAAAGGCCTTCACAAGTTATACACAGGATGCCCACATGTTGTATATAAGCACGTGGTCAACCACTAGATATAGTCAATATGAGTGAAGAGTAGTTAAGCAAAGCCTCGCGGACAATTCTTGACAACCGCGCCAAATCGTCGAATGGGGTTTTACAACACACAGCGGCTCGCTATGAAGCCCAGTAGTCATGTGGGCTGGGGGAAGCTATTGCAGGGCCATTGACAGACTGTCGCACCCCTATGGTCATTTTTGTCGCACCCCAGCTCTAACCCGCATGACACCGTTCACACATACACCACCGCTTGCGCTCTGTTCCCCCCTCCCTCAGAATGCCCGTCCCCATGATGGCCTGTTGTTTCGATGCAGTTCGCAACCGGCCTGCGCGTGTGGCGCTGTTCATCACCTGAAAAGCGTTTCATCACCCGCTCAGAACAACTCTATCCTGTGAGTGAAGGATAGCCTTGCGAGGTACGCCGTGTTCGACCAACTGCTCTCCCATTCCGACCTTCTGCGCGCCGTTGCGGCGCTTGGCTTCACCGAGCCTACCGACGTCCAGACACAGGCCATTCCTGTCGTGCTGGAAGGTCATGACGTACTGGCAACGGCCCAGACCGGCAGCGGCAAGACGCTGGCGTGGCTGCTGCCCGTGGTACAAAAACTGCTCACCGGTAGCCCGTCCCGTCAGCCCCGCGCGCTGATCGTGCTGCCCACGCGCGAACTGGCGCAGCAGATTGCCGACGTCGCCAAACAGCTGACGCGCGAACTACCTCTGCGCATCGCGCTGGTCACCGGCAGCGAAGATCACTTCTCTCAGCAGAAGATGCTGCGCCGCGGCGGCCACGATATCGTGATTGGTACCCCGGGACGCCTTCAGGAGCGTCTCGAAGACGGCTTTCTGGTACTGGATCAGGTATCTCACGTCGTACTGGATGAAGCCGACCGCCTGCTCGACATGGGCTTTGCCAATACGGTCACCCAGCTGGCCCATGCCTGCGCACCGGAACACCAGACGCTGCTGTTCTCGGCCACCGAAGGCAACCTCAAGCTGCGCCGTCTAAGTGAAGACGTGCTGAAAACACCTAAGCGCCTACGCATCACCCCGGCGCGTCAGGTCAGCGCGCATATCCGTCACCAGCTCATTACTTCTGACGACTTCGAACAGAAGCTCGAACAGGTCGCATGGCTGCTGGAACACAGCGAATTCGACAAAGCCGTCGTGTTCTGCAATACCCGCGAACACGCCGAACTGCTGTATGGACGACTGGCGCGCCAAAAACTGCCGGTGTTCATCCTGCACGGCGAATGCGACCGCCGCATGCGCACGCTGGCGGTAGAACGCCTGCGCACAGGCAAGGTGAAAGCGCTGATTGCCACCGATGTTGCCGCACGCGGTCTGGACGTAGAAGGGCTGGAGCTGGTCATCAACCTAGACGTACCGCGCCGTGGTGATGACTACCTACACCGTGTGGGCCGTACCGGCCGAGCCGATGCCGAGGGGTTGGCCATTACGCTGGCAATGCACTTCGAATGGAACCTGATGGCCAGCATCGCCCGCTATTTGAAGCTGGGGCAGATCGAACGCCGCATCATCGAAGCGGTACCCGCACGCTATCAGGGCCCTGAGAAGGTGAAGGCCTCCGGTAAGGCTGCGGGAACACGCAAGAAAAAAGAGAAGAAAGCAGAAGCGAAGGACAAGGCGAAGGCATCGGCCAAAAAAGCCAAGGCCAAGAAAGCGAAAAAAGCCAAATCACGCAAGTAATCCACACCCCCTCATCGGCAAAACGGGTGTGGATAACACAATGTGCGGGTAGAGGTGCCGCGGACTAGGCACCGCTACTCGTCATATCGTGCCGCGTATCACAGCAGCACGGTCTTACAGCAGTGCGTTCAGGTCATCGAACAGCGCCTGAGGAATATCGACCCCTTGCTGCCGGCTCACCGCGCGGTTGCGGTAGCGCCGCGCGCCTGGCATACGCACGCCGTCATCTTCCATCACCTTGAACAGCGACGTTTCGGCACGCGCCAGTTCCTGATCGGCGTATTCCCCCAGAAAACGTTTCGGGTCGATGACGATCACCAGTTCCCCGCCCATCGGCAATGTCTTACCTTCCCCACCGTCGAATGCCAGCGATTCACGGCTAGTCATGTCAGCAATCAGCGGCCCCGCCAGCAATTCAATCATCACTGACAACGCTGAGCCCTTATGGCCACCGAAGGTCAACTGAGCACCGCGCAGTACCTTGGCGGCATCGGTACAGGCATTGCCCTCTTCATCGACACCCCAACCTTCCGGAATCGGCTTGCCTGCCCGGCGATGCAGCTCGATCTCGCCGCGTGCACTCGCACTGGTCGCAAAGTCGAAGATATAGGGATCACGACCATCAGGACGCGGCCAACCAAATGCAAAGGGGTTGGTGCCCAGCAAACGCTGAGAACCGCTATAAGGCGTTACCCAGGCATGGCTGGGGGTGCAAGCGATGGCAACCAGTCCCGCTGCCGTGAACGCTTCGATATCGCGCCACAGCGCGGCATAGTGGACACAGTTGTTGATCCCCATGGCGGCGATCCCCTGCTCACGTGCCATCTCAATCAGTTGGGGTACCGCTTGCTGATAAGCCAACGAGTAGAAGGCCTGTTGAGCATCCACGCGCAACAGCGCAGGAGCCATGCGATGAAAGACAGGCTCCGCATCGCCAGAGGCCTTGCCCTGCTTGAGGGTATGCACACATCCCAGCACACGGTACAACCCGTGAGAAGCACAGCCATCGCGCTCGCCAGCCACCACCGTATCCGCGATCGCATGCGCGTGGGCCGCGTTGAAGCCGTTGTGTTCGAGGATGCGGACGGCAAGCGCGTGAGCATCCGATAAGGAAAGGTGAACCGTTGCTGTTGTCATTGTAAGGCGTCCTGTCGGAGGAAAGGTTGAGCTTCGTGGATACGACAGTAGTGGGCAAGCACCCGTTTGTTATCATGTCACGATATCAGATGACGCCATCGTCGTGTAAATCCCCTCTATAGGCCCTTATGAGGAGTCAGCATCTCGCCCTGCCTCTGCTCCGAAACGCCTCCTTCGCTTCTTCTTGAACGTCTTTTCTTCTTAGACGCGCAGCGTCATTCATCTGTCGCGCGCTCATCATTCTCACTCAAATTCCACGTGTCGATCATTCCAAGGGCACTGAACCCTTGTCGCGCATAGAGCGATTGCCCGGCCTCCGACGCCTGTAGCACGCACCAAGCTGCGCCTCTATCGTGGATGCGCTGCAAGGTCGCTTCAAACATGGCGGTACCAATTCCCTGCCGCCGATGGGCGGGGTGCGTGGCGATGTCATTGATGCTGGCGATGCCATCGCGGATGAACAGTGAGGCGGTTGCCACAGGCTTATCTCGGTCAACGCCGATCAGCAGCTGCCAATGCGTCTGTCCTCGCTCTGGTGGGCACATGGCGCTATAGACCTCGCGGACTTCCGCTGCTTCGACGGGCGCATCGCGTTCGAAGATCGTGCTCATAATGCTGCCGAACAGCTGTATATCTGCCGTAGTGGTCACTTCGTACACCCGAAATCCGGGCCGCTGCGACATCACGGGCAGTCCGCTCATCTCGCGCGCCATCGCCATGTCCGACTCGGCGTACTGCCACCCTTGCTGGGCCAACCAACGCCGTACGTCAGCGGATGCCTGTTCGGGCAGCCACCAGCTGGCAGGCCAACGATAGTGGCGATATAGCGCGGTAATGGAGGCCACGTCCTCGAAGGTACTGGGAATGCCCGATACCGTGTTGAAGGTGTCCGATGCCCAGCCGCTCAGACAGCTCAGCACAGCGTCGTGCCGAAAGCAGCGTCCCGACGGCAGCCGTTCGGTGAGGTGACAGAAGCGCGCCTCCATGGCCTCTAACAGCACAGGCCACAGCGAATGAAGAACGGAGTGCGACATGGATCTGACTCCTGGTCAGTGGTGGTGACGAGCGCGGGGTTTTCTGCGAATACCCCTGACAACGGGCGTCGCTAGGGTTCGCCGATGAGGCATTCCATACTCGCCTTATCGACTTCAATCCCTTGCGCAACGATGCGCTTTTAGCTTGAAAGGATCCATCATGACACTGGACGAAGCACTAGACCAACTGACTCAATTGCATGATATGCATGGAGATCTTCCCGTACTGCACGAAGGCTACGATGAAGGCCCCGACGAGGGCTGTATTGTGCGTCTGCAGCCGGTTCTGCTGCGGGAAGTCGCGGAAGCAGAAGATGAAGACGGCACGACCTGCGATCGCCTGTTCTTCGAGCTTCCCCATCAAGGCGATGCCATGATGCTGAGCGAGATGCTGGCGGGATTGAACGCGCTGGCAGAAGAGCAGCCGGGCGATCTGCTGCTGGTGCTGGAAGCCGATTACGGCTATCTGGATGAACTGGCGGATATCGACGTCGTGGACAGCCTTGATCAGCTTGGCCCGTTCTTTGAAGAAGATATCGTCGACATCAATGCGTCCCAGTTCCCGTGTGTGCTCATCCGGGCCGCAAGCACACTGTGAAGCGTACACTGTCGAAGTTGAGAGTGACGCGTTAACCGGAGCGCAAAGCGCCCCGGTCGATCACCGCGCCCTAAGTGGGTACACAAGAAGCCCTGTCGCGCGCGGGGATAACCTCGGCGGCTTCGATGCAATCGCGACCACCGTAAGAAGGTCAGTGGCTGTCAGAGAGCGCGTGCGCACGCGCCAACAGCCGCTGACTATGAGCCCCCAGTCCCGTCAGCACCAGCTGCTTGCCTTCTTGGGCATAGCGGCGTCTTAACGCCTCCAGTGCCGCAATGGCCGAATGATCGGCCAGCAGTAGATGCCGACAGTCGAGCGTCGTACGTTCACTGTCGTGACGTGGATCAAACGCCGCATCAAAACGCGTGGTGGAGGCGAAGAACAGCGTTCCCCTTCCGTAATAGCAGATATTACCGTCCTGCGTGTCACGCCGTATCTGTAGCTGTGCGGCATGCTTCCAAGCAAAGACCAGCGCAGCAATCACGACGCCGCACATCACGGCAATCGCTAGATCGGTCACGACCGTTACTACGGTGACCACCACAATGATCGCAATATCACTGCGCGGCACCCTTCCCACCGTGCGCAGCGAGTTCCACGCAAAGGTCTGCTGGGCCACGACAAACATCACACCGACCAGTGCCGCCAGCGGGATGTGCGCGATCAGCGGCGACAGGCACAGGATATACAGCATCACCATGCCTCCGCAGACGATACCCGACAGACGCCCACGCCCTCCCGAGCCAAGGTTGATCATCGTCTGGCCGATCATTGCGCAGCCCCCCATGCCTCCGCACAGGCCGGACAGCACATTGGCGGCCCCCAGCGCGACGCACTCTCGGTTGGGCTGACCCGCGGTGCGGGTAATATCGCAGGTCAGGTTGAAGGTCAGCAGGGTTTCGAGTAGCCCCACCATCGCCATCAGTAGTGCATACGGCGTAATGATCTTCAGCGTGTCCAGCGTCAACGGCGCCATCGGCCAAGCCGGCGTCGGCCAGCCACCGGCCATATTGGCCATATCACCCAGCGTTCGGGTCGGCAAATGCAGGCCCCAAGCGGCCAGCCCCATCACACCGATGGCGATCAGCGCAGGCGGAATGGCGGAAAATACGCGTGGCACCAAATAGACGATGGCCATTGTCATCGCGGCCAGCACCACCATCACACCCAGTGGCATGCCGGTCAGAAAGTGCTCGTCCACTTTGAAGTGGCCCAGCTGCGAAAGAGCAATCACGATCGCCAGCCCGTTGACGAACCCGAGCATAACGGGGTGAGGAATCATACGTACCAGCACGCTCAACCGCAGCAGCCCGAACAGCATCATCACAATACCGCTGAGCAGCACGGTCCAGAGGAAATAGGCCGTGCCGTGCTGCGCCACCAGCGCGATGATGACCATCACCATCGACCCCGCCGCACCGGAGATCATGCCAGGGCGTCCACCCAGAAGCGCGGTGACAAAGCAGATGATGGCCGCACCGTACAGCCCCATCATGGGGTTGAGCTGGGCCACCAACGCGAAGGCTATCGACTCGGGAACCAGCGCAAAAGAGGCAGTCAGTCCGGCCAGCACATCGCGACGGCAGGCGGCAAGGTTGAAAGAAGGCGAAGCAATCAAGGCCATGGCATGGGGGTTCCACAGAAAACGAACACAAGGAGGAACGGGACCTCCGCATCGGCCCGCAAGAGCGGGCGGTGGGCACAGTGTAATGAACCGGTGAAGGCTTTTCGAATCCGACTGTTTGAATGTGTTTCTTGCCCCTCCTGCGGACACGCCGTGCGCGCCCTTCACCCTCCTTAATCGACAGAATGCCAGCGCCAGCTAAAGAGCGCGGCGACCTCTATCGGATAATGGGAATAGAGCGCAGGCTCACAATTAACGTTACAATTATTACAAAAAATTACAACCAAAATCAAAACAAGACACTTCAATTCTAAAGTTATTTAGACCTCATTAAATCGTTAATTTTCAATAAGTTAAAAAAATAATGACACATAAGTAATATTAAATTTCACATAAAGTAACTTCTTCAATCCAGAATAAGCGACGAATACTTTAGTCTTTTTATCGGAGTGTCGTTAATAGCATCCACGCGCCGTACGGCTCGCCAGCAGATGGCACTCGACCAGCGCCCTTCATGTGACAGATGCTGCCCAGTCCAACTCGTCTCGGTACCCCTGGCGCGGTCTGTTCCCTCTCATGAAAATGGATATGAACCACCATGTTTTCCCGATCTCGACACCTGAAACAGACCGCCGAGGCGATGCAGCATGCCATGGCCATCATCGAATTCGATATGAATGGCATCATTCTGGCAGCCAACGATCGCATGCTTGAAACGCTGGGATACGAGCGCGCCGAACTGATCGGGCAGCATCACAGCTCGCTGTGCGAAGACAGCTACGTCAACAGCGCTGAATACAAGCAGCTCTGGATTGAGCTACGCCAGGGGCATTTCCGTGAAGGCCGCTTTCGCCGTGTTCGCAAGGGCGGCGGGCCGCTGTGGCTGCGCGCGTCCTACATTCCCGTCCTCAACCGTCGCGGACGTCCCACGTCGATCATCAAGACCGCCATGGACATTACGCGTCGCGTCGCACGGGAGCAGGATTCTCGTGGGCAACTGGATGCCATTGATCGTTCGATGGCGTCGATCACTTTCGACATGGATGGCAAAGTACTCGACGCCAACGATAACTTCCTGAGCGTAATGGGCTATCGCCGCGAGGTGCTGATCGGCAAGCACCACAGCTGTCTGTGCGATGATGAGTTTAGGCGCTCTCCCCGCTATACCGACTTCTGGGAGCGGCTACGGCAGGGTGAATTCATGTCTGGTCAGTTCCGCCGCATCGCGGGCAACGGACAGGAGCGCTGGCTGGAAGCCACCTATAACCCGATCCGGGATGCCGACGGTCATCTGATCAAGGTCATCAAGCTGGCAACGGATATCACGCAACGCGTACAGGTCAACCAAGCCGAGGCGGAAAGCGCCCAGCTGGCCTATCGCATTTCATCCAATACGCAGCAGACGACCATCGAAGGTACGGGCATCATTGAACGCACCGTCGACGAGATCCACCGCGCTGAAGAGATCGTGACGCACGCGTCACAGATGATCGACGAACTGGACCGCCGGTCGTCGGGCATCAACGCGATCATTTCCAGCATTGAAGCCATCGCACGCCAGACCAACCTGCTGGCGATCAATGCGTCAATCGAAGCCGCCCGCGCGGGCGAAAACGGCCGAGGATTCGTGGTGGTGTCACAGGAAGTGCGCCGCCTGTCCGGCAGCACATCAGATGCTACTCAGCAGGTGGTGGATACCATCAAGCAGCTGCGCGAGCTGGCCCAGCAGGCTAATTCACGCATGCGCGAGTGCATGACGTGTGTCAACGAAGGGGCCAGCATGGCTAATTCCGCGGGCGACATCATGAAACGCATCCATCAGGAGTCGTCCGATGTGGTGACAGCGGTGGAACGCTTCTCCAGTCAGGTCAGCATCGACAAAGTGAGCTGACAGCAACGCAAAGCGCCGCCGTTGTCAGGCGGCGCTGATGCCATTGATCCTTTCTCGAAAATGGCACGCCCCCCTTATGGCACACACTGTATGCCCCCTCCTGCTCACCGTCGTTCGGATAGCGCACCGCACAGTGCCCGCGCCGCAGCCTTTTGGCCGGCATATACACGAGCGTCAAATGCCGCACACGGCGACCCGAAAGCATAAGGACGCCGCCAAAACGACCTGCCTGACTTCACACCATTCTCGATACCCCATTAGAAAGGGCATCCCTCAAAGACCACGCCCGTCTGTCACGACAGACATTGACGCGGCGACAGCGGAAAGAATTATAGTGAGTAAGTGGGTTCGACACGCTTGAGTCTGCCGCATGCGCGGCGGCTACCGTTATGCCCGCGGTTATCCATACGGACAGCCGCTTAACCGACTCATCAGAGGATACTGCAATGTCCGTTCCCCTTACGCATGGCGTTCACCACGTAGGTCTGGCCGTTTCCGATCTGGAAGGCAGCGCGGACTTCTTCACCCGTATGCTGGGGTGGCAGGAGGTCAAGCGACGCGAGGACTACCCCGCCGTCTTCGTCAGTGACGGCTGCATTATGGTGACACTGTGGGCCACCGAGGAAGGCGCATCACCGTTCGACCGCCGCAAAAACGTCGGGCTTCATCACCTAGCATTGCATGTGCAGCGCCACGCCGAACTGATGGTTATTCATCAACGATTGGTCGATAACGGCATCCGAATCGAATTCGCGCCCACTGAACTCAATGGCGGACCAGCCATGCACATGATGTGCTATGACCCGAGCGGGATCCGGGTTGAATTCTACTGGACCGGCATCGCGTCCTGACCAAGAGCCTCTTTCTTTCCAGCTCTTGCCGCGATACGAATGAAACGGCAAATGGGGTGAGCACGCCTTTGGCTGACAGTCTCACCCTCATACGTTCTATGCAGCGCACCGTGGGGCGCACGCAACTCTTCATGCAGCCCACTTCGTACCTAGGCGCACGAAAAGGGGTGAGAACTCCCCTTGGCTGACCGTCTCACCCTCATATGTTCTAGGCAGCGCATCGTGGGGCGCGCGCAACTCTTCATGCAGCCCACTTCTTGCCTAAGCGTTCGAAAGGGGCGAAAAAAACCCTTGGCTGACTGTCTCGCCCTCATACGTTCTAGGCAGCGCATCGTGGGGCGCGCGCAACTCTTCATACAGCCCACTTCGTGCCTAAGCGCGCGGCAAACCACGGCCTAGCACTATGCGATCAGTCCGATAGGCCAGGGGGCGCGCAGCAGAAAGCGGCACAGCGTCTACGCTGAAGGCATGATGTTATGCTGAAGAGGACGATTCATGCTCAAGCGCAACGGGATACTGGCCATCATGCTGTCGATGATGGCAGGAAGCGCGGTGGCGGCAACGCCCGCAGACTCGGTGATGGTCATCGCGTCGCCGGACGGCACACAGACCACGACGCAGGGAACGACAACATATTTCACGCGCCTTTTCGAAGTGTCGCTGACCAACGTGGGCCATCAGGCCGTCGATCTCGCGCACGGCTGCTTCAAGGCGTATGACCGCCGCGGCACATCGTATTCGCTCGATATCGCGGAAGAAGGCCTGTTGAAAGGAACGCTAAAACCGGGGCTGCACAAGAAGGGCGACATGGGCTTTTCATCGCTGCAGCCCGACGTCTATGACGCAGACATCATCCGCTTCAGTACGGACTGTCCACGTCAGTAGGTCGGCATTGACTACTTGAGCTGTAGCCGTTTGGCCAGTCGGTGCAGGTTGGGCGCATTGACGCCCAGCTGGCGCGCGGCGGCTGTCCAGTTACCGTGACAGGCCGTCAGCGCATCCGATATCCAACGACGCTGGAAGGCATCGGTCGCATCGCGCAGTGATGCCTGCGGTGCATCGACGTGCACGGCAGCAATCTGTCCACTCAGGGTCGGCGTATCAGTACTGTCTGCATCGTCCGTCCACTCCAGCGCCAGATGCTCGGGCTTGAGCACCGCTTCCCCCTGCCGACAGACGGTTCCCGCAATGACCGCAGCACGATAGATGACGTGCTCTAGCTCGCGTACATTGCCGGGCCATGGATAGCGTTCGAGCCGCTGCAGCGCCGCCGGTGATAGCGATAGCTGGCGCAACGACAGCCGTGCACGACAACGTTCACAGAAGAATCCGGCCAGCAGGGCAATGTCACCTTCGCGCTCACGCAGCGAGGCCACGTGAACGGGGAACACGCTCAGTCGGTGGTACAGATCGGCGCGGAAGCGCCCTTGCAGCACCGCTTCTTTCAGATCAACATTGGTCGCAGCAATAATGCGAACGTCAACTTTCACGCTGCGATCATCGCCGATACGCTGTACATCACCGTACTGCAGCACGCGCAGCAGCTTGGCCTGCAGCGACAGCGATAGCTCACCGATCTCATCCAGAAACAGCGTGCCGTGGTTCGCCATTTCAAACTTACCCGCACGATTGCTGATCGCGCCGGTAAAGGCCCCTTTCACATGC
This sequence comes from Zymobacter sp. IVIA_12111.31 C1, assembly GCF_047495495.1. GTDB lineage: Bacteria > Pseudomonadota > Gammaproteobacteria > Pseudomonadales > Halomonadaceae > Zymobacter. Next base: position 2,834,788 of record NZ_CP179930.1, read on the forward strand.
CCGAACAGCTCGCTTTCAGCAACCGATTCGGGCAATGCCGCACAGTTCAGGTACACCATGTCCTGTGCGGCACGCGGCGACCCCGCGTGCACGGCTTGCGCCACCAGCTCCTTGCCGACCCCGGTCTCACCCAGAATCAGCACGCTCAGATCCGTACCCGCCACCACGGCAATTTCCTGTCGTAGCTGCTGCATGGCCCGTGACTGGCCGATCATGTCGTGGGCGGCGCTCTGCCCCGGCGAGCGCGGCATGGGCAGTTGCACGGGCTGCTCTTCGAGCTGACGCACCAGCAGCGCGTTATCAAGCGCCACGGCCACCAGTGCACTGATCAGCCGCAGTGCTTCGTCCGAAAAGTCGCTAAACTGATCGGCACTCAGACCGTCCAGCGTCAGTGCCCCGATCAGCATCTGATCGCGCAGCAACGGCAACCCAATGCAGGCATGAACGTGCATGTGCTCGTGACCGGGAATCAGCCCATCGTAGGGATCCGGCAAGGCGCTGTCGGCCGGGAAGCGCACGATGTCACCCGCGCGGGCGATCGCCTCCAGTCGCGGGTGCTCGTCGATGCGGAAGTGCCGACCGCACACGTCCGGCGGCAAGCCGGCCATCGCCAGTGGCCGGAAAACACCGTGGTCATAGTGCAGCAGCGCGGTGGCATCGCACTTCAGCAGCTGGTGAAGGCGCTGCACCAGACGCTGAAAGCGATCGGGATCGCCGATATCGGTCTGAAGCGCCAGCGCGACATCGGCCAGCGAGCGAAAAGAAAGCGACATGACACCCTCCCATCAGCGTGTATCATCAAGATATTCACCTTACCATATTGATATCTTTTCGCGAATATCAATAAGACACTAACTCTTAATAACTAATTGAAAATAAACACTAAAAATAATTGGCACATTTCCTGCCAATGAAGGAGTGCACATGTCATTCGTTCAGGGAGCAGCAACATGTCGATTCACGTCACAGGCAACGTTCATTGGGTAGGTCAACGCGACTGGGAAATCCGCGACTTCCACGGCACCGAATACCACACGGTCAAGGGCAGCAGCTATAACAGCTATCTGATTCGCGAAGGCAAGAACGTGCTGATCGACACCGTCGATCACCGCTTTAGCGAAGCGTTCGTGCGTAATCTGGCACAGGAAATCGACCTGGCCGACATCGACGCTATCGTTATCAACCATGCGGAAGAAGACCATGCTGGCGCACTGACCGCGCTGATGGCGCGCATTCCAAACGTGCCGATATACTGCTCGCGCAATGCCATCGACTCCATCAACGGGCATCATCATCATCCCGAATGGCACTTCAATGTTGTGAAGACCGGCGACGCGCTGGATATCGGCAACGGTAAGTCCCTCGTCTTTGTCGAAGCCCCGATGCTGCACTGGCCGGATAGCATGATGACCTACCTGACCGGGGATGCGGTGCTGTTCAGCAACGATGCCTTCGGCCAGCACTATTGCGACGAACATCTGTTTAACGATGAAGTGGATCAGGCTGAGCTGTACGAACAGTGCATGCGCTACTTCGCCAACATCCTGACCCCGTTCAGCCCGCTGGTCACCGCCAAGATCAATGAGGTGCTGGCGCTCAAGCTGCCACTGTCGATGATCGCCACCTCACATGGGGTGGTCTGGCGCGAACGCCCGGAGCAGATCATTGAGCACTATCTGGAATGGGCGGATCACTATCAGGAAGACCGCATCACCATTGCCTACGACACCATGTCGCGCAACACCCGCATGATGGCCGATGCTATCGCCGAGGGGATCAGCCAGGTCGACCCGCTTGTCGCGGTCAAGAGCTACAACATTTCGCGCAGCGACAAGAACGAAGTGCTGACCCAGATATTCCGCTCTAAAGGCGTACTGGTCGGCTCTTCGACCATGAACAACGTGATGATGCCCAAAGTCGCGGGCATGCTGGAGGAACTGGCCGGTCTGCGTTTCCGCAACAAGAAGGCCGCGGCATTCGGCAGCTACGGCTGGACCGGCGGGGCGGTCGATCGCGTGCAGACACGTCTGATGGATGCGGGGTTCGATACCACCCTTTCGCTGAAGGAAAAGTGGCGTCCCGACACAGACGCACTCGAAGCATGCCGCGAGTACGGCCGCACCATCGCTCGCCTGTGGGCGCTGCATGACCTGTCGACATCACAGCCAACCGCCCCGACCCGCGAAGCCACCGACGTCGACCCCGCCACGCTGGACAAGAAACCGCTGGGACCGCGCATGCAGTGCAGCGTTTGCCAGTGGATCTACGACCCGGCCAAGGGCGAACCTCAGCAAGACGTACCACCGAACACGCCGTGGGAAGACGTGCCGGAGACCTTCCTGTGCCCCGAGTGCGGGCTGGGTAAAGACGTCTTCAACGAAATGATCTGACGAGGCGACCATGACACACGATATCGTGATTGTGGGGGCCGGCTTTGCCGCACGTCAGCTGGTCAGAAGCGTGCGACGCCTGGACCCCGAACGCCCCATCCGCATCGTGACCGCTGACAGCGGCGACGAATACGCAAAGCCCGAACTGAGCCATGTGTTCAGCAGGGGGCAGTCAGCAGACGATCTGATCCAGCAGTCGGCCGCAGATTTCGCCAACGCGAACCGCTGCACGCTTCACGCGCACACCTGCGTCAATACGATCGATGCCGAACAGCGCCGCATCGACACCGACGCGGGCACCTTCGACTACGGTGAACTGGTGCTGGCCACTGGCGGGCAAGCCATCGTGCCCCCCGTACTGGGCCACGAATGCCTGCTGACCTTCAACAGCCGTCAGGAATATGCGCTGAGCGAAGCGCGTCTGCGCGCGGCAGAGCATGTGATGGTGCTGGGGGCCGGTCTGGTCGGCACCGAACTGGCGATGGATCTGGCACGTGCCGGGAAACGGGTGACACTGGTCGATCAGGCCACAACCCTGCTGCCTACGGTACTGCCACCGCTGTTCGGTGGTCCGTTGCAACATACGCTGCATACGCTGGGCGTGTCGCTGCATCTGAATGCGACCCTGCTCAGCGTACTGCCCGACCGCAACGGTCTGCGCGCCATGCTGTCGACAGGCACATCGGTGACGGTGGACGAAGTGATCTGCGCGGTAGGACTACGCCCCGATACCCATCTGGCCGCCAGTGCCGGGGCGGAAGTGCGGCAGGGCATCGTGGTCGACGACCAGCTAGCAACCAGCGTGCCACACCTCCATGCGCTCGGTGATGCCGCAGAGATCGGCGGTCGCCTGTGGCCGTTCCTGCAACCAATTCAGCTCAGCGCCGCAACGCTGGCCCGCGTACTGACGGGCGACGACAATGCGCATCTGATGCTACCGCCGATGCTGGTGAGGGTGAAAACCCCCACCTTCCCCATTCAGGCCGCAGGCGATCCGTTCCACCCCGATGTGCGCTGGCGGATCTCGGCCGATGCTGACGGCATGACCGCCGAAGGCCGTACGGAAGACGGTACACTGCTTGCCTTCCTCTGCTTCGACAAGCACACGGCGAACGCCATTGGCCTGCTGAAGCAGTTGCCACGCTTACGCTGAACCACCCATGCGCCGTGCTTCGCCGATGCACCCGGTGAAGCACGGTATGAGGAGCCTTCATGACATCATCACTGAAATGCAATCAGACACTGCCGGAATGGACCGCCGCCACCCTGCCTCCTGCCCTGCGCGAGCGCCACTGTGCACCCGAAGGACAGTCGGCACAGCTGCGCGTGCTGGCGGGTACGCTCACGATGGAATGGCTCGACGATGCCGATCAGGTGACGGCCACGTATGATGCCTCGGCACAGCAACCGCTGCCGCTCGTGCCACCGCATCAGGCTCACCGCATTGTCAGCGTGTCCGACGACCTGCGCTGCCAGCTTTCACTGTTCTGTGCGCCAGAAGACTACGGCCACCTGAAGTACGGCATGACCCGCACTCACTCTGAGGTCATCAACGCCTTCCAGCACACCGAGACCCAGGCGCCGCTGCGCGTGCTTGATCTGGGCTGCGGAGGCGGGCGCAACACGCTGTACATGGCGCTCAAGGGGCATCACGTCACGGCGCTGGATCACAACATCAACAGCCTTGAATCGCTGGCCACCGTCGTGCGCAACGAAGCGCTGGAAGAACACGTCGATATCCACCAGGTCGACCTCAACCAGTACGCCGTCAGTGGCGAGTACGACATCATGATCTCCACCGTGGTGATGATGTTCCTGCAGCCCGGCACACCAGAGCGTCTGATCCGTGATATGCAGACACACACGGCCCCCGGCGGCTACAACCTGATAGTGGCCGCGATGTCGACCGATGACTATCCATGCCCCATGCCGTTTCCGTTCACCTTCGGCACGGGCCAGCTGAGCGGCCTCTACACCGATGCAGGCTGGACACTAGAACGCTACAACGAAGATGTTGGCGAACTGCACCGCACCGATGCGCAGGGCAACCGCATCAAGCTGCGCTTCGCAACCCTGCTGGCCCGCTGCCCGGCCTGAACCACCTGACCTACTTCACCCTAGCGGCATGAACAATATGAATAAGGAGATTATTCCTTGTTCATGCCGCAGACGGCTCTCCCAGCACGTTTCCTGCATACATGAATGTTTCGTTTAGATACGGTAATGATAGAAGCCGGATGATCTAACCCCCTTCATGTTTAAGGAGAACATGCTCATGTCGACATCCATGACCTCGCCGCAGCGACGGCGAGCCTTTACCACGCTGTTTATGGTCGAAATGTGGGAGCGGTTCGGCTATTACGGCATGCAAGCGCTGATCCTGTACTACATGATCCAGCGCCTAGGCTTTCCCGATACCCGCGCGAATCTGGTCACCAGCGCAGCGGCCGCACTGGTCTATGCCACCCCTGCCATCGGCGGTCTGATCGGTGACCGCTGGCTGGGCACGCAGCGCTGCATCCGTATCGGTGCCGTCATCCTGACCGCGGGCTATGCGCTGCTGGCCCTACCCGTGCAGAGCGAATCGTTCCTGATGATCGGCCTAAGCGTGGTGATCGTCGGCAACGGGTTCTTCAAGGCCAATGCGGGCAACCTGCTCAGTCGTATCTATCAGCACAACACCGCTGCTCTCGACAGTGCCTCGACGCTCTACTATATGGCCGTCAACATCGGCTCAACGCTGTCGATGCTGCTAACGCCGTGGGTCAATGATGCGGTGAATGCGCGCTATGGCAGCGGCCTCGGGTGGCGCGCGGCATTCGCCTGCTGCGCACTGGGCCTGCTCGTCGGGCTGGCGAACCTGCTGGCAACACGCCATACACTGCACCACGTCCGCTCGGCACTCGACCAGCAGCCCGTTTCCTTTACCCGCTGGGTCATGCTGCTGGCCATGAGCGTGGCGTTGGTCGCGTTCAGCACGCTCATTCTGTCCTACACGCAGCTGGCCGCGCTGGTCGTCTATGCCCTGGCCCTGATTGTACTGGTCACGTTCGTCGTGCTGATCCTGCGCGAACCACAGGCATCGCGTGCGGGCCTACTCATCGCGGCTATCCTCACTCTGCAAACGATGCTGTTTTTCATCTTCTATCAGCAGATGTTCACCTCGCTCAATCTGTTCGCGCTGCACAATATCGATCTGAACGCATCGCTGTTCGGCCTGTCACTGTGGCGCTGGTCGCCTGCGCAGTTTCAAGCACTAGACCCGATTTGGATCATGCTGCTCAGTCCGCTGCTGGCGTGGGGGTATACCGCCCTCGAACGCCGCCATCTGGGGCTGCCAACGTCGGTGAAATTCCTACTGGGCTTTCTGGCGATCACGGCAGGTTTCGCGGTCTTCGGCTCGGCGCGCACCTTTGCCCATGATGGGCTGGCCTCATCGTGGGTCATGGTGGCGGGCTATGGGTTCTTCTCGCTCAGCGAACTGCTGATCAGCGGGTTGGGCATCGCGATGATGTCGCGCTACATTCCCGCCCACCATCGCGGCTTCATGATCGGCATCTACTTCGTAGCCACGGGGCTGGCACAGTATGCTGGCGGCGTGATCGCCAACCTAGCGAGCGTACCGGCCGATATCGACAATGCGCCGCTCAGCCTGCCGATCTACTCGGGATTCTTTATGAAGATGTGCCTGACCGGCGTAGGCTTCTGCGTACTGGTCGCGGTAACGCTGCCTTGGCTGTTAGCCCTGCAACGCCGCCATGCCTTCGCGCACTCATCATCCTGATACCACGCGCTGCGCCGTCGCTCATGCCATTGTGGTCGGCGGCACAGTCAGGTATGAATGAAAGACGACGCCTTTCACTCGAGCCACGCCGGAGAGACCGCCTATGTCACGTACCCTTGTCTGCTATGGTGATTCCAATACGTTCGGCATGATGCCGTTCGCGTGCCCCGCCCAGAACCATCGCTGGCCGGTAGGACAACGGTGGCCCGACCTTCTCCAGCAGCATCTGGGCGACGCGTGGCATGTTATTGCGGAGGGATTGCCCGGGCGCACGACGGTGTACGATGATCCGCGCGGCGAGTGGCTCAACGGTCGGCGGACGCTGCGGCCGGTGCTGGCGTCCCATGCCCCCGTAGCACTCCTGATCCTGATGTTGGGCACCAACGACCTGAAAGTCATCTTCGACGTGGATGCTGCCACGATCGCGGCTAATGTCGGCACGCTGATTGACGATGTGCGCCGCTTTGCGGTCGGCCCCGCATTGCAGTCCCCCCAAATACTAGTGCTGTCCCCCATTCCCATTAATGAAGCAGCGATCCCAGACAATGCATCTGCAGGTGGCGATGCCAAATCGCGTGCTCTAGCAGGGCATATTGAAGCGGTCTGTGCCCAGCAGCAGGTCGCCTTTCTCGATCTGGCGCCCTTGGGCCATGTTCAGGACGATGGCGAACATCTGGATCCGGCAACACATGCACGCATTGCCCGTGCGGTGGCGGATAAGGTGCAGTCCATCACATGTACCGAGGGTGCCCGTGTAGCGCGGCCCTCAGCGTAACGCTTGCCGTCACTGCCTCATCGCTACTGTCAGCTCATTTCCACATACGATAAAGGGCACCCCATGGGGTGCCCTTTGCTGTACCGATCAATCGCGCGAGGTGAATATCAGGCAATACATGCCCCGCCGTTGGCACCCCACACCTGCCCCGTGCAATAGCTGACCTCATCAGTGGCCAGTGTCACGTACAGCGGTGCGATCTCAACCGGCTGGCCGGGGCGCTTAAGCGGCAGCTCGGCCCCGAACTTCTGCACGGCTTCGGGGGGCTGACCACCACTGGACTGGAGCGGCGTCCAGAACGGCCCGGGCGCAACCGCATTGACGCGAATGCCCTCGTCCGCCCACTGCTGGGCCAGACTGCGCGTAAAGGCGATGATGCTGGCCTTGGTCTGCGCATAGTCGAGCAGGTTAGGCGACGGCATAAACCCCTGCACCGAAGTGGAATTGATGACCACCGCCCCGGGCTTAAGGTGGCGATGCGCTGCTTTAGTGATCCAGAACAGCGCGTAGACGTTGGTCTTGAAGGTCTCATCGAACTGCTGCGTGGTCAGCTCGTCAATGCCATCAACCGCCTGCTGCTTGCCCGCGTTGTTGACCAGAATATCCAACCCACCCAATGCGTTAACGGCCTGTTCGACCAGCCGGCCGCAGAACGCTTCGTCCTTGATATCACCCGGCAATGCTACGGCCTTGCGACCCGCCTTCTCGATCAGCGCAATCACTTCATCGGCATCGCTCTGTTCAGCAGGAAGATAACTGATAGCGACGTCTGCCCCTTCACGCGCATAGGCAATCGCCACCGCACGCCCGATACCAGAATCGCCACCGGTAATCAGGGCCTTACGCCCCGCCAGACGACCGTGGCCTTTGTAGCTCTGCTCACCGTGATCGGCACGAGGCGTCATATTGCTGTCGAGGCCCGGTGGCTGCTGCACCTGGTGCTCAAACGGTGGCTGGGGAAAGCGCTGCTGAGGATGCTGAGAACTCATGGAATGACCTCCTTGCTCGTGATGACCGAGCACCTGCCCGCCCTCTGAGTCCGACGGCCGCGACAGTGGCTGTTCAACCTGCGCTCGGTAACGCATTCCTCATGAATGCCTGTTACAAGTCCTAGTGCCTGTGTACGGGAATGGCAACCTGCGCCTCCCAGATTGCACATTTCATCGCCGCACTATCGGACAGGAATATCGCCCTGACCTCTCCATTGTTCGGCCCAAACTCAAGTGGCGTTACATCCTCATCAACAGGACATGTCTTATTTTTATTGAGCGCTTCCTATAGTGCCTTATTACATCACCTATGAATGGATGAACGGCAATACGAATGCAATTATCGACACTCACTGCCGTAAATAGCGTTTTATAAAAGATAACGCCTTTGATATTGACGGCGAGTGATGAATCGCCAGGGTTTATTACCCGTTTTATTTTTCCGGTACGATAACTCATCTAATAAAATAAGAACAATGACAACAATAACGATAAAAACGTCTCGCACTCTTCTCGCCGCTGCACTCGCGACCCTGCTTCCCCTCAGCATGAATGCGCCCGTGGCACATGCAGAAGAGGCGACCGTCGCCATGCCGACGTTCGGGTCGCTGACGCTGGATCAGGTCAGCCGCTTCAATCGCTATGGCCGCAACATAGCCCTGATGATGCGTGCGCAGTACCGCACCACCGCCACAGCCTGTGCCGATGGTCAGCCTGCCTATGCGTGCAGTGGCATCATGCTGCGAGCGCTCAATGGTTTCTCGACCAGCTGGCATGCGTGGGAACCCAGCCCGCTGGCCGACCGCGACGGTACGATGTCGTTCTCTTGGCTGCGCCGCGACACGAAATTCAAAGGTTTCGCCTTCGGCCATGAAAGCGGTTACGTGCTGTTCCCGGCACGCAGCCATCCCTCCTACCAGATCGACTACACCGCGCACTGCTACTTCCCGACCGACGGCGCCACCTATGAGCGCGACGATCACGGCTGTGGCGCAACCACGCTGTTGTTCCCCAACGACAGCCGCGGCTGCGAACAATACGGCATCACCAGCGTGGACGCTTGGCGCCAGCACTACTTTGCCGTCGAAGACCGCCAGCACCACCAGTGCGCCTTCATGCTGAACGGCGATCGCGACACGGCACGCCGTACGTTCCAGCTTGCCCTGCAGGCCGGCGCTTCACTCGGCGACATCGCGTTCAACGATGTTACCGAATTCAAGCTGGACGTCTGGCCCCACGGCACCAGCGCCAAGCTGCCAGTCGAGGCGTTCTTCTATCAGGGCGGCAAGGAAGGCGGACTGGAACACGCGCGCAACTATCAGCGCGACTTCTACGAGCAAGCCCATCGTTTCGTGCCGGTCATCCGACTCGACATGCCAACCAGCGCAACCGATGACGTAGGGTTCGCCTACCGAGCAGAAGATCAGGGATTCTGATCCCCATTAGCGGTTTGCCTTGCCTAACGAAGTCACATTAAAAGCAAACAAGCCGCTTATTACCATCGCCGTGCATTTATTTCCGATCGGACATATTTATTGTCGGTGTTGTCCTTTGCTTATACGACAACTACCGACAATAGCCTTTGGATATTCAGGCAGGGGATAATAATAGTGATCTTGATGAAGATCACCCTCACAATAATAATATAAATAATGGTAACTACCATGCGCTATTACAAAAATAATATTCTTGGCGCGCTTGGGGCAGTATTCGCACTGATGACGGCACAACATGCCCTCGCGGATACCTCCTCGACCACTGCCGAGAAACCCCGCACGGCCAACGAGCTCACCCAACGCTACTACAACACGACCTCGACATGTGACAGTGATGCGCCGGCCTATACGTGCTCCGGTGTCATGCTGCGCGTGCTCGGTGGCTATTCCGATAAGTACCACGCCTGGGATCCGAGCCCGTTCTCGGTTACCTCCGGCGCGACCTCCTTCTCCTACCTGCGCCAGGACTCCAAGTTCGGCAAGCTGGCCTTTGGCTACAACAGCGGCCTGATCCTGTACCCGCAGCAGCAGGCACCGCAGGGCACGATCAAAGTCACCGCCAAGTGCTACTTCCCGATCGACTCCGATACGGCGCTGCGCAGCGATAGCGGCTGTGCCGAGCACAGCTCGTACCCGGATTCTAGTGCTTCCTGCGACCAGTACGGCATCACCACGGCCGACGCATGGTACTCCCACTACACCAGCGTCACCGACTCGCGCCGTCGTCACGAATGCGGGTTCTATCTGGATGAACGCGTTGCCAACGCACAAGCACGCGACAACTTCTATCTGGCCCTGCAATCGCAGCAGAAGCTGGGCAGTGAAGGCTTCAGCACCCAGAACGAATTCCGTCTGACTACGTGGGCCGCCAACATCCCGAGCCAGCTGCCGATCCAGGCGTTTTTCTACCTCGCCAACAGCGAAGGGCTGAACAACGCCCAGATGTATCAGAAGGACTACTTCAACTCGACCGGCAAATTCGTGCCCGTCGTCCAGCTGACGCTGCCGGCCTCCATGGATCAGAACGCCAAGTTCCGCTTCATCCCGGCAGACCAAGCGGTCGACTCTGACGCCGCCACCTCCTGAGTCGCCTTCCCTCTTATTCAGCTAGCGGGCCGCACGCCATGATCGTCGGCGGCCCGCCTCCGCAGAGCACACCTCATGACATACGAACAGTTCATCTACAGCCTTCTCGGCATCTTGTCACCGTTCTTCACCCCAGGCGTACAGGCAGACAACCTGCCGACACAGCCCGATGTCGTCGTGACGCCAACATCGTCCACCTCGACATCGACAGCAACCACGCCCCCCACAACCTCCACTACCGATAACAGCTCAACCAGCACCGGATCGTCCACCTCCGGTACGGGCACGACAACGGGGTCAACCACCGGATCATCCACCTCCGGCACGGGCACGACAACGGGGTCAACCACCTCTGGTACGGGCACGACAACCGGATCAACCACTGGCTCGTCTACCTTTGGTACAGGTACAGCGACCACAGGGTCGACCACCACCACTACGACCGAGCGACCGACCGTTAAGACGCCGCGCCGTCGCACGGCGCTTGAGCTGAGCCGTCAGTACTACGACACACGCTCACAGTGCGATGATGGCTCTCCGGCCTATATGTGCACAGGGGTGATGCTGCGTTCCAATAAGAACTACTCCGATCAGTACCATGTCTGGGACCCGAGCCCGTTCTCGACTAAGACAGGCGGCACGTCGTTCTCGTGGCTGCGCAGCGACACGCGCTACTCGCACCTGGCCTTCGGCTACAACAGCGGCTTCATTTTCTTCCCGCAGCAAAAAGCCGATGCGAATGCCGTCAAGGTTGATGCGCTGTGCTACTTCCTGTTGGATGCGTCGACCGCCTCACGTGACAATCACGGCTGCGGTGCCGCAACCGTCGAGTTCCCCGATACCAGCAACACGTGCGATCACTACGGCATCGCGACCGCCGAAAAATGGCTCGAACACTATCAGTCCGAGCAGAATGACCGTCAGCACCATCAGTGCGGCTTCGATCTGACCGGCGATAAAGCGACAGCGGCTGAACGCTTCAAGGTCGCGACCACAGCTCACGCGCTGCTGGGCGATACTGGATTCAACGAACTGAACGAGTTCCGCCTGGCCACATGGGAAAGTGGCAAGGGTGGCCAGCTGCCGTTGCAGGCCTTCTTCTATCTGACCGACACCGATGGTTTGTCCGACGCTCAACACTACCAGCTCGACTACTACAACCAGACTCAGGCGTTCTTACCAGTCATTCGCATCACTATGCCGCAGACACAGAGCGCACAGGTGCAGTTCAACTACGTACCGAGCGATCAGGCTCTGACACCGGTCTATTGATGGCGCCATGATGGGAAGCGAACGTAATGCCTTGTCGGCAACACTCGCTCATAAAGAAGGCGTCCACTAGGGACGCCTTTTCACTCTCAAGGGCAGCATGCCGTCATGCGGTCTGCAACAACTGAGCCTCGCGAACAACCGCTACGATCAACCGAACGACCATTGCCAGCTGCTCGTCGGATAGGCTGCCGTCTAGCCCTATCCGTAGCGCGGACTGCGCCTCTTCGGGCGATACCCCTAGAGCCAGCAGCGCCTGTGGCGGCGGCTCGGCACCGCCGCAGGCGGCCAGACCAGAACAGTACACACCGTGGGCATTCAGTCCTTGTTGAATGGCACCGCCATGCAATCCGGGAAACAGGAATGAGGCATGACCCGGCAAGCGTTGCTGGGGATGACCCGTCAGCCGCGCCGTTCTGCAACGGGCCAGCACCTGCTCAACCAGCCACTGGCGCTGTGCGGCAACCCGTGCGACGGACGGCCAGCGCTGCTGCTGTAGGTGCTGAAGAGCGGCAGCCAGCCCCACGATCTGCGCTACGGTTTCAGTACCGCCACGGCGGCCCTGCTCCTGATGACCACCGTGGATCAATGGCTCGATCGCAGTGCCTCGCCGCAGATACAGCGCACCGATACCCTTGCCGGCCCCCACCTTATGACCGCTGAACGACGCTGCCGCAATCGGCAGTGCTGCTAGAGGCGGCGCGCCCCACGGCAACGTCTGCACAGCGTCAATATGCAGCGGTATGCCCGCCTGCGCCACGCACAGAGCCAGTTCGGCCAGCGGCTGCACCGTACCGATCTCGTTATGCGCGAGCACGATGCTGCACAGTGTGGCTGGGCGCTGAAGGCGCTGGCGCAAATCATCAAGGCAGACCAGCCCATACGCATCGACAGCAACCTCTTCCACCTCAACACTGTGCCAGCGTGCCAAATAGGCACATGCCGCACGCGTCGACGCATGCTCAAGCGGTGTCGTGATGATGCGTCGCACGTCGGGGCGCTGCTGAATTCCCGCCAGCACCAACCCCTTTACCGCTAGGTTGTTAGCCTCACTGCCGCTGGCTGTGAAGATCAGTTCGTCCGCCTGAACGCCCAGAACTGCGGCGATACGGCGCCGTGCCTGTTCGACGGCCGCACGTACCTGCTGCCCGGGGTCATGCGGGCTGGAAGGATTGGCGTGACCGTGCACCATCCACGGCCACATAGCCTCCAGCGCCACCGACAGCATCGGCGACGATGCCATATGATCAAGGTAGTAGCCGTCATCCTGCATGTGCGGCTCCCGGCTCGTCGACATCTAGCCCCAAATCCAGCGCAGCGGCCGCTTGGGTCAAGGCACCGACTGAGATCAGATCAACCCCCGTTTCGGCAACCGAGCGCACACGCGCCAGCGTAATCCCACCACTGGCTTCGACCAGTGACCGACCGCCAATCATCGCCACGCCGGTACGCAGGTCATCATTGCTGAAGTTATCCAGCATGATGACATCGACATCCGCCGCCAATACGGCTTTCAATTGGTCGAGTCGATCGACCTCCACTTCAATGGCCGTAGTATGTGGCAATGTACTGCGCAGGCGTAGCAGCGCTTCGGTCACTGCCTTGGGCGTGGTCACACCCATCGCAGCCAGGTGGTTGTCCTTGATCATCAACGCATCGGACAGCGAATAGCGATGGTTATGCCCGCCACCCGCCCGAACGGCCACACGCTCCCACGCCCTCAGGCCCGGCGTGGTCTTACGCGTATCGGTAATCCGCACGCCCGTGCCCGCAACGGCCGACACATAGCGCGCCGTTAACGTGGCGATGCCGCTCATCCGCTGTACCAGATTGAGCGCCACCCGTTCGGCCCGCAGGATGCTGCGCGCCGAGCCGGAGACCTGCCCCAGCACAGCTCCCGCATCGAAAGGGTGCCCATCGCGGAGTGCGATATCGACACTCAGTGTCGGATCCACCAGCGTGAAGGCCCGCGCCCAAAGCGTGATTCCTGCCAGCCGTCCTGCAACGCGTGCCACCAGCTTGGCGTCGAACGTGGCATGCTCATCAATGAACAGCGCCGACACATCACCCCACGGCGCATCTTCGATCAGCGCAGCGCGCAGCATCTCATCATGCTGAAACGGCAACATGGCAGCCTCCCGTCATCGCAGTAAATGTACGCAGCTGATCCAGCACCAGACCCGGCGGACAGATTAGCGCGGGCAGTTGCGGCGCTCGTGCGCCGCTGTGCGGGTAATCTTGCCGGAAGTGTGCCCCACGCGATTCGCGACGCTGCAGTGCTGCGGTACATATCAGCAAAGCCACGTCGAGCAAGTTGCGTGCTGTCAGCGCAGTGGCATCGGTATCCGACCAGCGCTGCTGGCGACGCCAAGCATGCAGTCGCCCCAGTGCCGCTCGCAACGTCAGTTCATCGCGCACCAGTCCGGCTGACTGCCACATCAGCGCTTGCAATGAATCGACGGAAAAAGGAGGCACTTCCACGGAGCGATTAACGCCCTGCACTACCGGCAACGTCGTGGTAATCGGCCCTGCCCAGCCTCCATCGGCCGTGCGCAGCTGACGCACCAATCGACGAGCAAACACCACCCCTTCCAGCAGCGAGTTCGACGCCAACCGATTTGCCCCATGCACACCGGTGCAGGCCACTTCACCGATGGCGTATAACCCTGGCAGCGTAGTGCGCCCGACCGTATCGGTCTGCACACCGCCCATCCAGTAGTGGGCGGCCGGCGTCACCGGCACACGGTCAGTGACAAGTGAGAGACCATGACGTTGCAGCATCGCGCTGATGCCAGGGAAGCGCTGTGCGACGGAGGCCCCCAACGCCGTAGCGTCCAGCAGTACGGGCGCGCCGTGCTGCTGTGCCATCACCTGCTGAATCTCGCGGGCAACAATATCCCGCGGCGCCAGATCAGCCATCGGATGGCGATCCATCATGAAGCGATGACCGCTACGGTCACGCAGTACGGCTCCCTCACCGCGAACGGCCTCACTGATCAAGAAAGGATGATCGGGCAATGCCAGTACCGTCGGGTGGAACTGCACGTATTCCGCATCCCGAATGGCCGCACCTGCACGGAACGCACACGCCACACCGTCCCCGGTGGCAACACTAGGATTAGTGGTCCGAGCGTAGACCTGACCGGCACCGCCCGTGGCCAGCACGGTATGGCGCGCCAACAGGCGATGGCGTTGCCCCCCCTTCAGGTAGTCGGCCCCCACCACGCGCCCACCTTCAGTGACGAGATCGATCAGCTGGGCCCCTTGCAAACAGTGCACAGAAGAGGTTTTCACGCGATTAATCAGCGTAGTGGCGATCGCGCGCCCCGTACCGTCGCCGTGCGCATGCATGATGCGCGGCAAACCGTGCGCGCCTTCCATACCGAGCGACCACTGCCCTTCACGGCTTTTGTCGAACGGCACCCCTTGGTCGATCAACCACAGCAACGCAGCATGGCCTTCCCGACACAGCGTGCGCACAGCACGTGCATCGCAACCACCCGCACCGGCCCGCAGCGTATCCATTACGTGAAGAAAAGCACGATCCTCAGGGGCGATGACCCCCGCAATGCCACCCTGTGCCTCATGAGTATTGCTGTCTTCAAAACGCTGTTTGGTCAGCAAAGCCACCGTGCCACAGCCGCACGTATCAGCGTCCAGTGCACAGCTCAATCCTGCGATACCACTGCCGATGACCAGAATATCCACCGCCGCTGTACCGTTCATGGGCGAGCTGCCAGCATGCGATCAAGCGCAACCCTAGCCTCCTGTGCAACGCGCTCGCCAACGCTGATCCGGTTACGCACCTCACCTTCAAGCAGACCTTCCAGCACCCACGCCAAATACGCAGGGTGAATGCGGTACATGGTCGAACACGGGCAGACGACAGGGTCAAGGCAGAACACGGTGTGCTCGGGGTGCTGACGCGCCAATCGATTCACCAGATTGATCTCGGTGCCAATGGCAAATACGCTGCCCGCTGGAGCGGCTTCGATGGCTCGGCGAATATAGTCGGTTGAGCCGTTTTCATCGGCCGCCTCGACCACCGCACGATTGCACTCGGGGTGCACGATAACCCGCACCTGTGGGTAGCGCTCACGCGCCTGGTCGATCTGTTCGACGGTAAAACGCTGGTGTACCGAACAATGCCCTTTCCACAGCAGCACGCGAGCGCGCCCCAACTGATCGGCATCAAGCCCACCGTTTGGCTGAAGCGGATCCCAGACAACACACTGCGCGGCGTCGATTCCCATTGCATGCGCTGTGTTGCGCCCCAGATGCTGATCGGGAAAGAACAACACGCGCTGACCACGGGCGAAGGCCCACTCCAGCACCTGACGGGCATTGGATGACGTACAAACGATGCCCCTGTGGCGACCACAGAACGCCTTGAGCGCTGCCGATGAGTTCATGTAGGTCACAGGCACGACCGGCTGACACCCTGCGGCGTCAATCTGCTCAGGCCAGTGCACGCTCAGCTGTCGCCAGCAGGCTTCCACCGAAGCTTCATCGGCCATGTCCGCCATCGAACAGCCCGCCCCAAGGTGCGGCAACACCACAGCCTGCTGCGCCTGAGACAGAATATCTGCGGTTTCAGCCATGAAATGCACACCGCAGAACACGATGTACTCCGCCTGCGGGCGCTGCAGTGTGGCCTGCGCCAGCTGAAAGGAATCGCCGATGAAGTCGGCATGCTCCACGATGTCATCGCGCTGGTAGAAATGGCCCAGCACCAACAGACGCTCGCCCAGCAGTGCCTTGGCACGCCGTATGCGCTGGTCGAGTTCCTCACGCGTTGCAGCCCGATACTCCGCCGGCAGAAGGGGCTGCCGTGGTGCATCATTGAGCGGACGATCATGTTCCGAAGCGCCGGGCCCGTAGGGTTGAGTATCAAACAGCCAAGGCGCTTCGTTTTGGGACAGGCTGCACGTAGAGGAAGGGGTAGGCGAAGAGATAGACACTTTTCGCGCTAGCGTTGGTATCATGGCGGTGTTCCTTGAAGAAGGAACCCCACGCTATGGCGTCAGGGCTCCATAAAGGGCTCCGGCTCTGGATGTTCGGCAAAACGGTAGAGCCGGGGAGGACGGTGTCGCACGCCGGTTTGTGTTTTTCCGGTGTCGATCAGCAACCCTGACGCCTCCATCTGTCGACGGAAATTGGCAGGATCCAGCCGTCGCTGAAGGATCGCTTCATGCACGCTGCGCAGCTGAGCAATGGTGAAATGAGGTCCAAGGAAACGGTGGGCAATCTGGGAATATTCGACCTTGCTGCGCAGACGCCATAGGGCGTAGCGCACGATACGTTCATGGTCGAACGCCAGCGGGGGCAGTTCGTCGGCGGGAAACCAGCGTACGTTTTCATCATGCGACGCAAAGGCACGCGTTTCCGCAGCGCCAACCAGCGCCCAGTAGATGATTGAGACCAGTCGCTGGTCTCCAGAACGTTCGGGATCGCCGAACGTATACAGCTGTTCGAGATAGCGCGGCATCATGCCCGTGACATCCTTCAGGCGATATCGCGCCGCATCCACCAGACTTTCACGCAGGCCCAATGGGCCACCGGGCAATGCCCAGCATCCTTTGAACGGTTCCTGAATGCGGCGCACCAGCGGCAGCCACAGTGCAGGCAGATCGTCCTCGGATTCTCGCAGTGCAAAAATGACCGTCGATACGGCCAGTCGGGGATGTTCGTGCTCGAACGGCGTCATCAGTGCTCCGTTAGTTAAAGTCATTTCTACATTAAGTCACCTCCATAAGCATACCCCCCTGACGCCGACATCGTCGAGATCAAACGTACTGGACATTAGTGCAGTGCGACACCACGGCACAGCTCGCGCGCTAACGCTCAAAGCCTTTGATGTCAGCCATCTAGTCGCCGCTGTGGCGTCTATACTGAGAACACTTAAGACCATTCTGGCCCCAGCGCGAGATGTCATGCGCGGCCTTACAGTCGACATACCGGCGCATATGTTCTTGACTGAGTAGCCGCACCGACCACGCATGTAACGCGTACGCGTGCATTCATTGCCGTAGACAGGACACGACATGAACAACATTCCTCCACTAAAGCACTATGTACGCACTAACTGGCTGCATGACCCGCTGGCATGTGGCTCGTATTCGTTCGTAAAAGCGGGGACAGCGGAAGAGCACCTGTGCGAAGCCCTCAAAGCCCCTTTCGGGCGACTGTTCTTTGCAGGTGAAGCCACCTCAGCCAACGCTCCCTCTACCACGCAAGGGGCGATCAACTCAGGCATTGAGGCCGCCAAGGCCGTGCGCGATACGGCCCAAGGGCCCCATCGGGTCGTGGTGATCGGTGCCGGGCTGGCAGGTCTGACGTGTGCGCTCGAACTGCACCGCGCTGGACGCAAGGTCACAATACTGGAAGGGGCAGACACCATCGGGGGCCGCACCCGCGCGGGCAAGATTGCGGGTATTCCTGCGCCGCTGGGAGCCGCATGGATTCACGGCGTGGATACGCAAGACAATACGGCGAAGGAGCTGGCCGACCAGCTGGCCCTTGAGCAGCTGCCGTTCGATTACGACTCGTTGGGGGCTCGCAGTGATCAGCGCGCCGCCATTGACGCGCTTGCCGCACAGGAAGAGGAAGTGCTGTCGTCAGTGCTGCTGCCCGACGATAGCGTGTCACATGCCTTCGGGCTGACCAGCGACCCACAGAAAGCTTGGGCCGCACACGTACAGTACACACAGGAATTCGCGGCCGATCCGGCTGAACTGTCGATCATGGCATTGCGTGAAGGGCTGCGTGCTGAAGGGCGCGACGTGCTGCTGCGCGAAGGCTACATGCCGATCGTCGATGCCCTCGCCAAAGGGCTGGATATCCAGACGGGGCAAGTGGTGAAGCACGTCTATCAGCAAGACGATGGCGTGATCATCATGATGCAGAACGGCCATCAGGTGACCGCGGACTACTGCGTCGTCACGCTGCCGTTAGGTGTGCTTAAGCAGAACCGAGTCAAGTTCACCCCCGCCTTCCCGATCGAAAAGCAGCATGCGATCAATGCGATGGGCAACGGGCTGATGGACAAGCTGTGGCTCGAATTCGATGAACCGTTCTGGGACAGCGATAAGACCAGCTTCGTCTGGCAGGACAGTCAGCTGCCCGGGCTGTGGTCCTATTGGGTCAATGGCCTGAAGGTGTTCGGCAAGCCGGTACTGGTCGGATTCAACGCGGGCAACACGGCACGACTCGTTGCCCAGTGGCGCGATGAAGAAGTGCTATCCAGTGCCATGCGCGCCGTCTGCAGTATCCGCGATCTGTCCTCGCAGCCCGCCGCTGCGCTGGATGCTCGCTGACCGCAGCCTGTCAGCACCGCTGCACGATCAGGACGGAAGCGCCTCCTGCTCGTGCAGCCACTGGCGTGGCGTCAGCCCCAGTTGGGCCTTGAATGCTCGCGACAGCGCCGCCTCACTGCTGTAGCCCACCTCATGGGTGATCAACTTAAGCGACTGCCCTTTTAACAAGGCCTGCTGGGTCAGGCCAATGCGCCAGCGCTGCAGATATGCCGCCGGCGTGCACCCCATCACTTCACGAAATTCGTTAGCAAACACGCTGCGCGACATACCCGCCAGCGCCGCCATGGACTCTAGCGTCCATTCGCGAGCCGAATCCCCATGCAGAGCAATCAGTACCGACCGCAAACGCGGATGCGCCATGCCCGCCAGCAGACCCGGTTGCAGCTCACGCTGCTGCACCATCAGGCGTAGCACGTAAATCAGCACCACTTCGAACAGGCGATCCAGCACGGCTTGGCGGCCACAGTTATCCTTGAAGGCCTCTTCATGGAGCAGAGACAGCACGCCTTCGGCCCCACCCAATTCCGTCAGCGGTACGCAGAACCAGTCCGGCAACGACGACGCCAGCAGATTGGCCTCGCCGCCGCCGAACGCCAGACGCGCGCAGACCAGCAGCGCACTCTTCTGCGGCGGAATAACAAAGGTATGCGGCAACGCACGCGGGTATACCAGCAGGCTAGGTTGATCGATATAGACCTGCTCTTTCATGTTGTGATGAACCGATACTTCGCCTTCATACACTAAGTGGATCAGTCCAACACCCTTGCCAATCTCCGCTTCCTGCACGCCGCAGATCGGCCCTGAGTGGAACGTCCGCGCCTTGAGCGAGAAGTGTTCCAGCAGAGCTTCGAAGCGATCGGTCATTCCATACTTCCTATCAATTTTTTCATACGATCTGTTTCCTATCGTATAGCGAGAAGGCTCATAGTAATGACCAAGCAGACAACACTGCCTTTATCTGAAGGCGTGCTGTCCTCACCGAACAAGGAGTCCGCCATGTCTCTCGAAAAGGTTGTCTATACCGCAGAAGCCACTGCTACCGGCGGTCGCGATGGTCGTGCGACCTCGTCCGACAAGGCACTGGATGTAAAACTGTCCGTTCCCCGTGAAATGGGTGGCGCTGGCGGTGAAGGAACCAACCCGGAACAGCTGTTCGCTGCCGGTTACTCCGCCTGTTTCATCGGCGCTCTGAAATTCGTCGCGGGTCAGGAAAAGATCGCGCTGCCGCAGGATGCAAGCATCACTGGACACGTTGGCATCGGTCCGATCCCGACAGGTTTCGGTATCGAAGTCGAACTGCGCATCAGCCTGCCAGGCGTCGACAAGGAAGTCGCACAGAAGCTTATTGATAAAGCACACGTCGTCTGCCCGTACTCCAACGCCACACGTGGCAACATCGACGTTGCGTTGGTACTTGTAGACTGATGGCTGAATGACGCATGTGGCACTGCCAAGGATCGGCAATGCCACATGTGCTGGGGCAAACGCATACGTTCAACGTCATGGATGACGGCAAACGCTATGATACGACTTACTGTGAGGTCGCTGTCCCGATACCTACGCCGCTCTGGTGCCTTGGCACCACGAGCGGTGTTTTTATTGATACGAACCTCTTCTTCTACACGAAGTCCGTATCGATATCTTCTGTTTTCTATCCTGTCTCAGCCCCGTATCAGCGAACGGACGGCTCCGTTGCGGAGCGCCCTTCCTCCGACACACCACCTCTGACGGCTTTGAACAGCCGCACCAGTGACGTTTCTAGACGGCTGTCGCTCTGCACCAGCGCGTCCTGTGTCTGACGCCAGCGTAGCTCTGCCTGCAGCACGTCGATACCACTGACCAGCCCGTTAGCCGCACGCGTACGCGCGAAGGTCAGCTGCTCACGGCTTGCGGCTTCACGGGTGCGTAGATATTGGTTGCGCTGGCGCTCGGCCGCCTGATCATTGAGGGCATCATCCACTTCCTGCCAGGCATTAAGCACCGCCTGCTGCCAAGCAACCGCCGCCACTTGCTGATCCATCCGCTTCAGCTCGACAGTAGCACGTCGTCTGCCACGATCGAAGATCGGCAGACTCAGCGACGGCCCGACCTGCCATAGATGCGAGTCCCAGCTGCCCAGCGATCGAGAGTCCAGCGTCTGGTAAGACGCTGAAGCTCCGAGAGTTATACGCGGGTATAGGTCGGCCGTCGCCACACCAATCTCCGCCGTTGCGGCATGCAGTCGCGCCTCAGCAGCCTGCACGTCCGGGCGACGCCGCAGCAGATCGGCAGGATTACCCAGCGCCAGTGTGGGCAGTATCGGGGAGACAGGAGTTGCATCAGTGGTCGGCAACGGTGCCAGCAACGTATTCAGCGCTCCAGGCTGATCCCCGGTCAGACGACCAATCTGGTTGATGAGTGCGGCCTGCTGCGCTTGCAGTGCGACTTCCTGCCCTTGCAGCTCGTCGCGCTGCTGCGCCTGTGCCAGCACGGGGTCATCGTTCGTGACACCATTGCGCGCCTGCGCCTGCTGAAGATCCAGCAGTGTCTGATTTAGCGCGATATTGCGGTTCAGCAATGCGTGCTGACGCTGCAACTGCCGCAGTTCGAAATACGCTCGTGCCAGTTCGCTCGACAGCATCAGCTGTGCGTTCCGCCATTCAGCACCGGCCGCTTGAATACTGGCATCGGCCGACTCGATGGAACGGCGAACGCGCCCCCACAGATCCAATTCCCAGGACATGTCGAAGCCGCCCTGATACAGCGAGAACGGATCGTCCAGCACGTCGAGTTCGGTCGAACCGTTGCCCAGCGCTTCACCGATACGCTGGCGCGCCTTCTGATCGGTGTACAGCCGCTGCCGCGACGCCTGTGCCCGCATTGAGACATCCGGGGCCGCCTGCGACGCCGCAATGGCGCGCTGCTGACGGCTTTCGGCGAACCGCAGCAGTGCCGTGCACAGATCAGGGCTGGCGCGCAGTGCTCTCTCCTGCAAGGCATCCAGTGTCGGGTCGTTGAAGACCTGCCACCACGCCTGCGGCAGCGCTGCGTCCGACACGGCCAACGACCGGGATAACGCGGGCGCAGTCGCTGGACGCGCCTGCCAGTCCGTCGGAGCCGTCGTGCTGGGGGCTTTGAAGTCAGGGCCAACGGTGACGCAGCCCGCCATTACCAGCGGTACGGTCAACAGGGCACTGCACATACGATGGAAAGACAAGTGGGCGTTCATAAGCAGGACTCAGACGAGACGGTTACGGAAAAGCCAGGCGGCCAGCGGCAGGGTCACTGCGGCCACCCCCAGCATCGGGATAAAGTCGTGCCAGACCTGACCGAGCGTGGCTCCTTCCAGATACACGCGCCGTACAAGGTCGATAGCAAAGCGCAACGGGTTGGCATAGGTGGCCCACTGAAAGGCATCCGGCATATTGCCAACCGGCGTGGCCAGCCCCGACAGCAGCACGATCGGTACCAACAGCACAAAGGTGTAGAGCATCGCCTGCTGCATGTTGGCGGACAGCGCCGAGATCGACAGCCCAATGCCTACCACCGCCAGCGTGAAGATCAGTAGCCCGACGGTCAGTGTCATAACGGTGCCGGCCAACGGAATCTCGAACCAGTAGCGGGCAATCAATATCACCAGCAGCGACTGCACAAGCCCAATGGCCATCGAAGGTAGCGCCTTGCCGATCATGATCTGGCTGGGCGTGACCGGCGTGACCAGCAGCTGATCGAAGGTGCCCTGCTCGCGCTCGCGGGCCACCGACAGCGCGGCCAGCATCATGACCTGAATCATACTGAGCGATGCGATCAGCCCCGGTAGGATGTTCCAGCGCGTTTCAAGATTGGGGTTGAACCACGAACGGCTGACCACAGTAATGGACGGTGATGAGGCATTGGGCAGCGTGGCATTGAAGCGTGCCACGATCTCGCGCACCTGCGCCGCCGCATTGCCCGCCGTTGTCGAATTTCGGCCGTCCAGCACCATCTGCAGCGGTGCGGTGCCCTGAGTGCTCAGACGGCTGTCGAAGTCGGAGGCGAAGTACACCACCATCAGGGCATCTCCAGCATTGATGACATCGTCCATCTGCGCCGATGATGTCAGCGTTGCCACACGATGGAACTTGCCGGTGCCGTCAAGGTGAGCCAGCAATGATTTCGAGTACTCACCGCGACTCTGATCGACGACGGCATAGGGCACATCGTTAAGATCGAACGTGGCTCCGTAGCCGAACAGCAGGCTCTGCAGGATCACCGGCACGATCAGGATGATACGGTTAGCCGGGTCCTTGAGCACCGCCAGAAACTCTTTACGGCACAGGTTGAGCAGCTGGTAGAGATAAGCGAACACGACAGCTCCTTCAGTCCAGGCGCTTGCGCGTCGCCATGCGGGCCAGCCCCAGCAACACCACAGCGTACAACGCGAGGATGCCGCAATCCTTGACGACCAGCGGCCAGTAGGTGCCCGCTAGGAACAGGGTCTTGACCAATTCCATGAAATACGTGGCAGGCAGCAGATGCCCGATGATCTGTACCGCCACGGGCACGTTGCGTAGATCAAACACGAAGCCGGACAACATCATGGCGGGCATGAAGCTGGCGAGTATCGCCACCTGACTGGCTAAGAACTGGTTCTTGGTAAACGCAGAAGTCAGCAGCCCGATCCCGAGCGACACCACCATGTACAGCATACTGGCGGCCAGCAGCACCAGCAGCGAGCCATGAATGGGAACATGGAACAGCAGCCGTGCGGCCACCAGACACATGCCTAGCCCTACCAGCCCCACCACGAAATAGGGCACGATCTTGGCCAGCAGCACCTCGGTAGGCCTAACCGGCGTGACGAATAGCGCTTCAAGCGTGCCGCGCTCCCACTCACGTGCCATGACCAACGCGGTCAAAAACGTTCCCACCAGCGTCATAATCAGCACGATCAGCCCCGGCACCAGATACCACGTACTGGTATTGGCCGCGTTGAACCACAACCGGTCGGTCACCACCACACCACCGGCTGTCGCTATGCCCTGCCGATCCTGTTGCTTCTGGGCCATCATCGAAACCGCCGCACTGACATAGCTCTGCAGGCTAGCCGCTCGGATCGGCTCGCTGCCCTGTAGCAGCAGTTGTATCTCCGCACTGCCTGCACTGACGCGGCGCGCGAAATCAGACGGCAGGTAAACCAAACCATCGACGCGGTGCTCATCCATGGCCTGCCGCCCCTCGGCGAAAGAATGCACGACGATCGTGCTCATATAGGTCGAACCGTCCAGTGCGGCAATTACATCGTGCGCCACTGGCGACGTGTCTTCCTGCACCACCACCAAACGCGCATCGCGCACGTCAAGCGACAGCCCATAGCCGAAGATCAGGATCAACACGATGGGCAATCCAATGCCAATCATCATGTTGCTGCGATCACGCAGTAATTGACGAAATTCCTTCCGGATCAGCGCGAACAGGCGCCGCCAGAAGGCGCTAGAGGTTTCATGTTCGGGTGTACTGCTCATGCGGCATCCGCCTGACGTTTAGCTCGGGCGCGTTCGACGATCCCGATGAAAGCCTGCTCCATGTCGAGCCGCTTGTCAGGCGTCTCGCCCGCCTGCTGACGTACCTCTTCGGGCGTGCCCAGCGCCAGCAAACGCCCGGCGTCCTGAATGACGATGCGGTCGCAGTATTCGGCTTCTTCCATGAAATGTGTGGTGATGACGATGGTGGTGCCCGCACTGGCCAGCGCCGTGATCCGTCGCCAGAAACTACGCCGCGCCAGTGGATCAGCACCGCTGGTTGGCTCATCCAGAAACAGGATGTCCGGTTCGTGAAGCAGCCCGACGGCCATCGCCAGACGCTGCTTAATCCCACCGGGTAGCTGACCGGCCGCCTGCGTTTCATGACCTTCCAGATCGAACTGAGCCAGCACGGTACGCATACGTTCGCGCAACCGCTTGCCTCGCAGTCCATAGGTACCGCCAAAGAAACGCAGGTTTTCTTGCACCGACAGGTTGGCGTACAGCGCAAACTTCTGAGAGACATAGCCGATGCGGCTACGGGCCTGAGCGCGAGCGGTGCGCATATCCATGCCCGCCACATGAGCCTGCCCGCTGCTGGCGGGCAACAGACCGCACAACATGCGGAACGTGGTGGTCTTTCCAGCACCGTTGGGCCCCAGCAATCCAAAGATTTCACCGCGGCTCACGCTGAAAGTGGTCTTATCGACGGCGACGAAATCACCGAAGCGGCGCACCAGATCACGCACCTCAATAATGGGCTGCTCATGCTGCTCGGATGTACCGTCCACAGCATCGGGCATCGCATGGGCCGCATCGGCGGGGCGCTCCTTGCTCAGCGCCCGCAACAGCACCATGAAACCATCTTCCAGCGATTCCTCGACGGGTTCGACATGGCGGTCGTACAGCGGCAGCGCTTTCAGCGCTGCATCGTCACGCAGAATGAAGTGCACGCGACCGCCGTGCGGCACGGCATCAACGATCGATGCATCATCGTCCAGCAACTGTGCCTGTAGCTGACGGGCCGGCTCATCGGAATGCGGTGCGACATCGTAACAGCGCCCCTGAGCCCGACCAGCGATCTCTTCGGGAAGGCCACTGGCAAGCACCTTGCCTTCGTGCATGACGTAGACATCCGCACACTGAGCCGCTTCGTCCATGTACGACGTCGCCAACAACACGGTCAGCTGCTCTTCTTTGATCAACTGCTGCACGATCTCCCACAGCTCACGGCGCGACAGCGGATCGACACCCACGGTAGGTTCATCCAGCAACAGCAGTTCCGGTGAGCGCACCAGCGTGCAGGCCAATCCCAGCTTCTGCTTCATTCCCCCTGACAGTTTGCCCGCGGGACGCGTTGTGAAGCGGGTTAAATCCGTCATTTCAAGTAGGCGCGCAAAGCGCTCTTTGCGTTCGTCGGCAGGTACACCGTGCAGGTCAGCGTATAGATCAAGGTTCTCTTGAATGCTTAGGTCTTCGTACAGGCCAAAGCGCTGCGGCATATAGCTGATGCGGTCCTGCACCGCCTGCGGATGGCGTGCCACATCGATGCCCAATACCTTCAATTCGCCTTCGGTAGGACGCATCAATCCCGCCACCAAACGCAAGAACGTCGTCTTGCCCGCACCGTCGGGACCGACCAGCGCCGTCAACGCTCCGTGCGCCACACGCACATCGACCTCCGCCAGCGCGTCGATAGGCTTATGGGTGCTGGCATCAGTGAATCGCTTGCCAACACCCCTTGCATCAACGGACAGCGCTACGGCCTCGCTCATGGCTGCTCAGCGCCCCCGGTCGTTTCCGCAAAGCGCACGGTAGCGGGCATTCCCAGACGCAGCGCGTCCTGTGGATCATCGACCAGCACGCGCACTTCATAGACAAGGCTGGTACGCAGCTCTTCGGTCTGCACGCTTTTCGGTGTGAACTCGGCAACAGAGGAGATAAACCCAACGCGCCCGGCAATAGCCCTATCCGGCGCGCTGTCGATATAGACATTAGCGGCCATGCCCGGCTTGATGCGCCCTAGCTCGCTTTCACTGGCGTAGGCGCGAACCCATTTCGGCTCGGTCAGCGCTATCGTATAAGCCGGCCGCTGCGGTGATGCCATATCGCCCGGCTCCAGCAAACGCGCCCGAACCACGGCATTTTGAGGAGCACGCAGCTCGGATAGGTCCAGCAGATGCTGGCGAAGTGCCTGTTCCGACTGAGCCGCTTGAAGCTGCGCGTCAGCCTTGGCGATCTCTTCTTCACGCGGCCCGATCTTCGCCAGCTGCTGCGCCTGATGCTGGGCATCGCGCTGGGCCAGCGCGACCTTGAGCTGGGCACGGGCATCGTCCAGTGCCTGCTGGCCCACGGCACGACCATCGGTCTGGGCGGCGGTATCCAGCAAGCGCTGAAGCTGCTGTCGACTGCGCGCTACTTCGGCATCCGCCGCCGCAACCTGTGCGTTCGCTTGCTCGACTTCCTGAGGACGGCTGCCGTTATGTAAGGCGCGTAGGGACTGGGTCAGCACGTTGACCTGTGCCTCGGACTGCTGCAGTTCGAGCTGCAGTGTGCGCGTATCCTGCTTCGCCAACACTTGACCCGCCGTCACGCGATCGCCTTCCTCGACGTTCATGGCCGCGATGCGGCCACCGTTTTCAAACGCCAGCGATACCTGACGGATATCGACGTTGCCGTACAGTGTCAGCGCCTGGGGACGCGCCGAGCGTCGCCAGTACGCACCCGCGCACAGGCCCGCGACCACCACCACGATCACTGCCACCACAAGGGCTTGTTTCTTTTTCATGGGAAGCCTTGCATCCGCTATGCTAAATTCAAATTTGAATTTAGACTTGTCGTTATGCAGGCGTCAACGTCTTTCACTCACGAATCTCATTCCACGCAGATGACCGATACCCGACTCCCCACGACCCACGATATCCCCGACAGCGACAGACCCCGCCAGCGCCGCGCCGATGGCGACGCCACCCGTGCCGACATCATCGAAGTCGCGGGCACACTCTTCGCGAAGCAAGGCTATTTCGGCACCACCAGCAAAGCCATCTGCAAGCAGGCTGGCGTCAACGTGGCCGCCATCAACTACCACTTCGGCAGCAGAGACGGCCTGTATCTGGCCGTGCTCAAGGAAGTGCACCACCGCTTCATGAGCATCGAATTCCTACAGGCACTGGCGGATAGCTCACTGCCTGCCCCCGAAAAGCTGCAACTGTTCTTCCGCGAACTGGTACAGCACATCATGACAGGCGACAGCTGGCCCATGCGCGTATGGGCGCGTGAGATGCTGACCCCAACCGCGATGCTGGACCGCATCATCCGTGAAGAGACACTGCCTAAGTTCAAGTTTCTGACCGACATTACCCACGACATCACGGGAATCGACGCCAGCGATGAGCGCATGCCTCAGCTGGCGCTCAGCACCATCGCACCGTGTTTGGTCATGTTGATCATGGATCGTCGCACATCGACACCACTGCACCCGGTGCTTCAACAGTCGCCTATCGCCCTCGCTGACGCGCTGTGCCAGTTCGCCCTAGCAGGACTGCAACAGGCTGCACACTAGCCTTTCCCGAGCGGCTTCGCTTACTGCGCGGCCGTTCCGCTCATGCCTAAAGCTAGGCCAGCCATGCTCATAAATGGGGGATGCTACTTTTATCCCTCGTTAATATTGATAACGATTATCGTTTGCAATAACGTAGATCCCCACCACCGCAGTAGGTGACCTATACACCCCATCATCCTGGGTTCTGCATGACGCGGGAACCTTCAGCGTCAAGAACATGCCCTGATGATGGGCTGCTATTACCCATAATCAGTACCTTTTTGGTGCTCGATAAATATCCATCTTCATCAAGTGACCGCCATGACCGCCCCCCTTTCACGACGCGCCCGTCGCCATCTGCCCACACTGGTGCTGGCCGGATTGCCTTTGGCCCAACCCGCACTGGCCAACGGTGAAACGGCTCACACTCGCTCACGCGCACTCGACACCATCACCGTGACGGACCGTGCGCTCGTCGACGGTGATGCCCTGCCCGCACCGCACGCTAACGGCAAGATCGCGCCCGGTGGGCGTTTGGGAATATGGGGGGAACAGTCGGCACAAGACGTGCCGTTCTCGGTGTTGAGCTACACCGCTGAAGGCATCAGCGATCAACAAGCGCATACGGTAGGTGAGGTACTGCGTCAGGATCCTTCGGTGCAGACGGGTTACAGCTATGGCAACTACGGCCAGAGCTACAAGATTCGCGGCTTCGATCTCTACCCCGACGACATCGCCTTCAGCGGTCTGTACGGGGTGATGCCGCGCCAGATCATCGACACCTCGGCCATCGAGCGGGTGGAACTGTTCAAAGGCTCCAGTGCCTTCCTAAATGGCGTCCCCAACGGCGGCACAGGAGTGGGCGGCAGCGTCAACCTCGAACCCAAGCTGGCGGGCGACACGCCTCTGACACGGGTCGGATTCGACTACACGGGCCAGAGCCAAGCCGGTACATCCCTTGATGTTGGGCGACGTTTCGGTGCTGATCATGCCTATGGCGTGCGTTTTAACGGCGTGCGGCGTGGCGGCACTACCGCCGTCGATAACGACGAGCGCACCACCACCGCGGGCACGCTGGCCTTCGACTACGCGGGTGAACGTGCGCGCGGTGCGCTAATCGTGGGCTATCAGCGACAGCATATAGAGGGCGGCCGAGCGGGCCTTAACACTAGCCGCCTGACCGGCAGCGATGCGTTCCTACCCTCAGCGCCAACAGGCACCCGCAACTACACCCCCGATTGGACCCAATCGACGCTGGAAAGTAGCTACGGCGTGGCGCGTGGCGAATACGACCTTGCGACAGACTGGACGCTCTTTGGGGCCTTCGGCGCCAGCTACAACGACGAGCAAGGGGTGTACTCATCCCCGTCGCTGACTGATTCCAGCGGCAGCGTGAGCTACAGCCGCATGGATACGGTGCTGAAAACACGCAACTTTGCAGGAAATGCGGGGCTACGCGGCCACTTCAGCACCCCGGGACTGAGCCACGCACTCACACTGGCCTACTCAGCGAACACCAGCCAGAAACGCTCGGCCTATACGATGGGCAGCGGCTCGGTCACGGGTAGCCTTTATGACGGCGATGTCACCTATATTCCCGCCGGCAGCATGACCACCGCCGGTGGCAACATGCACCACCCGAGCGTGGTCGAGCGCGACACGTCGCAGGGCGTCTCGCTCTCAGATACGGCGTCGATGTTTGATGATCGCCTGAAGCTCACCCTCGGCATGCGCTATCAGAACGTGCGGGTGGTCAACAACGACTATCAGGGCAATGAAAGCACCGTTTCCGACCGCTCAGCCGCCACACCGGTATACGGCGTGGTGTATCAGCCGTGGAAGCCCATCGCACTGTTCGCCAACCATATCGAAGCGCTGCAGGCTGGCCCGACCGCCGGTGCGTCCTACGCCAACTCGGGTGAAACGCTTGGCGTGGTGCGTTCGCGCCAGAATGAGGTGGGTATCAAGCTGGACACGGCACGTTTCGGCGGCAGCCTCAGCGTATTCGATATCCGTCAGCCCAGCGCCCGCGCCAATGCCAGCAATCGACTGGCACTGGATGGCGAACAGCAGAACCGCGGGATTGAGCTCGCGCTGTACGGCACACCGGCACAGGCCGTGCGTCTCAACGGTGGCGTGACGTTCATGGATGCGCAGCTGAAAAACACCGCAGAAGGAACGCAGGACGGCAATCGCCCGATGGGCGTGGCCCGCTATCAGATGCGCGCCGGAGCCGAATGGGATTTGCCGTGGGTGGATAACCTAACCCTCAGCGGCACCGTGCTGCGCACGGGCCCACAGTACGCCGATACCGCCAACCAGCTGCGCGTCGAACCGTGGCACCGCCTCGACCTCGGCATGCGCTACAGCACGCGCCTCGGCGACCACCAAACCGTCTGGCGACTGGGTATGGATAACGTCACTCAGGAACGGTACTGGGAAAGCGTCAGCACCTTCGGCTACCTAACCCAGGGCAGCCCTCGCACCGTCAAACTCTCCGCCACGATGGATCTGTAATTGCACCCGACAGGAGTCCTCACCATGCGTCTACGTCATATTGGCTTTGCCCTGCTTGCGATCGGCTTCAGCGGGCTTCCCCTTCTTCAACAGGCCGCGGCAGCCCCCGCTATCACCACGAAGGGACACCACGTTCAGCGCCAGTCGCTCGGTCAGGGCGTTTATGAAGTGGCCTATAGCGCACGTCATCATGAACTGTACGTTGCGCTGGCGGGCAACCTCAGAGATCCCCAGGCCAACAAGGGACTGATTCAGGTGCTCGACCCTGACACACTGGCACTCAAACGCACCATCACGCTGCCGCTGCGCGCCTTCAGCCTAGTGCTGGATGATTCTCGCGACCGCCTTTATGTCGGCCATACGCTGGACGCTGCTGCGTCGATCGTCGACATGCGTTCGGGTATCCGTGATGACGCTCGGCTGCTGTCTACCATCACCGTGGCTACCAAGGCACCCACCGACAAGTATTTCCCGGTGCACCCGCGCGAACTGCGCCTTTCCGACGATGGCAACCGCCTCTACATGTCAGCGGTTGCGGGAGACGGCAACGTCTATGTGATCGACACGCAGCAGCAGGCCCTCGTTCATACGATCGAACACATGGGCAAATGGACCTCGGGGCTAGCACTGGACGATGCTCACCAACGCCTGTTCGTCTCCAATGCCGATGGGCATGTCATTGAACTGTCGACGCAGACCTTCGCCCCGCGCGCCACCTTTGATGCGGGCATCCACCCGGTCAACATCGCTTACGACAGCGCCACACAGCGCCTGTACGCCGCCGACAGCAAGGGCCACCGCGTACTGGTGCTGGACGTGAACGCCAAATACCCCGCCGGACAGTACCCCACCATCGCAACGCTGGATCACCTCCAAGGCCCGCTGGCACTGCTAATTGATACCGCTCGCCAGCGCCTCTACGTTACCGACCGTGATGGTGGTCAGCTCAACGTTTATGCCCTGAGCCAACGGCAGGCCTCCGCACCCATCGCACAGTATCCGCTGAAGGTGTTCCCTAACAGCCTCGCCAGCGACCCGCACAGCGGTGCGCTGTTCGTCACTATTAAGCAGAAGCTGCATGACGACCTGTCACTCAACGGTCAGGAAGCGATTGTCCGCATTGCCCATCCTTGAGACGCAAGGCACGCACTGCCCATGGCGGCACGTGCGTGCCACTTCTTGCCCCTCACGGCGACTCCGTCATCTGCCACTGCACCACCCCACTCAATAGCGTTTTCAGCCGCGCCGTTTCCTCTGGCAGCCGAGCCTCCGACTGCAGCAGCGAAATGCCCAGCGATGGCAACACGGGCAGCACCTGTGCCATATCGGTCGTCAAGGCAGTGGGCATCCCCATCATCGTCCGCACCGTCACGCCCAAGCCAGCATTCACGGCGGCCCAGATGCCACCCAGACTGCGGCTGGTGAAGACGATGCGCCAAGGAATGCCCGCATCATCGAGTGCTGCCAGTGCCCGCTGACGCATCAGGCATGGGGCCTCGGACAGCACTAATGGCAATGGCTCTTTCTGATCTAAGTAGCGCTGCACGGGCGTGTCAGGGTGATGAATCCACTGCAACGGCAGCGTCGTCAGCACGGGCGCATCAGGCATCGCGTGCACATCGTGCCAACACAGCGCAAGGTCGAGCTGTCCATTGTCGATGTCGTGGCAAAGGGCCTTGTTGCGCGCGATTCGCGCCGAGATCTGCACATCTGGGTGCGCACGCGCAAAGCGGCCCAGTACCTCGGGCAGCAATGCTTCACCGAAGTCCTCCTGCATGCCCAGCCTCACGTGCCCTGCCAGCCGCTGCCCCGCTACCGCCTCCAACGCTTCATCGTTCAAAGCCAGCAAGCGCTTCGCATAGCCGATCAGCACTTCACCACTGTCCGTCAGCCGCAGGTGGCGCCCGTCCTTCTCCACGAGTGCCGTACCACATTGCTGTTCCAGCTTCTTCAACTGCGCACTGACGGCCGATGTCGAACGGCAGAGGCGTTCGGCCGCCAGCGCAAAGCTGCCAAGCTCAATGCCCGCCACAAAACTGCGCAGCGCGTCCATATCCAGCGACAGTGGTCTTCCAGGCATGATGATTCTCTTTTTCAGGATGATTAATGCCATATATTTCGATTTTCAAAATCATAGATCAGCGCAACACTCTCGTCATCCCCCACGGAGATGACCACCATGCCAACCCCATTGACCCGCGAGACTCTGAACGATATCGCGCCCAAGCTTGCCCAGCTCAGTCAGGACGTACTGTTCGATGACATCTGGCAGCGCCCGCAACTGTCTCCCCGCGACCGTAGCCTGATCACCGTCGCTGCGCTCGTTGCACTGGAGCGCACGCAGCAACTGCCGTGGCATCTGGACTTTGCCCGCCACAACGGACTTGATCGCCAAGAATTGGTCGAGCTTATGACCCATCTGGCGTTCTACGCCGGATGGCCAGCGGCCGTCTCCGGCTTAAGCTGTCTGACAGAGGAGCAATGACGATGCCGATGACCCGCATCACCGTACAGGAAGGCCGCTCGGCGGCAGAGCTGCACCAAGTACAGGACATCCTTCACCAGACGTTGGTCGATGAATTCGATGTTCCCGCAGCCGACCGATTTCAGATCGTCGACATCAAACCGGCCGAGCAGTTTCACTATGATCCGCACTACATGACCGGCGAGCGCTCTTCCCGCTTTACGCTGTTCGAGATTACCGCGGGCAAGCCTCGCCGCCTCGAACAAAAGCAGGCGCTCTATCACACGCTCACACAGCGGCTCGTCGACGCACTTGGGATGCGCCCTGATGACGTGATGGTCGTCATCCGCTTCACGGCAACGGAAGACTGGTGCTTCGGGCTAGGCAAAGGACTGACAGGAGATCCGCAATGATCGTCATGCAATACAGTTTTACGCTCCCCGCCGACTACGACATGGCGATCATTGAGCGTCGCATCAGAGACAACGGCGCTCGTCTTGATGACTACCCGGGACTGGTGTTTAAAGTCTATCTGTATGCGCGCCGCGACGACGCACAGCTGCCTTCACATGAGAACCTGTATGCCCCTCTCTATGTGTGGCAAGACGCAGACAGCATGCGACGCTTCTTCAGCTCAGCAGGCTTTGCCGCCCTAACGCAGGCATACGGTTGGCCTACCGTGGACACTTGGCTACTTGGCAACACACCGGACGCCGAGTGGGTAAAAGCCTGTACCACTGCCCACAAACGGATGCTCTCTATTCCGGCCCATTGCTCGCTGAACACCATGCTCTCTCCCGATGCCGAGCGCCCCGGTGTACTACAGGCCTGGAACCCAACGTCGTGGCAGCGTCTAGAGGTGTCATTCGACACACCAGCAGCGGTAGAAGAAGGTACTGATGGTGCTGCTAACGTTCAGCACTATCGCATCGGCTATACCGCACTGGGCAGCAACGTCCTCGCTTAGCGTTGTTCTTTTTACGCCTTACGTCTCGCTTCCTGCCCGATTGATTGTCCGCGGCGGGAAGCCATTTTAGGCTCTCAGCCACACTACAGACGATGCCTCGCACCAGCGAACCCCATTGCCATTCTTATAAATGCAATGTTATAACATTTTAAATATCATCTATCGTCGGAGCCTCAGCCATCATGTCATCGCCGCTTCCTGTTACCGTGCTGTCCGGATTTCTTGGCGCGGGCAAGACTACCGTCCTCAATCATCTGCTCAACCAGCGTGGTCAACAGCGACTGGCCGTCATCGTCAATGATATGAGCGAGGTCAACATTGATGCCGCGCTGGTGCAACAGGAGGTGTCGCTCAACTACGCCGAAGAACGCATGATTCAGATGAGCAATGGTTGCATCTGCTGCACCCTGCGCGAGGACCTGCTGATCGAGGTGTCTCGCTTGGCCCGCGAAGGACGCTTCGATGCACTGGTGATCGAATCTAGCGGTATCGCCGAGCCACTGCCCATCGCCGAAACCTTTACGTTCGAAGACGACAACGGCCAGCGCCTGTCGGACACCGCGCGGCTGGACACCCTCGTTACCGTGGTGGATGGCGCCAGCTTCCTCAAGCAGTACCGCAATGCCCAAAGCCTGCAGGAAGCAGGCGAGAGCCTCGGTGCTGACGATGAACGCAATGTCGCCGATCTGCTGGTCGAACAGATCGAGTTCTGCGACATACTGCTGATCAGCAAGAGCGATCTGATCGACACCGAACAGATGGACGAGCTGAAGGCCGTGCTGCGCTCGCTCAACCCCGAGGCAGAGATCATCTCCATCAGCAAGGGCAACATCCCGATCGACAAGGTGGTCAAGACCGGGCGCTTCAACTTCGAGCGCGCAGAGCGTGCGCCCGGCTGGCTGAAGGAGCTGCGCGGCGAACACACCCCCGAAACCGAAGAGTACGGCATCGGCAGCTTCGTCTATCGTGCCCGTCGCCCGTTTCATCCCCAGCGCTTCTACGAAGTGCTGCACGGCGACTGGTGTGGCGGCAACCTGCTACGCTCAAAGGGCTTCTTCTGGCTGGCAACGCGCCCACAGTTCGCCGGACAGTGGAGTCAGGCTGGCGGCATCGCCCATTACGGTTTTGCTGGCATGTTCTGGAAAGCGGTTCCCGACGAAAGCTGGCCTACCGACCCTGAATACCTCAAGTCGATCAACGAAGTATGGGAAGAACCGTTCGGCGATATGCGCCAGGAACTGGTATTCATCGGTCAGAACCTTGATCAGGAGGCGATCACGCGCCAGCTCGACGCCTGCCTGCTTGATGACGAAGAGATGATCGCGGGCGTACCGCTGTGGAAACGAATAGCCGACCCCTTCCCGGCTTGGCGTCGATAACCCGAACATAAACAGCCCCATGCGGATCACCCTGACCTTACCGCATGGGGCATTCCCCTCGCTGCCGAAGCCATTTCCTCAAAGCGCCGCTGCACTTTGCTGCCGAACCCCGTACAATCGGGGACTTTCGCGTCGTGCGTGCGGCGCCCTTCATCATGCCAAGCGACGAGCTCGCCGCGCGGCCTTCAGCAGGATCTTCCAGCGTGATCTCCACCGCCAATATCACTATGCAGTTCGGGCCCAAGCCCCTGTTCGAGAACGTCTCCGTCAAGTTCAACAACGGCAATCGCTACGGGTTGATCGGTGCCAACGGCTGCGGCAAGTCCACGTTCATGAAGATTCTGGGGGGCGACCTCGAACCGTCCAGCGGTCAGGTCATGGTGGGCGAGTCCACCCGCCTCGGTAAGCTGCGTCAGGATCAGTTCGCCTTCGAACAGCACCGCGTCATCGACACCGTCATCATGGGCAACGATGCACTGTGGAAGGTCGCCGAAGAGCGCGATCGCATCTATGCACTGCCTGAAATGAGCGAAGAAGACGGCATGAGAGTCGCCGACCTCGAAGTGCAGTATGCCGAGCTGGACGGCTATACCGCCGAATCCCGCGCAGGCGAGCTGCTGCTGGGCGTAGGCATCCCGCTGGAACAGCACTACGGCCCGATGAGCGAAGTTGCCCCCGGCTGGAAGCTGCGTGTGCTGCTGGCACAGGCCCTGTTCTCCGATCCGGACGTGCTGCTGCTCGACGAACCGACCAACCACTTGGACATCGACACTATCCGCTGGCTGGAAGGCGTACTGGTACAGCGTTCGAGCACGATGATCATCATCTCGCACGACCGTCACTTCCTGAACAGCGTGTGCACGCACATGGCCGACCTCGACTACGGCGAGATCAAGCTGTTCCCCGGCAACTACGACGACTACATGACGGCCGCCACGCAGGCCCGCGAGCGTCTGCAGGCCGACAACGCCAAGAAAAAATCCCAGATCGCCGAGCTGCAAGCCTTCGTCAGCCGCTTCTCGGCCAACGCCTCGAAAGCGAAGCAGGCCACGTCACGCGCCCGCCAGATCGACAAGATCCAGCTTGAAGAAATCAAGCCTTCTTCACGCGTCAGCCCGTTCATCCGCTTCGAGCAGAACCGCAAGATCCACAATCAGGCGCTCAGCGTCGACCATATCAGCAAAGCCTACCCTGACAGCCCGGCGCTGTTCAGCAAGCTGTCGATGATGGTCGAAGCGGGCGAACGCATTGCCATCATCGGGCCAAACGGTATCGGTAAGACAACGCTGCTGCGCACACTGGTCGGTGATCTGGCCCCCGATGAAGGTGCCGTCAAATGGACGGATGCCGCTGAAGTCGGCTACTACGCGCAGGATCATGCCCACGATTTCGCAGACGACATGACACTGTTCGACTGGATGGGCCAGTGGACAACCGGCGGCGAGCAGCAGGTACGCACCGCACTGGGCCGCATGCTGTTCTCCAGCGATGATATTCCAAAGATGGTCAGTGTGCTGTCTGGGGGTGAACAGGGCCGCATGCTGTTCGGCAAGCTGTCGCTGCAAAAACCCAACGTTCTGGTGATGGACGAACCGACCAACCATATGGACATGGAGTCGATCGAAGCGCTCAACCTCGCATTGGAACACTTTCCAGGCACACTGGTTTTCGTCAGTCACGACCGTGAGTTCGTAGCCTCGCTGGCCACCCGCATCATCGAAATGAAGGAAGACGGCATCACCGACTTCACCGGCACCTACGACGACTACCTGCGCAGCCAGCAGGTGTACTAAGCGCCACTAGGTACTCCTCGGTCCCATGATGAAGGCGATATGCCATCGTCATGGGACCGTAGCGCTTCCCCCAAGCATATTTTCCTCCTCCTGATACACCCTGCCCCAACAGCACCTTCTTCTAGCCGTCATACGCGCGATATGTTCTCCCCATCATTTTGCAGACACGCACGCATGCCTATAACCTGCACACAGCGAGCAGCAAAAACGGGAGCGCTTAACGATATGTGCCGTAGGCAGGCATCAGACGGCCAGCGATAGCCATGACGGCTTCATTGGCCAAGGCAAATAGACCGCCACGATGGAGCAGAACGAGGCAAGGCAGGAAGATAAAGGAAGGGAGAACAGTGAGGCGGTCAAGACGCAAGAACGATTGGGCCTGCATGATTTAAGACAAGGAATGGCAGGCGCGCATGGCACACGTCATGACAAGCAAGAAGCATCTGGGCATAGGTCTGCAGGAATGATGTATGTATATGACAAAAGCCTTCCGTTGGTATCTACCTCTGAGAAGCCATCTATAGCTTTATAAGGAATCATAACAAATAACAATTTTCATATTTTCGGCCTAGAATTAAGCTCTGCTCTTATATCAATCACATCGATTTCATGAGTGTCTTCTAGGCCCAATTGTTTTCTTATCAAGAAAGCCATAATTTCACTGCTACTTTCTTCATATTTATATTGAGGTATTAAAATACTATCTAGCGGCGGATCTCCCAAAATATACCCATTTTTATCTACAATTGCTTTAATATATTTTTCATTATGCATAAGCCCTATATTATAATCCATCCTTTCAGTTATAACTATAGTGTCAGTTTCATTGACACTATAAATTTTATTTATGATCAAGCATCCAGTGCCATCAGCTTTTTTATCGGAAAAGGAGAAAAAATCTATAGACTTATCATCTTTTAGTTTTATTACTTTATTCCCTAAGTTTATATAAAAAACTTTATTTTCTTCTCTCATTAAATCCGGATAATTACCCCCATCCTTATCCAAATAGGTAGTTATTTCTTTAAACTCTACTTCTAAAACTCCATAAGGGCCTAATACTACCGGAACTCTCCACTCTTTTAGATTGTATGCTGTTCCATTAACCACACAAAATATCCCGTAAATATTCTGTGTATTGTCACGTTTATTTTTAATTGAGAAATTATCAAGAAAAGGAATTCTATTGCCGCGAATACAAGTAGAAAAACTATAAGTTAATTCTACTTTTATTTTATTTAAATAAAACCAAATACCAAACGCAGTGGAAACTAAAGTCAAAAGAGGGGCGGCAATATTTTTTAAAATATCGAATATTAAATACAAAACATCCCGTCCTGCAGTGATAAACCCTTCACAAAATAAATTAGCTAGGCGAAAAATTTCCCCATTCGAGAAAAAATTCATTGCATGTTCGTAAAAAAGCATTTTTTAGCTCAAGAATTGAAAGGGGAAATCTACGTAAAAGGCCTAAAAACGAAAAAACCGCCCCAAAGGGCGGTCTCGAAATCCCTGATAAATCAAGGACTTAAATATGGTGCCGGCACCAAGAGTCGAACTCGGGACCTACTGATTACAAGTCAGTTGCTCTACCAACTGAGCTATGCCGGCAAATATATCACGACAGTGATATGGCTGGGGTACCAGGATTCGAACCTGGGAATGCCGATACCAAAAACCGGTGCCTTACCACTTGGCGATACCCCAGCAATTGAGGTTGGGGTGGTGGCCAGAGACGGAATCGAACCGCCGACACGGGGATTTTCAATCCCCTGCTCTACCAACTGAGCTATCTGGCCCTTGCCAGCCAACGCCGTGCATTAAACCGAAAAACGGACTCGGCGTCAAGCAAGTTGATGAAAAAAACAGAATATACCTACGAGCCCCTGATGCAACAGCTCTTTTGTAACGGCCACATGCGGTCTACCACCGCACACCGTTATTGCGCAGCGTCAGTCGGGACGTAG
Organism: Zymobacter sp. IVIA_12111.31 C1; assembly: GCF_047495495.1. Taxonomy (GTDB): domain Bacteria; phylum Pseudomonadota; class Gammaproteobacteria; order Pseudomonadales; family Halomonadaceae; genus Zymobacter. Next base: position 2,874,001 of record NZ_CP179930.1, read on the forward strand.
CCTTCAGCCAGATCAGTTGGCTTGTTGTCGAAGAAAGCCTCCATCTGTTCAAGCAGATAGCGACGATTCTCGGCCTTGATCAGGCTCAGGTGCTTTTCATTAATCAGGCGAGTCTGAAGCTGCTGCCATTCCTGCCAGGCCTGCTGAGAAACGGTATCGAAAATCTCCTGACCACGAGCACCGGGCAGTGGCGGCGTTACCAGGCCCGGCAGTTCCTTTTGATACTTGCGACAGAATACGGTGCGCGTCATGGCGTCAATTCCTGTTGGATGAACAAAGAAAGGGATGAGCCACCCTCGTCATAGACGCGAGCAGCCCTTTATAGGAAAGATAGAAGGTGTCAGCCCACGGTATCCAGATGCGCGGCCAGCTGGCCCAGCAGTGTCTTAACAGGGGCCGCCAGCCCGATGCCGTCAAGCGCGGCCGGCGAACGCCAGCACGTGGGGCGCGAGAAGGCCTCGGCGGGCAGTGCGCGAGGGCACTCGATAAGCACGGGTGTCATCTCAAGCCGGAAATGGCTGAAGATATGTGTAAACGGTGTCCAGTATTCAATGCTGTCTCCGACGCCCCACTTATCACACCAGTCCTTGACGTCCGCGGCACTGTCGCACTGCGGAAAACTCCACAGCCCACCCCAGATGCCTTCTGCAGGGCGCTGCTCCAGCATCACCCGCCCGGCGGGATCCACCAGCATCAGCGCGTGAGCGTGTCGAGTCGGCGCCACTTTCTTGGGCTTTGAAGAAGGGAAATCGGTTTCACGCCCCAGACGGTGTGCTTCACACCAATCCTGCACGGGACACAGCAGACAAGCAGGCGCCTTGCGGGTGCACAGCGTGGCTCCCAGATCCATCATCACCTGCGTGTAGTCACCGGCGCGCTCGGTAGGAGTGTAGTGCTCGGCGATATCCCACAGAGAGCGCTCGACCGCTGGGCGCCCGGGCCAGCCTTCCACGGCATGAAGCCGCGTCAGTACACGCTTAACGTTGCCGTCCAGAATAGGCGCGCGCTGGCCCGTCGCCAGACTAATCACAGCGCCCGCTGTCGAACGCCCGATACCCGGCAGAGAGGCCATTTCGTCGACGCTGTCAGTCGGGAAGCGGCCGCCATACTGCTCGACCACCACGATAGCCGCCTTATGAAGGTTGCGGGCACGGGCGTAATACCCCAGTCCCGTCCACAAGTGCAGCACATCGTCCAGCGGCGCAGCCGCCAAGGCTTCCACCGTGGGAAAGCGCACCATGAAGCGATCGAAATAGTCGATGACGGTCGCTACCTGCGTCTGCTGCAGCATGATCTCGGACACCCAGACACGATAGGGCGTCTGATTCTGCTGCCACGGCAGATGTTTGCGACCGTGTTCATCGAACCAAGCGAGTACGCGCTGCTGAAAGGCAGCGGCAGGATAAAGCGAAGGAAGTGGGGCTATCGGGCCATCGGTCTGACGGGCCATACGGCGAGTCACTCGTCTGTTACGCATGTTCGACACGAACATGGCTGGCGTGCGTACCCGAGGGCGCTACAGCCCTCAGGGAGAAGTCGACCACCGGTCATTATGACGCAGTGAATTTCTCAGGATACCGCTACTGCGCTCATCATCCAACCCGCACCAGCTGTCAGCCATGTCGGCCAGCGTGCCCGAGCAGCGCAGCGGTACACCGTTGCTGCTCATCTCACGCGGCAGCGTACATCCCGCCAATGCCGTCGACGGCGATCGCACCAGCACATGGTAGTCGAAACGATGTCGTGCCAGATCGAAGATGCCCTCACCTTCGACACTGTTGCCCGATAGGCGTCCACGCAGATCGTCGCTGTACAAGATGCCGTCTCGCAGCGTGAAGCGCCCATTGGCCGCTTCCATGAGTGCAGGCACCACCTCGCCGGTCGGGATATTGCTGGCCTGCGCCACGGCGCGGCATACCGTATGGCTGAGCCATGCACCGCTTTGATCGTCATTACGCAGCGCCAGCGATACCGGCCCTGACAGCGTGCCCCACGGATCGTTGAGCTGCGCCGCCAGTTCCATGCGACCACTCAGCGTAGGATCAGGCTTGTCGACATCGGCCACCCGCTCGGCGTACAGAGGCACGTCTTTGAAACTTGCGTTGAAATACAGCCGGCCCGGTGCCTGATCGACCTGTGCCCCACCAGACGCCATGATCTGCCCATCACCAACCAGTGCCGCCAGGCGTGACAGCTGCCAACGGCCGTCCTGCGTCGACAACGCCAAAGATAGATTATGCAGCGTGCGATCGTTCCACATCAGCTCGTCGATATCGGCCCGTGCCTTGAACATCAAACCGCGATGCTGACGCAACCAATCGACCCAGGCAGGTGCCACCATGTCACGCACACCGTTGCCCCCAACCAGCGACCACAGCCCGCTTTCCGGCGGCAGATAGCGATCCAGTGACAGCGATGGCATCTCCAGCTCGAAGGCAGGCGCATCGCCGTAGTCCCACTGCACGCTGGCATTGAGCGGCTGTCCGTCCAAACGCCCCTTGATGCTATCGACGGCCAAGTGCCGATCGTCGACGTTGAAGTCGATGTCCGCGGTTAGCTGACGGAACGCGCGCGTGTCCTCGGGCAGTCCGGTGACGACATTGGCAGACAGCCACTGACGCAAGTTGTTGGTCGCCAGCGCTAGCGTGCCCTTCCAGCGCGGACTGCTCAGCAGCGTCAGGCCTTCCACGCTGCCCTGAACATCAACACCCTGATGACCAAAATCAATGTTTTCGATCTGGGCCTTGTCCGTCAGACCGTCATAGCGGCCATCAAACGCCAGTGAGAATGGCGATTCGCTGTCATCGTTGAAGAGACTGCGCAGCATACCGTCGATGCGCACATCGCGGATGCGGTACTCCTGATGATCGGTGTCAGCCGCTAGCTGCCCCATCGACAGGCTATAGCGCTTGTTACCCGACAGGGCGGCCAGCCGCAAGTGTTCAATCTCATGTCGCCCCATCAATACGTTGGAGCATACTTCGGCCTGCGCCGTCACGGTGGCCGGCGGTAAACGCGTGCCACTGGCCACATCAAACGTCACGGAGATGGGAAAGTGCCGCCCCAGAGCAACCTGAGTGCCTACCAGCGTCATCTGGTTGATATCGAGTCGCTGAACTAGCCCATCCTCGCGCCCTTGATAGTGCACCTCACCGTCTTCGATCTTGATGCGATGCAGATCGAAGATCAGCCTCGGCCATGAGGATGAGCGAGCATTCTGTTCGCTCATTTCCCGCGGCGGCGGCATGCCACGCATCGCCATCTCGCTGCCGCCCTCGGCGTGCTGCGGGAAAGCGACAGCGTCATCGCCCATGCGGTGCGGGGCTTCGACAAGGAAAGGATGAGGAGGCACGGGCATGCTGGTTGCCAGCACGTCCTTGAAGCCGCTGAGCCAGGTCAGGCATGACTGCTGACGACGTTCATCGCACAACAGATTGACGCGAACGCCCTGCGCGTTGAGGCCATCCACGATCACGTCACCCATCAGCAGGCGCGACATGCTCAGCGAGATATCGGCGTGCCGAATGCTGGCCTGTGGGCCATTCATGATCAACTGATCGGGGGCATACGCCTTGACCGAGTCGATGGAAAAACCGATATGCGGATAGAAACGCCAGCTGATATTGCCGTCCATGACCAGCGTCAATCCCGTCTTCTCACGCACCGCATCGACGATCCGCGGTTTGAGATCATTGGGGTCGAAAAAAGCCAGCGCATAGATGACCGTCGCCACTACCATGACGACCGCCAGCGCGATAACGAGCAGTATCCCTCTGCACACTACTTTCATGAAGTCCCCTCGGCACGACGTACACCATCGTACTTCAGGTACATGGTAGCATCGACACGAAACGTTCTGAATCTTGAAGACACGCAGAAAATCTGCAGTTTCGACCATCCGTATGGCAAACGCTGTCCCCTTCCTTATAATCGGAATGAACCTGTCATTCGGTGACGCAGAGGCCATCCATTGTCCTCTGCCAACACATACAACTCCAATACATGCCAACAGGACAGCAGATGAGCGACTCTCCTGCACGCAGTGCACGCATTACTCGCAATACCAGCGAAACTCAGATCGATATCGAACTGAACCTCGATGGCAAGGGAGCCCTGGACATCGACTGTGGCGTCCCGTTCCTTGAACATATGATCGACCAGATCGCCCACCACGGTATGCTGGATCTGCGCGTACATGCCCACGGTGATCTGCACATCGACGACCACCATACCGTCGAAGACATCGGTATTGCACTCGGTCAGGCGTTCGCAGCGGCACTGGGCGACAAGCGCGGCATCCAGCGCTATGGCCACGCCTACGTTCCGCTTGATGAAGCACTGTCACGCGTCGTCATCGACTTTTCAGGCCGTCCCGGCCTCTACATGGACGCCGAGTTCACCCGCGAGTACGTGGGTCGCTTCGATACCCAGCTCTGCTTCGAATTCTTCCAAGGCTTCGTCAACCATGCGGGCGCAACACTGCACATCGACAACCTGAAAGGCATCAACGCTCATCACCAGATCGAGACCATTTTCAAGGCCTTCGGTCGCGCAGTGCGTCAGGCGATCGCCGTCGATCCGGCACGCCAAGGCCAGGTGGCCTCGACCAAAGGGACCCTGCAAGGGTGAGGACATCGGCGGCGCGCCGCTGCCGTGTCCGTTCTCGATTTCCGACTGTTCGACTACGGAACAGTTCAGTATAGGGTGAGTTATTCATGACGATCGCAGTAATCGACTACGGAATGGGCAATCTCCACTCCGTCGCCAAGGCGCTGGAACACGTCGCCAGTGAGCCGGTCGTGATCACGCGGGACGCTGACGTCCTGCAGGAAGCCGACCGCATCATTCTGCCCGGCCAAGGGGCGATCCGCGACTGCATGCATGCGCTGGAAGACACCGGACTGATGCCGCTGGTACGTACGCTGCTCAACGATGAACGCGTGCCGCTGCTTGGCATCTGCGTCGGCCAGCAGATGCTGTTGACCGACAGCGAGGAGAACGGTGGCATTGCCTGCCTCGATTATATCCCCGGCCAGGTAAAACGCTTCCCTAACGGCATGACCGATGAACAGGGCAACCTGCTGAAGGTCCCCCACATGGGCTGGAACGAAGTGGCAACCATCCGCAGCCACCCGCTGTGGGAAGGCATCGCGTCGGGCACACGCTTCTACTTCGTACACAGCTACTACGTCGAAGCAGCTGACCGCCATCACGTTCTCGCAACAACGCGCTACGGTGATGTCGATGCGCACGTCGCCATCATCAAGGGCAGCAACGTCGCCGTACAGTTCCACCCGGAAAAGAGCTCGGACGCGGGGCTTCGCCTGCTGCACAATTTTGTGAACTGGCAGCCAGAACAGATCTGATCCAGCACCACACGCCTTCTCTTTTTACGTTTTACGCTTTCATCAAGGAAAACAACAATGCTGGTCATTCCCGCGATCGATCTCAAGGACGGCCACTGCGTGCGCCTGAAGCAGGGCCGTATGGACGATGCCACTGATTATGGTGCTGATCCGGTTGCCATGGCACGCCGCTGGGTCGACGCTGGCGCGCGTCGCCTGCACCTTGTCGATCTCAACGGCGCGTTTGCTGGACGCCCGGTCAACGCTGACGCCGTCACCGCCATCGCCAAAGCATTTCCCGACCTGCCGATCCAGATCGGCGGCGGTATTCGCTCCCGCGAAATCATCGACCGCTACTTCGATGCAGGTGTCAGTTACGTCATTATCGGCACTAAAGCTGTCAAAGAGCCAGAATTCGTCACCGAAATGGCGTCGCTGTACGGCGAACGCATCATCGTCGGCTTGGACGCACACGATGGCATGGTCGCCACTGACGGCTGGGCGGAAACCTCTAACATCCGCGCCGTCGACCTAGCACGCCGCTTTGCCGCTGACGGCGTCGGTGCCATCGTTTATACCGACATCTCTCGCGACGGCATGATGCAAGGGGTCAACGTTGAAGCGACGGCCGAGCTGGCACGCAAGGGCGGTCTGCCCGTCATCGCCTCCGGCGGCGTCACCAATCTCGACGATATCCGCGCGTTGGTCGATGCCAGCGAGCACAGCGCCATCATGGGGGCCATCACAGGCCGTGCTATCTATGAAGGTACGCTGGACGTCGCCGAAGCGCAGCGCCTCTGCGATGAACACGCTCGCTAATCCATCACCGCGCAGGAACACGCCATGAGTCTTGCTAAACGCATCATCCCTTGCCTTGACGTCGATCAGGGCCGTGTCGTGAAAGGCGTCAACTTCGTCGACATTCGCGACGCAGGTGATCCCGTCGAGGTCGCCAAACGCTACAACGCCCAGCAAGCTGACGAGTTGACCTTCCTCGACATCAGCGCCAGCCATGAAGGCCGCGGCACAACGCTAGACATGGTCAGCCGCATCGCCAGCGAGGTGTTCATTCCACTGACCGTCGGTGGAGGCATCCGTACCTGTGACGATATTCGTGCACTGCTGAATGCGGGGGCCGACAAGGTGTCGATCAACACCGCCGCCGTCACACACCCCGAGTTCGTCCGTGAGGCCTCCGATCGCTTCGGCAATCAGTGCATTGTGGTCGCCATCGACGCCAAGCGCGTTTCCGCCGATGGCGAACCGCTGCACTGGGAAATCTTCACTCACGGCGGCCGTAACGGCACCGGGCTGGACGCCATCGAGTGGTCACGCAAGATGGTGGAATACGGCGCAGGCGAACTGCTGGTCACCAGTATGGACCGTGACGGCACCCGCTCCGGTTTCGATCTAGCGCTGACCCGCGCCATCAGCGATGCCGTATCGGTACCGGTCATCGCCTCAGGCGGCGTCGGTTCACTGGAAGACCTTGCCGATGGCGTTACGGAAGGCCATGCGGATGCGGTGCTGGCCGCCAGCATCTTCCACTTTGGTGAACACACCATTGCAGAGGCCAAGCAGTGCATGGCCGCACGCGGCATCACCGTTCGCCAGTAAGCGCTATGGCCGCAAGCGGCTGACCACGCCGCTCGCCGACAGCAAAAAAGGCAGGCTCCCGAAAGGAGACTGCCTTTTTTCACTCATGCACGATACCAGCAGGTTCAGTCGTCGTTCAGCGATAGCCCGAGATTGCTCACGCCGTCGTTCTGCCCCATGCGCCGCAGCATCTTCAGCGCCTCACGTGACGTACCCGCCTCGTACAGCGCGTCCAGAATGCCGTCTTGAAAGTCGCATTCGTCAGCCATCAGAGGATGTGCGTCGATGCGTTGCTGCCATTCCGATTCAGCCAGTGCTTCATCACTCTGCATCATCACCAGCTGCGCCACACCGTGCGCCGACAAACGAGACACCTCAACGGCACCGCCCTTACGGTCGGTGGCCATGCTTTCCAGCAGTGTGGACAGCGCCATCAGCGCGTCACCAGCCATCCGGGCACCGAAACTGTCCTCATCTTCGGCCAGCCTTTCTTCCAAAGCCGCCAGCTTTTCTTCCTGCAGCAGGAAGTCGATCTGCGCCTGCGGCGTCATCAACGCTTCCCATACCAGACCAAGTGCATTGTCCGCACGCCTCACCTGCTTTTGCTCAAGCTCGGAGAGCGCCGCATAGAAATGCAGGTTGATCAGCATGCGTTCGGCCAAAGCAGCCATAAATGCCTGCGCGTCACGCTCGCTGAGCGCATGAATACGGGATTCGCGTTGCTGTTCGTTCATGGGTATCCAGTGACAGATTAGAGGTTCAAGGCCAGAAGAAACGAGGTTCGATGCGGCCACGCGCGTCAAAGCGGATGCCCTCGCCCTCCAACAGCTCGCGCTGATGGGTATTGCCGCCGTGGTCAGCCAGAGTGCGATCGCTGCGCACTACGCGATGCCACGGCAGACCATGTCCGCGTGGCAACTGGCGCATAAAGGTACCTACGCTGCGCGCCGACGTTCCTTCGGTCATCCGTGCAATGGTGCCATAACCCGTCACGCGGCCGTAAGGAATTCGCGCCACAACGCTCAGCACCTGCTCGCGGGAAGAGACTCTACCGTTATCACTCATGGCTACAGCTCCGCCAGCGCTTCGCTAAGCTTTTCGACCCCGATGACCTTCATGCCCTCAGGAATCTGGCGCGGCATATTGCTCTTGGGCACAATCGCACGCGTAAACCCGTGCTTGGCCGCTTCGACAATGCGCTCCTGACCGCTGGGCACCGGACGGATCTCACCGGACAACCCTACTTCGCCGAACACGACCAGATCCCGTGGCAGCGGCTGGTTGCGAAGGCTGGACACGACGGCAAACAGCAGCGCTAAGTCGGCACTGGTTTCAAGCACCTTCACCCCACCGACCACGTTCAAGAAGACGTCCTGATCGCCCGTGAACATGCCACCGTGCTTGTGCAGTACCGCCAGCAGCATAGCCAGACGCTGAGCGTCTAGCCCCACCGCCACGCGGCGTGGGTTGCCAAACGCCGATTCATCCAGGAGCGCCTGCACTTCGACCAACAGCGGCCGCGTCCCTTCCCAGACCACCATCACCACGCTGCCAGGGGCCTGATCTTCCGTACGGGACAGGAAGATCGCGCTCGGATTCTTCACTTCCTTGAGGCCGTGCTCAAGCATCGCGAAGACCCCCAGCTCGTTGACGGCCCCAAAGCGGTTCTTCTGCCCACGCAGAGTACGGAAACGCGAATCGGCCCCCCCTTCCAGCAGCAGCGATGCGTCGATCATGTGCTCAAGCACCTTGGGGCCCGCCAGCGTACCGTCCTTAGTCACGTGCCCAACCAGCAGCAGTACCGTACCCGTCTGCTTGGCAAAGCGTGTCAGCGCGGCTGCCGATTCGCGTACCTGCGACACGCTACCGGGTGCAGAACTGATCTCTTCCAAGTGCATGGTCTGGATAGAGTCGATGATCAGTACCTTAGGCTGCTGCTGTTCAACCGTCGACAGCACGTTCTCGACACTGGTCTCTGCCAGCATCGACAGCCCTTTTACCGGCAGCTGCAGACGATGAGCGCGCATCGCGACCTGGCTCAGCGATTCTTCACCCGTGACGTACAGCACCTTGTGCTGCTGCGCCAGCTTGCACGCTGTCTGCAGCAGCAGTGTCGATTTACCCGCCCCGGGGTGCCCCCCCAGCAGTACCGCCGAACCGGGGACAAGCCCTCCCCCCAATACGCGGTCGAATTCTTCGAACGTCGAGGAAATGCGCGGCACTTCCGTCAGATCGACAGCAGAAAGGTCGACCACATCCCGCGCCGTAGCACCTGCATAGCCACCGCGCCCATCCGTCCGGGGCGATGCAGCCGATGCACGCGCAGACAAGCGCACCTCACTCAACGTGTTCCATTCACGACACTGGGTACACTGCCCTTGCCATTTGCCGTATTCGGCACCGCATTCGGTGCATACGAATGCCGTCTTGGCCTTCGCCATTCACTTACCCCTTCGAGATGACAAGGGCGACGGCACAGCCATCGCCCTGTGGGACGGTTCTTGCGACAGCAACGCTCCGTCAGGAAGCAGGATCCTGCTTGCGCCAGCCCGCGGTGGAAGGCTCCAGATACAGTCTCAGACCCCGCCCGTTTTCGTAGCGCTGCAACTGGCCATCAATCAGCTCCAGTGTTTTGCCGTCGATCTGCTGAAAATGAAACATGGTCTGAGGATCCGTCTGCTGATCCAGCAGGTTGATGACCTCTGCGGAAGGGTCAGCCGGCGTGCCCTGCAACCGATCCCACGACCCGGTGTAGCGACGTCCACCCTGGGCGCCTTCGTGCTCAACGTATTTAGCGTCCATGATGAAGGTATGGTCTTTGGCATTGCTGCTATCCAACCCGTTCAACACTAACCGTGTCTCGATCCGGCTACAGTGTTTGCACGGTAGGTTGCCACTATACACCTGCGTCTTCACCGCCGGCGGTAGAGGCCCTTCCGGCAACCCACCCTTGTGTGCGGAACCCGCACAGCCAGCCAGCACGACGACCGCCATCGACAGCGCCCATTTCACGATCTGTTTCATGCTGCTCTCCTTGCTTGCAAGTGATGCACCGCAATATCCGATACAGTTCAGCGGCAGAGTCCGTCGTTCCTGACGGGTAGCGTTCAGCCTAACATGACAGCACGCTCGAAGGTGATAACGACCATAGCCTTAGCCCACCGCATGCACTCCCCTTGCACCACTTCAGCTTACGCGCCACTATGGAAGCCAAGCACACCGGAATGGTTCTGGCCTGCTGAGCACTTCAATAACAATGATCACGTACCACAAGTGAGACGATATGAGCAGATTCTGGAGTCCCGCCCTACATGACTTGACCCCATATACGCCCGGCGAGCAACCTCGCCAGCGTCTGGTCAAGCTGAACACCAACGAAAACCCGTATGCTCCTGCACCGGGCGTTCGCGATCTGCTCAATCATTTCGATACACAACAGCTTCGCCTCTACCCAGACCCAGAATCCACGGCACTGCGCCAGACGCTTGCCGAGGTTTATCAGGTGCCCATCGAATGCATCTTCGTAGGCAACGGCTCCGATGAAGTGCTGGCGCTGGCTTTCGCCGCCTTCTTCCGCCAGCCCGAGCCGCTACTGATGCCATCGCTCAGCTACAGCTTCTATCCCGTTTACTGCAACCTGTACGGCATCAACGCCGAACGCATTCCTCTCGCCGAAGACTGGTCGATCGACCTTGATGCATTCGACCGCCCCAACGGCGGTATCGCGATCGCCAACCCCAATGCACCGACCGGCCACGCACATAAACGCGATGCTATTGCTAAACTTCTGGCACGCCAGAAGGACAAGGTCGTACTGGTGGATGAAGCCTACGTCGATTTCGGTGCTGAAAGCTGCCTGCCGCTGATCCCAGAGCATGACAATCTGCTCATCGTCAGCACCTTCTCCAAATCGCGCTCGCTCGCGGGCCTGCGTATCGGCTTTGCCATCGGTTCCCGCGAACTGATCGAAGGACTGGAACGCATCAAGAATGCCTTCAACTCCTACCCGATCGACCGTCTGGCCGAGCAGGTCGCGATCGTCTCGCTGAAGGATCAGGAGCACTTCGAGAAGACACGCCAAGCCATCATCGACACACGCACCTGGAGCGTCGAGGCACTGCGACAGCGCCACTTCGATGTGCTGCCTTCGAGCGCCAACTTCGTGCTGGCACGCCCGACCACGCGACCGGCGGTAGAGGTGTTCAATGCACTGCGTGATCAAGGCATCGTCGTTCGCTACTTCAACACCCCAGGGCTGAGCGACTGGCTACGCATCTCGATCGGTACCGACGATGAAATGCAGCAGCTGATCAACGCACTGGACGGCATTCTGCCCAGCGAAGGCCAGCGCCCATGACGCCGAATGTGATCGGGGTACATCATGTCGCCCTCATCACCGCGGACTACCCGCGTGCCCGTCACTTCTATGTAGAGGTGCTGGGCGCAGAAATCATTGCGGAAACATGGCGCGAAGCGCGCCAAAGCTACAAGCTCGACCTCCGGCTGGGTACCGCCCAGCTGGAGCTGTTCTCCTTCCCATCACCGCCTCCACGCCCCAGCTATCCCGAAGCATGTGGCCTGCGCCACCTCGCCTTTGCCGTTACCGATATCGACCACAGCGTCGCTGCATTGACCGCTCAGGGCATTACCTGTGAGCCCATTCGCATTGACCCACTAACACAGCAGCGCTTCACATTCTTCAGCGACCCCGACGGCACCCCTCTTGAACTCTATGAAATGCCTGTGACACAGCGTAGCAGCCGATAATTCCTCGCCGTCCTGTAATCTCAAAATAATGAATATAACCAGCATCATAAAGGATCAGACCCTGCTTGCTCTTACCGATGGGCAACACTCCTGTACCTTTATCCGGTAGATAGTGCATTCCCAAATGGTAACGTTATCTTACGGTCTGTTATCAACGGTCTCATGCCTACTGGATCACTCGCACCGGGGTCATGAGCTTGCCTAAAGAGCAGCAACGATGCCCATTCCATCCGTTCCTTCCAACAAGAGCGTGTACTGCCCGACCCTTCACGATTACTGGCAGCACACAGCTCCAACGCTCAATCTCCGTATCAACTTTGCCCAATTGCTGCTTTGCCACCCCCAAATGGATAAGACAGCAGTGGCAAGCCCTGATGGCGACCTAACGTATCGTCAGCTATTTCATGAGACCTGTCGTACGGCCTCGGCACTCGCACAGCGCGGTATACACCCAGAAGAGCGCGTCCTCATCGCACTCGATGATGATCATATGCAGCTCTGCCTTGCATTGGGATGCTGGGCCATCGGCGCAATTCCCGTACTGATAAACCCCCAGCTCGGTGCCGCCTCTTTTGATCACATAGTGAACGATATAACACCCGCCCTATGCGTCGTTCGCAGCGATCGCGCGGCGGAAGCACGGAAGGCGCTGGGCAATATCGACGTGACGACGACTCTCCTGCCGGTTCCTCCCCATGCCTTTCTGACAGAGATGGACTGGCGCCTCAGCGATGGGGACCCCACGTGGCGCGATTTTCATCTTTGCCTTTCAGACCGAGTACAAACCATCCAGTACTCTTCCGGCACGACTGGCACCGCGAAGGGCGTCATGCATAGCGCTCAAGCGCTACTGGACTTTGTTCGCTGCCAAATGCTCGGATTCCTAGGATTTCTTGCCGAAGACGTTATCTACGCGATCCCTCGCACTTTCTTTTCCTATGGGCTGTTGCATAACCTCATCAACCCGCTAAGTACCAATGCCACCACCGTTCGGGACAGCCATTGGCCAGCACCCGAGAGGATCATCGAAAACATCCGGCGCTATCGTCCAAGCATGCTGCTTGGCGTCCCACTTCACTTTCAAAGCCTGCTGGATAACGCAGAAAGCCTCCCACCACACTACAAACCACGCTTCATACTCGCAGGCGGATCACCGCTATCCCGCAGACTTATTCAACGCTGGCACGATACCTGTGGCACCTGGATACACGATGCGGTCGGTTCCTCGGAAACACCAGGATTCATCGCCACGACATTTCCCCACAGCCCCCTCGAATGCAACGGCGTGGGCTATGCCACGCCTGCCTGCGATATCCGACTGCTCGATGAAAATCGGCAACTCGTTGCTCAAGGTGCTCTAGGTGAGCTCTGGGTCCATAGTCATTTCTTATCCATGGGCTACTGGAATAATCCGTCGCTCACGGCACAGCGATTCCTCTGCGATGAAAAAAGACGGCGCTGGCATGCCACAGGCGACATATTCAGAGAAGATGAGCATGGATGCCTACATTTCGAAGGGCGAAGGGATGACTGCTTCAAGATAAAGGGACGCTGGGTTACCCCTATTGAGGTCGAAGAAAGGGTGCTGCAGCAGGTTCCGTCCATCACAAGCTGTTTGTTGATTGAAGGCCTAATGAAAAACGGCATTACAGGATCGGTGCTATTCGTTGAAACACATCAATCCCAGCCAACAGGCACCCTTTCCCGCGAAGTCAGCGCCGCACTATCTTCTCTAGAAAGCTATAAACATCCAACGTGCTGCCAGATCATGTCGCGCTTACCGACCAACACAAACGGTAAGCCCGATCGTAAAGCGCTGCGCCCACAAGTTCCCGATATTCTGGCTCGCCATTCTGCTTAGAGCGTTTCTCATACCGCCAATACCCATGTCATGGAGGAGGCTTCACACCATAAATTGCGGTAAAAGCCGTCTATGTTAGAAAGGGCAAAAGCAATTACTCAGTTTATGAAACAGCCTCTTAGCAGCACGCTTTCACATCGGTCTAGCCAGACCGAGCAGCGAATAGCCGTTCTGCCATAGGTGCCTAGCAACAACATCATTGCCTATCGTCTGTGCCCTTTGCGGCGAGATTTACCGCTTTCAAACAAGATGGCCCCATCACCAAGTGATGGGGCCATCTCATACTCAACCATGTCCTAAAGAATGAGTAGCTGCTCTGAGGCTTCAGCCTACCAGCGCTTCTCACTCATAGGAGCCATCTTCAGGCAGGTCACGAACGCAATAAAGACCATCAGCGTGACATACACAAAGAACAGCGGCTCCACGCTATGACTTTTCATCGTCAGTGCGACCCATTCAGCCGTACCACCAAACAGCGCATTACCGATGGCATAGGAAACGCCTACACCAAGCGCCCGTATCTCCATCGGGAACATAGCCGCCTTGATCAGCCCACTGATCGAGGTGTAAAAGCCGACGATAATCAGCGACAAAGCCAACAGCAGGAACACCGCCCATACGTGACCGACATACTGCAGCGCAAACAAAATCGGAATCGTCAGCAGCGTACCCAATGCCGAAAAGATCAGCATCATGCGCCGCAAACCAATGCGATCCGACAGCGCACCCTGCACCGGCTGCATCAGCATGAATACAACCAATGCTACCGTCACCACAACACTGACGGTCTTGTCATTCATGCCGACAGTATTGATGAGATACTTCTGCATGTATGTAGTGAAGGTGTAGAACATCAACGACCCGCCTGCCGTAAAGCCCAGCACAGTCCAGAATGCCCGTTGATGTTTGGAGAACAGCAGTGACAGAGTGCCTGCCTTTTCATTCTGCTCAGTGGAACGGTCCTTGGACACCGTCTCGTGCAGAGAGCGGCGCAAGAACAGCGACAGCAGCGCGGCAACGGCCCCGCACAGGAACAGTATTCTCCATCCCCAAGAGCGCATGTCGCTATCGGTCAGAATGTGCTGCATGATGACAACAGCAAGACTGGCCAACAACAGCCCACCAATAAGCGTCACATACTGGAAAGACGAATAGAAACCACGATGCCCTTTGACAGCGACCTCGCTCATATAGGTCGCACTGGTACCGTATTCACCTCCGACAGAAAGCCCCTGCAGCATACGAGCGATCACCAGCAGCGTCGGCGCCCATACCCCAACCTGCTCATAGGTTGGCAGACACGCAATCATCAACGACCCGCCACACATCATAACAACCGACAGCATCATTGCCGCCCGTCGCCCGCGCCGATCCGCCAAGCGACCAAAGATGATGCCGCCGATGGGCCGCATCAGAAACCCGATGGCAAAGACAGCCGCTGTCTTCAATAGCTGCACCGTACCGTCCCCTTGAGGGAAGAAGGCATGTGCAAAATAGAGAGAAGCGAATGAATAGATGTAGAAGTCGAACCATTCGACCAGATTGCCGGAAGAAGCCCCAATGATTGCTCTGATCCGCCGCCACGTATCATGGGAGTCATGCCTAGTCGTCGTACTGCTCATACCTTATTGTCCTTATTTGCACGAACACTCGGAAACCACAACGCTAGAAAATACATCGAAGACTTGCCTAGAACGGCTTAGAACAATGATTTCCTACGAACCAGCTTCGCGAGCTTAGAGAAGATGCGCTGTCAAAATTATTCTTGTTATCAGCAGCGTGAACGGGTCACGGAAGCCCTACCTTTTCGAATCAAAAGCAGCGCTCTCAATGACATTACCTGTTTATAGACTGTTCGCCTAGCCACAAAAACAAGGGCCTCACGCCCAGTAGAGTCAAGGATTTACACACTTCCATCTTCTGCCGTTGCAAAAAACACACCCAATATCACCGTTCACGCATAAAAACAGATACCCATTAAAATACCATCACGTACAAGCCACCCAAACTCTTTCACGAAAGGTGCTTATGAAAATCAACGCATTACTTAGACGAATAATGTTCCAGCAGGCCTACCGCTGACGTCTTGGATACACCGGAAGACATCAACAGCCGAATGTTTTTCCTTACCACCCAACTAATGTCTATAAACATCTATCCTGATCGTTTTATAACGAAAAGAACTGACCACATTTAAAAAAAGAATATCCACCCTGCTATTTTGCTTAGGAAGCATCGGCTCAAGCTAGACCAACATTCATAAGCTCAGTGCTCATTAACAGCGGTGGAAACAGCCAACTCCTATGGGCACACTCTGGATATAGAGAACCTATTTAGCCTGGCTGGTGGCTGGTGGCTGGTGGCTGGTGGCTGGTGGCTGGTGGCTGGTGGCTGGTGGCTGGTGGCTGGTGGCTGGTGGCTGGTGGCTGGTGGCTGGTGGCTGGTGGCTGGTGGCTGGTGGCTGGTGGCTGGTGGCTGGTGGCTGGTGGCTGGTGGCTGGTGGCTGGTGGCTGGTGGCTGGTGGCTGGTGGCTGGTGGCTGGTGGCTGGTGGCTGGTGGCTGGTGGCTGGTGGCTGGTGAAGAGTGTATGCGCTCATCTTAGAGATGCAAGCACCGGTCTGCCCCCATCAACTGAAGGCAGCACGACTGAAGGCCGTGATAGCCCACACCTGAAGGAACGCAGTGAGACACATTTCTGGATGCCAGAGTATGCTCATTACTGCTAGACGCTACAGTCTTGACGTCTCGCCGATAACAAAACACCCCGATGATGGCTTGAGCCGCAGATCATCGGGGTGTTTTTATAACGGCATCTAGTGTTTGACTGTTTCGATAGATGAGCGATCTGCAGACAGGGGTGGGGAGAACGGTGGGCTACTGACGCATCTGTCGTCTTGGCGGCAGGAGCTTCGCGGTTACGCTACCGCCCTTCTTCTCTTTTTTCTCTTTTGCTCATCTGCCGCTGTTGAGTGACGGCTCAGGATCTAGGGGCTGGCACGGCCGTTATTTGCCTTCGGCCTGCGCTTGCCTACCCTACCCCCAAAGCAAATACCCCCGACCATTGCTGGCCGGGGGTATTCAGTAGAGATGCTTGACGATGACCTACTCTCACATGGGGAAGCCCCACACTACCATCGGCGCTGAGCGGTTTCACTTCTGAGTTCGGCATGGGATCAGGTGGTACCCGCTCGCTATGGTCGTCAAGCGTATTCGGTTCGGTCTCGATGCCTAAGGCACCGCTACCTAAATCTGTAAATCATGCTGGGCCGAGATCGTCTCGTCGCGTATCCGTTATTTTCGGATCGTGTCTATAACCCTTTGGGGTTATATGGTCAAGCCTCACGGACCATTAGTACACGTTAGCTCAACGCATTGACTGCGCTTCCACACCGTGCCTATCAACCTCGTAGTCTTCGAGGGTCCTTTAGGGGGCTCAAGGCCCCAGGGAAGTCTCATCTTGAAGGGGGCTTCCCGCTTAGATGCTTTCAGCGGTTATCCCGTCCGAACATAGCTACCCGGCAATGCCACTGGCGTGACAACCGGAACACCAGAGGTTCGTCCACTCCGGTCCTCTCGTACTAGGAGCAGCTCTTCTCAAACTTCCAACGCCCACGGCAGATAGGGACCGAACTGTCTCACGACGTTCTAAACCCAGCTCGCGTACCACTTTAAATGGCGAACAGCCATACCCTTGGGACCGACTTCAGCCCCAGGATGTGATGAGCCGACATCGAGGTGCCAAACACCGCCGTCGATGTGAACTCTTGGGCGGTATCAGCCTGTTATCCCCGGAGTACCTTTTATCCGTTGAGCGATGGCCCTTCCATACAGAACCACCGGATCACTAGAACCTACTTTCGTACCTGCTCGACGTGTCTGTCTCGCAGTCAAGCACCCTTATGCTCTTGCACTCACTGCACGGTTTCCAACCGTACTGAGGGTACCTTCGTGCTCCTCCGTTACTCTTTGGGAGGAGACCGCCCCAGTCAAACTACCCACCACACACTGTCCTTCTACCGGATAACGGTAGCAAGTTAGAACGCCAATGATGTCAGGCTGGTATTTCAAGGTTGGCTCCACTGCAACTGGCGTCACAGTTTCAAAGCCTCCCAGCTATCCTACACAGACAACATCAGCATCCAGTGTGAAGCTATAGTAAAGGTTCACGGGGTCTTTCCGTCTAGCCGCGGGAACACTGCATCTTCACAGCGATTTCAATTTCACTGAGTCTCGGGTGGAGACAGTGTGGCCATCATTACGCCATTCGTGCAGGTCGGAACTTACCCGACAAGGAATTTCGCTACCTTAGGACCGTTATAGTTACGGCCGCCGTTTACCGGGGCTTCGATCAGGAGCTTCGGACGAGTCCTAACACCATCAATTAACCTTCCGGCACCGGGCAGGCGTCACACCCTATACGTCCGCTCACGCGTTAGCAGAGTGCTGTGTTTTTAATAAACAGTTGCAGCCACCTGGTATCTTCGACCGGTTGGGGCTCTGAGAGCGAGTCTCTTCACCTTACGCCGGCGCACCTTCTCCCGAAGTTACGGTGCCATTTTGCCTAGTTCCTTCACCCGAGTTCTCTCAAGCGCCTTGGTATTCTCTACCTGACCACCTGTGTCGGTTTGGGGTACGGTCACACAGTACCTGAAGCTTAGAGGTTTTTCCTGGAAGCGTGGCATCAATGACTTCCTGAGTCCGAGGAATCAGTTCGTCTCGTATCTCGACCTTAAGCAAGCGGATTTGCCTACTTGCTCAGCCTACATACTTTCACCAGGACAACCGTCGCCTGGCTCACCTAGCCTTCTCCGTCACCCCATCGCAGTACTGTCTGGTACAGGAATATTAACCTGTTTCCCATCGACTACGCCTTTCGGCCTCGCCTTAGGGGCCGACTCACTCTGCTCCGATTAACGTCGAACAGAAAACCTTGGTCTTCCGGCGAGGGAGGTTTTCACTCCCTTTATCGTTACTCATGTCAGCATTCGCACTTGTGATACCTCCAGCATGCCTTACAGCACACCTTCGCAGGCTTACACAACGCTCCTCTACCGCTCAACACTTAAGTGTTGAACCCGTAGCTTCGGTACTTGGTTTGAGCCCCGTTACATCTTCCGCGCAGGCCGACTCGACTAGTGAGCTATTACGCTTTCTTTAAAGGGTGGCTGCTTCTAAGCCAACCTCCTAGCTGTCTGAGCCTTCCCACATCGTTTCCCACTTAACCAAGATTTTGGGACCTTAGCTGACGGTCTGGGTTGTTTCCCTTTTCACGACGGACGTTAGCACCCGCCGTGTGTCTCCCATGCTGCACTCACCGGTATTCGGAGTTTGCCTCGGGTTGGTAAGTCGGGATGACCCCCTAGCCGAAACAGTGCTCTACCCCCGGCGGTGATACATGAGGCGCTACCTAAATAGCTTTCGAGGAGAACCAGCTATCTCCGAGCTTGATTAGCCTTTCACTCCGATCCACAAGTCATCCGAATCTTTTTCAACAGATCCCGGTTCGGTCCTCCAGTTGATGTTACTCAACCTTCAACCTGCTCATGGATAGATCGCCCGGTTTCGGGTCTATTCCCAGCAACTATGTCGCCCATTTAAGACTCGGTTTCCCTACGCCTCCCCTATACGGTTAAGCTCGCTACTGAGAATAAGTCGCTGACCCATTATACAAAAGGTACGCAGTCACAGAACAAGTCTGCTCCCACTGCTTGTACGCACACGGTTTCAGGATCTATTTCACTCCCCTCACTGGGGTTCTTTTCGCCTTTCCCTCACGGTACTAGTTCACTATCGGTCAGCCAGGAGTATTTAGCCTTGGAGGATGGTCCCCCCATGTTCAGTCAAAGTTTCACGTGCTCCGACCTACTCGATTTCACCTTAATTGCATTTTCGCGTACGGGGCTATCACCCACTATGGCGTGCATTTCCAAACACTTCCGCTAATACAACTAAGACTTAAGGGCTAGTCCCCGGTCGCTCGCCGCTACTGGGGGAATCTCGGTTGATTTCTTTTCCTCGGGGTACTTAGATGTTTCAGTTCTCCCGGTTTGCCTCCATACCCTATGTATTCAGGTAAGGATACCCGTCTTATGACGGGTGGGTTTCCCCATTCAGAGATCACCGGATCAAAGGTCATTTGCCACCTCCCCGATGCTTATCGCAGGCTATCACGTCTTTCATCGCCTCTGGCTGCCTAGGCATCCACCGTGTGCGCTTAATCGCTTGACCATATAACCCGAAAGAGTCATAGATCACGATCATACGAAAACAATTTTCGCCGGATACGCTTGAGACGTATCTCATTTGCCAATGTCACGGCCTATCGGATACTACTTCCGAAGAAGTAAAATCTGATCGCGTTCCATTGGACTTGGCATCAGCATGATTTACATTGTTAAAGAGCAATACTGCGAGCAAGAAGCTTACAGTCAGGAAACAACATTCATCACACGCTGTATCGTTGACTATTAAGACATCTAATAATCAATCATCAGGTGATGAAGATTGGTTCGTGACTAGAAGCTAGATCACTAAACTAAGTACTGAAGAACCGGCCATCAAGACAGTCAGATGGTGGAGCCAAGGAGGATCGAACTCCTGACCTCCTGCGTGCAAGGCAGGCGCTCTCCCAGCTGAGCTATGGCCCCATATAATAATGGTGGGTCTGGGCAGACTCGAACTGCCGACCTCACCCTTATCAGGGGTGCGCTCTAACCAACTGAGCTACAGACCCGGCAACTGCTTGCGCACGGCCAGGGAATATCCCCTGCAGTACTTCGCTCTACTACGATCAGGCAATTTGTTGTGGACACTTGAGATCACGAGGTGATCATTTTACGTTTAAGGAGGTGATCCAGCCGCAGGTTCCCCTACGGCTACCTTGTTACGACTTCACCCCAGTCATGAACCACACCGTGGTAACCGTTTTCCCGAAGGTTAAACTAGCCACTTCTGGTGCAATCCACTCCCATGGTGTGACGGGCGGTGTGTACAAGGCCCGGGAACGTATTCACCGCGACATTCTGATTCGCGATTACTAGCGATTCCGACTTCACGGAGTCGAGTTGCAGACTCCGATCCGGACTGAGGCGAGCTTTCTGGGATTAGCTTCACGTCGCCGCTTCGCAACCCTCTGTACTCGCCATTGTAGCACGTGTGTAGCCCTACTCGTAAGGGCCATGATGACTTGACGTCGTCCCCACCTTCCTCCGGTTTGTCACCGGCAGTCTCCTTAGAGTTCCCGACCGAATCGCTGGCAAATAAGGATAGGGGTTGCGCTCGTTACGGGACTTAACCCAACATTTCACAACACGAGCTGACGACAGCCATGCAGCACCTGTCTCAGAGTTCCCGAAGGCACCAATCCATCTCTGGAAAGTTCTCTGGATGTCAAGAGTAGGTAAGGTTCTTCGCGTTGCATCGAATTAAACCACATGCTCCACCGCTTGTGCGGGCCCCCGTCAATTCATTTGAGTTTTAGTCTTGCGACCGTACTCCCCAGGCGGTCAACTTAGTGCGTTAGCTGCGCCACTAAATCCTCAAGGGATCCAACGGCTAGTTGACATCGTTTACGGCGTGGACTACCAGGGTATCTAATCCTGTTTGCTACCCACGCTTTCGCGCCTCAGCGTCAGTGTCAGTCCAGAAGGCCGCCTTCGCCACTGGTATTCCTCCAGATCTCTACGCATTTCACCGCTACACCTGGAATTCTACCTTCCTCTCCTGCACTCAAGTCTGCCAGTTCCAAATGCTGTTCCCAGGTTAAGCCCGGGGCTTTCACATCTGGCTTAACAGACCGCCTACGCGCCCTTTACGCCCAGTAATTCCGATTAACGCTCGCACCCTCCGTATTACCGCGGCTGCTGGCACGGAGTTAGCCGGTGCTTCTTCTGTGGGTGATGTCCTTCCTGAAACGTATTAGGCCTCAGGCTTTCTTCCCCACTGAAAGTGCTTTACAACCCTAAGGCCTTCTTCACACACGCGGCATGGCTGGATCAGGCTTTCGCCCATTGTCCAATATTCCCCACTGCTGCCTCCCGTAGGAGTCTGGGCCGTGTCTCAGTCCCAGTGTGGCTGATCATCCTCTCAGACCAGCTATGGATCGTTGCCTTGGTGAGCCATTACCTCACCAACTAGCTAATCCAACATGGGCTCATCCGATAGCGAAAGGTCCGAAGATCCCCTCCTTTCTCCCGTAGGACGTATGCGGTATTAGCGTGCGTTTCCACACGTTATCCCCCACTATCGGGCAGATTCCCATGCATTACTCACCCGTCCGCCGCTCGCCACCAGGAAGCAAGCTTCCCGTGCTGCCGCTCGACTTGCATGTGTTAGGCCTGCCGCCAGCGTTCAATCTGAGCCATGATCAAACTCTTCAGTTTAAATCTTTCATTGGTCATTAGGTGACCAATCCGGCTCGAGTATCGAAACAACTCATTGAATTGATGAGTTACTTGATGCTCGAAATGATGATCCACTTCGAAAACCTCAAGCACCCACACAAATTGCCTGATCATCTTGTTAAAGAGCGTCTTGCGAGCGGCGTTCGCTGCTCAGCAAGTGGAAGCACATTCTACATTTTCTGAGGATTTTGTCAACCGCCGATTTGGCGATCGCTTCAGGAGATCACACAACCCTCTCAACTGAACCATCTTCAAGAAAAAGCGAAGACCTACAAGAGGTTAGCTTCCGTGCCACCCGGCGTTTGCCCTGGCAGCGAGGGCGTACTTTACAGAGATCACCCGGGCTTGGCAAGGGCTTTGTGGCTTTTATTTCTACATCCATAAAAAATATTCATTAAAGAAGATGCCGCCACACGCCCTGCACGGTGTGCCATACCCCCCATAGCGCATCCAACGGCGGCAACCACGGGTGACAAATAACGATGGCAGCGACCATTGGGAGCGCTGTCTGGGGAGCATGTATATCCAGCGGTTTGAGCGCGGTGCCGAACGATTTCTTCAATCGCAGTCCCGATGCGTCGATGCTCCATATCTCATCCAGCAACAGATGAATGATATAGCCCACCAGCATTGCACACCCTTGCAACCAACCGAGCCAGGCCGAGCTTCCGAACAGGTGAACACTGGCAGCTGTGATGACAACACCCACGGTCAGGCCTGCCAGCAGCGAATGCCATATGCCACGGTGCACGGTCAATCTACGAAAAAAGGCACTTGCGACATAACGTGTGCCTAGGAAGGAGAGCAATGCGAGTAGGATCAGGCCGGGCGTCGTGACCAGAGGTAAGGCACTAATGACCGTCATAATGACGGCGCCAACGGCCAATACAGTGAAGACCAGACGCACCGTATGGGAACGATCCGCGTCTATGTCCGGCATGATGCCACCCAGCGCCATGAGGCCCGCAACGCTGATGGCATCGGAAAGGTTGAGAGCAGAGGCATGATAGCCTGCAATGGCAAAGCACCCTCCGGCCAGGGAGGCTACCGCAAGATGTGTTCTGAAATTGGCCATGTGATGCAGTAACGCCTCACTATAGATACAGTACTGAATGAACAGACAGTATCATGACGTAACATTGCACTTCATGCCAATACACAAAGACAGGCCTTATGCCGCCAACGAGGCCATTTATTCGCTATCAGCGAGAAAGGTCTCTTTCAACGTCACATAGCAGTCGGCAGAGTAAGGCAGAAACTCATACTCTTGCTCTCGCAGCGGGCGCAGTGGCCGTGCGGGGTTACCTGCATAGACATAGCCACTCTCCAGCACTTTGCCAGGAGGTACTACGGCGCCTGCCGCCACAATGACGTTCGTCTGGACAACAGAACCATCCAATACGATAGCGCCCATGCCGATCAGCACGCGGTCATGGATAGTGCAGGCATGAATGACAGCGCTATGACCAATGGTGACCTCTTCACCAATCGTCACGGGAAACCCCTGAGGAGTGAAAGGCCCATCGTATGTGGTGTGCAAGACAACCCCATCCTGCACATTGCTACGCGCCCCGATACGAATGCCGTTTACATCACCACGCAACACGGCCTTTGGCCAGATGGAGACATCGTCTCCTAGCGTAACATCACCTAACACCACGCTGTCGGGATCGACATAGACGCGCGCGCCTAGCGTGGGCGTCATGCCCCGATATGTGCGAATACCCATCGTGTCACCTCATTGTCACTCAGGAATGGTTTGAGCATGACCAGTGCGGCCGCCAGCAGCACGATGGCAACGAGCGGTATCGCTGCATAGCGGGTCACCGCCCGCCACAGCACAAAGCCTGCATGATGCGCCCCGTAAGCCTCTTCTGCCTTGGACGGATCCAGCACGTAGATAGCGAAGATGGCGATCAGCAGGCCGCCTAACGGCAGAAACAGGTCGGAAGGGATGTTGGTGATTACATCAAAGATCGACTGTCCTGCCCACAGGTGCACATCCTTTAGACTGGAGAAGGACAACGCTGGCAGCAGGCCAAAAGCCCACACGCAGATGCCGACCCACAGGGCAGCCATCGGTCGGCGCATCCCTTTGTCCTGCAGGGTGGACACCATGGGTTCGGCCATGTTGATCGACGATGTCCACGTAGCGAACAGCAGTAGCGCGAAGAACATGCCCAGCAGTACGTGACCAAAAGGCAGCGCCCCCAGCGCCAGCGGCAATGTCACGAACACCAGCTGAGGACCGCCTGCGGGATCGAACCCTTCGGTAAAGACAACCGAGAAGATGGCGATACCCGAGAGAATGGCCACCAGAATATCCAGCAGCGCAACGATAGTGATCGCTTTGGGCAGGCTCTGATGTTCCGGCATGTAAGCACCGTAGGCCATCAGTGCGCAGGCCCCTACGGCCAGCGTAAAGAAGGCATGCCCCATCGCATTAAGCACAACCTTCATCGACAGCTTGGAAATATCCGGCGTGAACAGCCAATGCACGGCCGCGCCGAAGCCCGGCGTGGTCGCGGCATAGATAACCAGTGCAATCATCAGCAGATAGAGCAGCGGCATCAGCCAGTTGTTCAGCTTTTCGAGCCCTTTAGCGATGCCCGCAGCTACAACAGCCATCGTAATGATCATGAAGACGGTATGGTTGCCGACAACGCGAACAGGATCTTCAAGGAAATTGCCAAACGAGGCATTGACCTGCTCGGCGGGACCAGTAACCACGGTACCGGTTACGACCTCTCGCAGATACTCGAGCACCCAGCCGGACACGACCGAATAGAACGACAGCACCAGAAAAACCGTCACCAGCCCTAGCACACCGATGCATTTCCAGCCCTGCGAGCGGCCAACGCTGGCAGCTAGGCTGCCCAAAGCCTGAATGGGAGGACGGCGCCCTGCGCGTCCGATCATGATTTCAGCAGCCATGATCGGCAGTCCCATCGCCAGTACGAAGAAGACATAGAGCAGAAAGAACACGGCTCCGCCGTTCTCACCTGCGATATAAGGGAAGCGCCAGATATTCCCCAGACCAATGGCAGCGCCGGCAACGGCTAATATAAATGCACGCTTGGAGCTCCAGCGCTCAACAACTTCGCTCATGTTCACTTCCTGCTGGTGACGCACCCACGATCAGGGCTAATGGGACTGTTCTAAAAAATGGAGGGGCTCATCATAGCACGAGCCAAAGCGCAGCAATCTAGCAGGGCCAACCGCCACACACCAGATGCAGCCAACCTCGGCGCGATGTGTGCCACGGGATGACACCTGCGCAGCCGATACCCATTATGAAGAGAGTGCTTCTCATACGCATTGAAACTATTGCCTATCACCCTCACTCTACTATGTATCACTTACGCACAAGCGAGTATCCGCCATGTCACACGCTGTCGATCAGAACCCTCTGCTGACGCCGCACACCCTGCCGCCGTTCAATGACATTCGTCCTGAGCACGTCGTGCCTGCTATCGAAAAGCTGCTGGCCGATGACCGCCATATCGTGGAAGAAGTCGTAGCCAAAGGCGATTACAGCTGGAAGGGACTGGTTCAACCGCTGGACACCTACGGTGAAGCCACGGGACAGGCATGGTCGCCGGTATCGCATCTGAATTCCGTTATGAACTCTACGGAACTGCGCGCTGCCTATCAGTCCTGTCTAGGCGAACTGTCCGCCTACAGCACATGGTTCGGGCAGCACCAAGGGCTGTTCAAGGCCTATCAGGCACTGCGTGACGGGCAGGAATACGCTCAGCTCTCCATCGCTCAGAAGCGTGCCATCGACAATACGCTGCGCGACTTCCGCTTGGCCGGTGTCGATCTTCCCGAAGACAAAAAGAAACGCTTCGGTGAAATTCGCGCGCGTCTGTCCGAGCTGTCGAACCAGTTCTCCAACAATGTGTTAGATGCGACGCAGGCATGGCACCTTGATGTCGAACGCGATCGCCTGTCGGGCTTGCCGGAAAGCGCGCTCGACATGCTGAAAGCCAATGCCGAAGCCAAAGGTGTTGAAGGCTACCGCATCACGCTCGACTTCCCGAGCTATTTCCCGGTCATGAGTTATGCCGATGATCGCGCGCTGCGTGAAGAGGTTTATACCGCTTTCGTTACCCGCGCATCCGACCAAGGGCCGAACGCGGGCCAGTACGACAACTCGGTCATCATGAGCGAGATGGTGACGCTGCGTCAGGAACTGGCCGCACTGCTGGGCTTTGCCACCTATGCGGATCTGTCACTGGCGACCAAGATGGCTGCATCGCCTGCACAGGTGCTGGATTTCCTTAACGATCTGGCGGACCGCGCTCGCCCGCAGGCAGAAGCCGAATTTGGCGAGCTGCAGCAGTTCGCACAGGAGCAGTTGGGGCTTGATACGCTGGCGCCGTGGGACATCACCTATGCCAGCGAAAAGCTGCGTGAGCAACGCTATGCCATTTCTCAGGAAGCACTGCGTCCCTATTTCCCCGCTCCCAAGGTGATCGAAGGGCTGTTCGGCGTAGTCAACCGCTTGTATGGCCTGACCTTCCGCGAAAACAAGGATGTGGAGGTATGGCACCCTGACGTTCGCTATTTCGAAGTGCTTGAAGATGACCAGCCCATCGCCGGCTTCTACCTCGACCTGTATGCCCGCGAAGGCAAACGTGGCGGCGCATGGATGGATGCGTGCCGGACACGTCGTCGTCGCGAAGATGGCTCACTCCAGCTGCCAGTGGCCTATCTGGTGTGCAACTTCACACGCCCAGTGGGTGATCGCCCAGCACTGCTGACGCACGATGAAGTGACCACCCTGTTCCATGAGTTCGGTCATGGTCTGCACCACATGCTGACCCAGCAGGAAGTCTCCGATGTGTCCGGCATTAGTGGCGTGGCGTGGGATGCGGTCGAGCTGCCCAGCCAGTTCATGGAAAACTTCTGCTGGGAGCGCGAAGGGCTTGATCTGATTGCCTCTCATGTAGATACCGGCGAAACGCTGCCGCAGGCGCTGTTCGACAAGCTGGTGGCCGCACGCAACTTCCAGTCGGCCATGATGATGATGCGTCAGCTGGAATTCTCGCTGTTCGACTTCCGTCTTCACAATGAGCTGAAAGCACCGAGCGCCGACGACATCCAGTCGCTGCTGAACGATGTCCGCCTGAAGGTGGCCGTTGTGCCGCAGACACGCTTCAACCGCTTCCAGCACGGCTTCAGCCATATCTTTGCCGGTGGCTATGCGGCAGGCTACTACAGCTACAAGTGGGCAGAAGTGCTGTCATCTGATGCATATTCCGCCTTCGAAGAAGCTGGCGTTTTCGATCGCGCCACAGGCCAGCGCTTCCGTCAGGAGATTCTGGAGAAAGGGGGTTCGGAAGATGCCGCCGTGCTGTTCCAAAACTTCCGCGGACGCGAACCGCGCATTGATGCACTGCTGCGCCACTCCGGCATTACTGCTTCTGTGTAATAGATCATCGGCAGGCGACGGCTTCGTCGCCTTCTGACACAAAAAAAGGGACGCTTTGATAGCGTCCCTTTTTCGTATTCCTCACACAGCTTACGTTCTTTCATGCTCGCGGCACAGAGCTGCGCTAACTCATGCCACCTAGGCGCGATTGACGTTCAGGTTATCAAGCACGGCCAGAGTCGGTTCTGCTTGGTTCAGGGTGTAGAAGTGCAGCCCCGGCGCGCCACCATCAATAAGACGTTCGCACAGGCGCGTGACAACTTCCTGACCGAATGCCTGCAGGCTTTGCGGGTCCATAGCGTAGGCATCCAACTGCTTGTCGATCCAGCGGGGAATGCTGGCACCACACGTTGCCGAGAAGCGACGCAGCTTATCGGCATCGACGATCGGCATAATGCCGGGGATGATCGGCTTGTCGATGCCCTGTGCCTGCGCTTTTTCAACAAAGTGGAAATAGGCTTCTGCATCGTAGAAATACTGCGTGATCGCCTTGTCCGCACCCGCCTGCATCTTGTTGACGAAATAACGCAGGTCAGTTTCGTAGTTCGGCGCCTGCGGATGCATTTCAGGGTAGGCCGCTGCGATCAGCTCGAACGCATCGCCCGTTTCCTCACGAATGAATTCGATCAGTTCATTGGCATAGCGGAATTCGCCAACCGAAATCTCGCCGGACGGGACATCACCGCGCAGCGCTACGATGCGGCGCACGCCTTCGCGCTGATAAGTAGCCAGCAGTTCAGCGAGGTTCTCGCGGTCACTGCCAATACAGGACAGGTGCGGGGCCGCATCGACATTGCCACGGCGCGCACGAATGACGGCATCCAGCGTGCGCTCACGCACGGAGGCACCCGCCCCATAAGTTACCGAAAAGAAAGTAGGATCATAGGCCACCAGACGGTCGCACAATGAGGCCAGTTTTTCCTGCCCGACGGGTGTCCTGGGCGGAAAGAATTCAAAGCTGGTTTCCAGAGCATTGGACATCGGGGCTTCCTGCTATAGATACATTGAAGATGAATAACTTCGATTCTGTATGTTCTAGAGGCAGGAAAACACCGATTAATTTCGATGTTAAATATCGAAATCGCTCATATATAGACCATTATGGATTCATCAGGTTGACGTAGGTCGTTTCGTGCGGTTTCAACGTGACATCGTCGCGCACGATTTGATGCTGTTCACCCTGCTCGTCTTTCCAGCGCACCTGACTGATGACGAAATAGCGTCCCGCCGGCATGTACATCATGCGGAAGAAGCCCTGTTTGTCGGTTTGAGCATGGCGGGTGTAAGCCTGTGCCCGAGGGTCTGCCGAAGGTACAGGTTGCCCTTTACTCAGTGCATCATACGCCTCTTGTGAATAAGACGTTGCCGGAGCAGCAACCACTTCGACACGGTTACCATAATGTACCTCGCCCTGTTGTGTAGACACCATGACTACACCGGATAAAGAGGAATCACCGGTCTTCGGCAAAGTCTTATACACGTCTTCAGGAAAAGGTTGACGCTTTGGCTGGGATTCCTGCCACGGATTCAGGCTACAGCCCGTCAGTGTGAACAGGAATAGCAGCATCGTACCTAGCCGCTTCATGATGGCATCTCCTTGCTTAGGCCATTTGCTGTCATTGCATTGAATCATAAAGCCGAGGATATGTTATCGACCAGAGCAAGCATGCAGACGATGTGAATTCATCGTGATTTTACGTCACGACCTCACTGCGCTTCACTTCTGCCATAGCGCCTTCCCTTCCTGAATTAATACCCGAATCACTGAGCGCGCACTGCTGCAGCGCCCAACTTATATTCTTAAAGGAAAGTCCCTATGACCGATATTTCCAATATCCAGGTCGTTGATAACGTTAGCGTACTGCGTACGATCGAAGATGCCAGCATTAAGGCTGTCATGACCCTAGGCTACTACTTCCCCGGAGACGGCGGCGGCGGCATCTATTCCTATCAGGATGGCGACAACTGGACCGAAGACAGTGGCGGCAACGTCATCATCAGCACCAACAAGGTACGCCACTGGCGCTTGGCGGAAGGATCTGCACAATCCGTCCGTCAGTTCGGCGCTCTGGGCGATAACCAGCATGATGATACCGATGCCATCCGCCGAGCTCTTGAGCAAGGCGTTCTTATGGTTCCAGAAGGTAACTATCTGATCACAGATAACACCTTACTGAAACATTTATGCTCATTTAGAGGCGCTGGCGCTCTGGTCTACAACGGACAGTCGTTCTTGGTGGGACCCATCCATTCGACAATCACTATCCATGTACCCAACACCTTCGCGACACTGGCCGAGGCCATTGCCTGCGTCGAGCTGTTCGAGATCCACGACGGATTCTGCAACATTCAGGTCGCCGATGGCACTTATGAAGTGGCGCAGATGTCGCCGCAGATCAACATCGGCCCGCGCGTCGCGATTCTGGGCAACACGAGCACGCCAAGCAACTGCGTGCTGAAGATCGCCTGCACCAGCAACCAGAGCTGCTTTAACCTCGAGAAAGGCCACTCTCTGGGCAAGATCAATGGATTCACCATCCAAGGCTATAACGGCCATGCGGACAATGGCACTTGGAACTCGGAGTGCTATGGCTGTGGTATTCACGTCACCGATGGCAGCTCCGTCAACATTGGCGGTGCCATGATCATCAACGACATGTATTACGGCATCCAGGCCAAGTTCGGGGCATCCGTCAACTGCGATGAGGGCATCATCATCAACCGCGCCGGAGACTGCGGCGTGCATGCGTATGCTGCTAGCATCAAGTGCAACGGTATCAAGGTCACCGACTGTCGTGATGGCACGTCGCTAGGGTTCGGGGTAACAGCCGAAGCAGGCGGATTCGTTGACGCAACGAACAGTGAAGCGACAGGGAACTACAAGGCAGGCTTCTACAGCAATGGCGGCCATATGTGGGCCTCGAGGTGCAAGTCCCACAACAACATCACCCACGGGTTCTATGCCCTCAATGGAGGGATGATGGAAGCCAATAACAGTGAGGCTTACGACAACCCCGACTGCGGATTCGTCGCGACCGATGGGAGCTATCTGCTGGCCTTTGACTCCAAGGCCGAGCGCAACAACTACGGCTTCGGCGCATGGCACGCCTCCGCAATGGACATCAATGGTGCGACGGCGAACAACAACCGCATTCACGGCTTCATCGTGGCCAACCATGCGGTCATGTTCCACCCCAGCACGTCGACCAACAACGCCACCGACGGCTGGCATATCCGCGGCAATTCGATGTATGCCGCAGATTCGCTGACCGGTTCAGGCAACGGTGGCAACAAGGTCTACATGACAGGGCGCGGCATGCTGAGCACGCTGACCAACTTTACGGCCAGCGAGGTTAATACGGAGGTGGTCGTCAACTAACGCTCTAATCTTTACACAGCAACATTCACGGCAAAGGCTGTGCCTCTAGCGAGGCATGGCCTTTGTGGCTTCCAGCACTAGCAGAGGATCGACGCGTACGTCGAACCAGTTCATTCCCCAGTGCAGATGAGGCCCTGTCGCGCGCCCTGTTGCACCGACGGCACCGATGACCTGGCCTTGCTGTACGTACTGGCCCGGCTTCACATCAATACGTGACAGGTGCAGAAAGTTCGAACTGACCCCTTGCCCGTGATCAATCAGTATGGTGCCTCCAGTTAGGTAGAGGTTCGCATTGGCGAAGGTGACCAAACCCGCTGCTGGCGCCTTAACAGGCGTCCCCTGTGCGGCAGCAATGTCCATTCCCGAATGAGGAGTACCTGGCGTACCGTTATAGACGCGCTGGTTGCCGAATCGGCCACTGATGCGCCCTTCCACAGGCCATATGAACCGTGTAGCGAAGTCAGTGCGTGCATCATCACGCAGGCGTGCCGACGTGACTTCGGCCTGCTCACGCTTGATACGCTCGGCAATAGCAGGCGGCGGTGCCACCGTTTTGGGTGGGACACCGTTGACGTGTTCTATTGGCCAGTCGCGCGGAGTGACGTCAATATGCGCCTGACTGCGCTGACCGCTACTGGTCACGACATCGACAACGGCAGGCTGCTCAGCATTGCGCCCTACCCCCAACACAACCCAGCCTTCTGGTGAGATACGCAGCACATGCCCGTCATAGCGCACTTCTTTGATACCCGCGGCCACACGCCCAATGATCAGGCTGCCCTGCTGCACCGAGGTCGGAAACTGAAAAGCGGGCTGGGAAGTGGCATGCGCACGGCATGAAGCCACCATCATAAACGTACCGATCAGCGCCACCACTCCTGTCGCCAACGCCGATAGCGTCCTGCAAAATCCATTGCGTGTCATATGCGTGTCATATGCCTTGTTCCAATACCCGTGGAGACATACCGCTCGTCATGAGCACTCGCCCCCTATAAACAAAAGGCCGCACAGGAGGGTACCTGTACGACCAATCAACGCTGCCCAATCATCAAGGGTGACAACACACTACTCACTATAGACCACCCTTTATATTCTGCCCGGCCAATATACCTGTACTATTGGGAATGGCGCGATAGCAGACACTAACGAGGCAACGTCAATTTATGCAGGCTGTGCCACCAGCGCTTCGATCTGCGCGGGCTGGGCGAATCCCGGCTGGCGGCCAAGCTCTTCGCTGCCGCGATACATGATCAGCGTCGGTGTCTGGCGCAGCTTCAACTCATGGAAGAACGCCTCACCCACGTTTTCCAGCTTCACTTTCAGCAGCGTGACACCTTCTGCAGCAGGCGTCGTAGCAAAGCGGTTCAGGGACATATCGAGCATCTTACAGCCCGGGCAGTTGTCCTTGTAGAAATCCGCCAGTACGTAGTCGTGTGCGGCCAGCGCTTCGTGAAACGCTTCAACGGTCGTAATTTCGATCTTGTTCATGCGAGCGGGGACTCTTCTCGTTGTGCGATGACGCGCTGCACCCAATCGTGGATGGCAGCAGTATCCTTTGCCGAATGAGGCATCTGTTCGATCTTGAGCGTAGGGTAGTGCGAGCCGAAGAACGCGGCCATACGGTTAACGGCACCGCAGTACACTTCCATGCCCCATTGGGTTTCACCCGTGCCGAACACGGCCACGTGCTCGGGCTTGTCCTTGGCATCGACCAGTTCGGCGATGAATTCCTTCATTTCAGGGGGCGTGCGGCCATAGTCGCTGGTCCAGCTACCTAGCAGGTAGAGGTCGTAGTCGCCTCGTTCCTGATAGTGCTCGATGGTGGCATACGTCACGTCCAGCGCATGGCCCAGGCGTCGCACTTCGGCAGCCGCGATATCGGCCACTTCCTTCGTGTTGCCGCTTAATGAGTCATAGGCCATCAGCACACGCATTGTCGAGCTCCCCCAGATGAAGACCTTTCATGGGCAGGCCCGTTCCTGCCCGAATTCATATCGGAATATGGCACGGCAGACGGCCACTCCAAGAAGCGACCGTTCTACCAGAAGGCAGCGTACGGCAAGAACCGCCGACATGCCCTGCGGCGTCGATCAGAGATCGTCGAAGCCGTTATCAAGGTTAGTTTTCTTATAGCTGGCGTTACGCATTTCGAAGAAGTCCGTCTTGGTATGCGTGAAGTTGTCTGCGTAGGCCTTGATCCACGGCATGATGTTGCTGCTGCTTTCACTGTACATGCTTTCGATGCCTAGCATGCCCGCCATCTTGTTGGCGCGGTACTTCACGTAACCGATCATTTCATCGACGTCGATACCATCCACCTTATCGAGCACTTCACCGGACCAGATGGTTTCCAGATCGACCGCGTGGCGGAACGCTTCGTGGACGTATTCCGTCAGGTTATCGGTATTGAGCTGGTTGTTCTCAGCCAGAATGGCGCGAATCAACTCAGAAATGAATTTAGAGTGGGCCAGCTCGTCGCGGTTGATGAAGCTGATAATCTTACCGGTACCCGTCATGCGGTTCTGGCGCACCAGATTGTAGAAGTATGCGAAGCCGGAATAGAAGTTAATGCCTTCCAGGATCGACGACTGAACCAGCGCCTTCAGCATGGTTTCCGGCGATTTCTCTGTCATGAACTCGTTGTAGGCATCCATGATCGGCTGGTTGCGCTTGATGATCGTCGGATGGGTACGCGCCAGTTCAAACACGCGTTTCTGATCCTGCAGACCGGTGATCGACGCGAGCACGTAAGAATAGCTCTCGTTGTGGATCACTTCCTGCTGACCGATGATCGCCGCGTTGGCGTGAGCTGCCGGGTCGGTGATGTATTCCGCGATGTTGTAGATGAAGCGTGTCTGCGGAGAATCCAGCGTCGCCAGCAGGCCGATGATCGCATCGAAGGCGTACTTCTCGTGACGATCCAGCTCCTCGTACTGACGCGCGTCCCCTTTCATGTCAACTTCATCGGGAATCCAGTAGTTGGTCGACAGTTCTTTGTACGCACGATAGAAGGACGGGTACGGAATGTCGTTCCAGTTCAGGATGCCGCTGGTTTCACCGTTGATGATGCCGGTGGAGCGGTTCGGGAAAGTCGGTTCGAGGATCTTGATACGCTTGAGGTGGCCGTTGGCGTTGGACATGACACTTACCTACTGAAAACTGGGTTTAAAGAATGGCGAAAGCACAGGAGAACAGGCTCCTGTGCTTCTTCTGATGAGATGCGGCGAGGAGGAGGTGTCCTCAGCTAGCGCACCACTCGCATTCTTCGATATCGATATCGTTGGAGCGCACGTAGTACGACGTCTTCATGCCTTCCTTCCATGCCGTCATGTGCAGATTCAGCAGCGTTGCTGCACGAATCGTGCTCGGCACGTAGAAGTTGAAGCTGATCGCCTGATCGACATGGCGCTGACGACGTGCGTTCTGACGGATGCTGGCGAACTGGTCGACCTTGTAAGCACCCTTCTCGTAGAAGGGGTAGGTATCGAGCGACAGATCAGGCGCGATGACCGGGCGGCGATAGTCTTTCTTCTCTTCATAGTAGAAGGCGCTGAAGACCGGGTCGATCGACGCGGTAGAGCCCGCAATCTGGGCGGTACTCATGTTCGGTGCGACGGCGATCAGATAGGCGTTGCGCACACCATTTTCAGCAACGTCGGCGGCCAGAGCGCTCCACGCTGCGGAAGTGTAGTCACGACGCTCGAAGTACTCGCCAGTCTGCCAGTCACTGCCTGCGAAATGCTCGTAAGTGCCCTTTTCCTTGGCCAGCGCGTTACTTGCCTTGATGGCGAGGTAGTTGATGCGCTCGTACAGCTCATCCGCGTACTGCTCGGCTTCGGGCGAATTCCAGTCGATGCCTTTCTGTGCCAGCAGGTGATGCCAGCCAAACGTTCCCAGACCGATCGAGCGATAGCGACGGTTGGTGATGGTCGCCTGCGGCACGGGCAGCTTGTTGAGGTCGATAACGTTGTCGAGCATGCGCACTTCGATAGCAATCAGACGCTCGAGAATGTCTTCTTCCACCAGATCGGACTCGGCCGTGACCGCGCGCCCTAGGTTGATAGAAGACAGGTTACAAACAACGAAATCGCCAGACTGCTTGGTGATCACGATCTGATCGCCGCTGATCACTTCCTGGATCAGACGGGTCGGGCTCATGTTCTGCAGAATTTCGGTGCACAGGTTGCTGGAGTAGACCATGCCCTTGTGCTTGTTCGGGTTCATCCGGTTGACTTCGTCACGGTAGAACATGAACGGGTTACCGGTTTCCAGCTGGCTGATCATGATGCGCTTGAAGATATCGATCGCCTTCACGACGCGACGGCTGATGTTCTCGTCGGCCACCAGCTCTTCATACTTGCGACGGAAGGAACCTTCACCACGACGCTCGTCGAAGAAGTCCTGCAGGTACCAGCCTTTCTTCTGTTTCACTTCATGCGGGTCAAACAGATACCAGTCGCCGCGACGCTCAACCACTTCCATGAAGAGGTCGGGAACGCAGACGGCCGTGAACACGTCGTGCGCACGCAGACGCTGATCACCGTTGTTCAGACGCAGGTCGAGGAACATCTCGATGTCTTTATGGAAGATATCAAGATAGACCGCCACGGCCCCTTTACGCTGACCGAGCTGATCGACGCTGACCGCCGTGTTGTTGAGCTGCTTGATCCACGGCACGACACCGCCACTGGAGCCTTTGACACCGCGGATCTCGGAACCGGTAGAGCGTACGTAGCCGAGATAGGCACCGACGCCGCCGCCGTGCTTGGACACGCGTGCGATATCGGTATTGCTGTCGTAGATGCCCTGCAGGCTGTCATCAACGGTGTCAATGAAGCAGCTGGACAGCTGACCGCCAATCTTGCCGGCATTGGCCAACGTTGGCGTTGCCACGGTCATGTAGAGGTTGGACAGTGCCCAATACGCTTCCTTGACCAGCGTCATACGACGCTCACGCGGCTTCTCGTCCTGCATCAGGTACAGGGCGATGGTCAGCCAGCGCTCCTGGGGCAGCTCGTAAACGCTCTTAGTGTGATCAGATGCCAGATAGCGCGTTGCCAGCAGGTACAAACCGTTGTACGTGAACAGCTTGTCACGTTCCGGCTCGATGACCGCGCTGGCTTCCAGCAGCTCATCCTTGGAATAGTTGCGCAGGATATCGCCAGAGTAGATACCACGCTCACCCAGGCTTTCCTGAAGACCAACGTAGGAACCGTACTTGTCGTCGTCGTTGTAGAAGCGATTCTTGCTGGCTTTCTTGTACAGCTTGTTAAGGTACAGGCGTGCAGCAAACATTTCCCATTCGGGCGTCGTGATATCGGTCAGCGATTCCGCTTCGCGAATCAGGTAGTCGACCATATCGTCAGCCGCGATGGATTCTCGGCGTTCGATGTAGGAAAACACTTTGCGCTTGTAGCTTTCGATATCCAGCTGCGGAAATTCAGCGTGGATATTGTCCAGATAGCGCTCGAGACGTGCGCGCTCGAAAGCCATCTGGCGCTTGCCGTTATCCTTAACAATGAAAGTCATAAAATCTCGCTAGCTATCCGGTATGCACGCGTCCTTTTCCGGCAGTTGAAAAAGGATAGGCATGATCAATAAGTGGCAAGGTGCAGAACCACAAAGACGGTAAAAAAACAGCCACAAACCTACCTGTCACGGCTGTTTGTCAATGTGCAACTTTGACCCACGTTGTGGTGCGCGATTCTACACTCAAAATGGCCATCTCTCCACTCTTGACATACCACCACATATAGGCCAAGAGAACCCATTACTACACTATATATAGTGCCTTTGGCCACTTTCTCAATTTACAACTATCCCCCGAGATATGCACAGCCTTGCGCGCCCTAAAAGCCTCCATGCAACAAGGGGGAAAGCCCTCTACTGTGCACTATTGACGCAGGTATTTCACAAGCAAGAAACAGGTGTACAACAGGATACACACACAGTTTTCCACAGCCTTTCGCGATAAAAATTTTATTCTGTGAATAGCTGCTGGCCCCATGCATATGAGCCTAGCAACTCAATCGGGAAAGCCATGCAAAAGGTAAGGGAGAGAGGAAGGAAATTTCAGTACGAGGGCGGCACAGAAACATAGGTGAGGACGTGCTAAACGCCCTCACATCATGACACTACGTCATGCGCCTATTCTTTACACCTTGCTGGCAGAAAAAGGCGACGCTGAAAGCTGCTTGAAGAAGGCACACACGACCGCCGCGACATTGTTAGCCGCCATGCTCGAATAGATGTGCTTGCCGTTTTGGTCGTCCTCGCCTCCAGCCAGGTCAGACACGCTACGGAACGCGATAAAGGGGACCTGATTGGCATAGGCCACTTGGGCCACGGCACCGCTTTCCATATCGGCGATCTGAGCATCGAATACATCGTGCAGGTAATCGCGATAGTCGGCATTGTCCATGAAGATCGAACCGGAAACACCACTTCCCCCCACCTTCAGAACGGGTTTATCGCGGGTGCACTGGGTCGCCGAGGCACACGACTCCAAGGCAACGCCATTAACCGTATTGGCAAGCGCCAGCAGGGACTCACTGGCAGGGAACCATAGCCGCTCTTCCTTGTTGCGCGACCGCGCACTGAGCACATCGGTAAGCCGCGGGTAAATCATGCCATAGGCGGCCAACCCCGCCTTGCGTACGGTAGTCGACGGCTGATAGCCCGCATCCGTTTCACGAGCGTAAAGACTCTCGCCATAGTTAGCCCAGCGCGAAGGCACGACGACATCACCGATATTGCGTGAGGCATCCACGCTGCCGGCAATGCCACTGAACACGATCTGTTTGATGTTGAACTGATCGAGCACCCGCTGCGCATTCATCGCAGCATTGGTGGTACTCACCCCGCTCATAAAGACGACGACAGGCTCACCATTGAGCGACCCGATCGTGAATCGGACGCCCTGGATGCGGTATTCATGACGATCCTTCGTCGCTTTGATTAGCGGCTGTATCTCAGTGGTATAGGCCGTCATCAATGCCGTACGTGGCGTGCATTCAGTCTGACACGCATGAGCAGCGGAAGGCGAGAGGAAAGGCACCGCGGCCAAAGCCCCACAGGCCCGCAGACAGTCCTTTAGTGCGCGTGAGTGGAAAGCGGAACGCTGACGGTCAGCGTTCCGATAGGAGAAAGATTGTTGAAAAGACATGCGTTGATCCTGTCTCGGGCCATGGCATTGTGATTACCCGGCACTTGCTGGCCCTGACAAGGATCGGGCAGGACGTATCCCTCAACGTCCGTTGTTATGGGTGACTCTCAGGAGCACGCCTGCGAGCGACTGCGTTCCGCGTCAGGCGCGGCGCAGTTTCGAGTGTCGACGTGAGTAGCCAAAATAGATGACGAACCCGATCAGCAGCCAAATACCGAAGGCAATCCAGGTCAGCTGCGTCAGGCTACAAATCAGAACGACACTAATGATGATCGACAGAAGCGGTACGAACGGCGAGAGCGGGACGCGGAACGGGCGCTTCAGATGACGTTGTGTACGGCGAAGAATCGGGATGGCAGCCGCAATGATGATAAAGGCCAGCAGTGTTCCCATGCAGATCAGCTCGGTCAGCACCTGAAGGGGCAACAGACCGGCCATCAGCGCGGAACACGTTCCCAGCAGCCACGTGGACCAAATCGGCACCTGACGATGATTGACGGTCGACAGGAACTTGGGCAGCAAGCCATCGCGGGAAATCGCGAACACCAGACGCGCAATGCCGTAGCCCATTACCATCACCATCGACGCCATGCCGAAGATGGCCGCCAGCAGCACTAGCTCCGCCAGCCATTGGATGTCAGCTCGCTGCAACACCAGCGCCAGCGGGCTATCACTGCCGCGGAAGTCCATGAACGGTACGATCCCCGTTGCGACCGCAGAAACGCCCACATACAGCAAAATGCAAATCACCAGTGAACCCAGCAGACCAATAGGCAGATCGCGCTGTGGATTCTTCACCTCTTCGGCGGCCGAAGACACGACGTCAAACCCGAGGAACGAGAAGATGACAATGGCTGCACCGCTGACGACACCGCCCATTCCCATTGGCATGTAAGGCGTCCAATTGGTCGGTTCGACGTGCCAGATGCCCACCGCAATGAACAACACGATAACCGCAACCTTGATCAGCACCATCAGGTTGCTGATGCGTTTGGATTCGCGCACGCCCAACGACAGCAGTGCAGTCGCAAGCATGACGATCGCGAAGGCCGGCAGGTTGAAGAAGGTCATATGCCCTTCTTGCGCCCCCGGCGCTGCCGTCAGCGCGACAGGCAGATGAACGCCGATCGTGGACAGGAACGTCTGAAAATAACCTGACCAGCCCACCGCCATCGAAGAGGCGGCCAGTCCGTACTCAGCGATAAGA
Source organism: Zymobacter sp. IVIA_12111.31 C1 (assembly GCF_047495495.1). Taxonomy (GTDB): domain Bacteria; phylum Pseudomonadota; class Gammaproteobacteria; order Pseudomonadales; family Halomonadaceae; genus Zymobacter. The sequence continues at coordinate 2,913,160 of NZ_CP179930.1, forward strand.
CTCCAGCCTGTCACCCATGCAACGATTTCCCCAATCGCAGCATAGGCGTAGGTATAGGTAGAACCAGCAACCGGAATCATGGCCGTAAATTCGGCATAGCACAGCGCAGCTAGCGCACAGGCAACGCCCGCGGCAAGGAAGGACAGTGTGATGCCCGGGCCGGCGCTCAGCGCCGCACGTCCCAACACCACGAAGATGCCCGTTCCCACCATGGCCGCCAGTCCCATCATCACCAGATCGGTGGCCCCCATGACCTTGCGCAAAGGGCCTGGGGCGCTCGTCACCATGGCATCGATATTCTTGCGTCTGAAAAGATTCATGACTCTCTCATTGCAGGGCTTTCAATAAAGGCAGGAGACGCATCATACAGGATGAACACTACCTTTTCGGTAAAAGATGAGTGATACGTCGTGCGACTTCGAGATGCAGTATGACGCAGTACGCAGCGCGCGGCATCTCCTTGACCGTCGTCAACGAACACACGACGCCAGCCGTATCGTATAGAAAATAGGTGAAACAGAAGGGAAACAAGACGACAGCGCCCGAGTATGGCTACTCGGGCGCTGTTCGGGTGACGCTAGGCGACGTTTGACTCAGATGCCTGCGGCTTTGCGCAGATCAGCGGCTTTGTCGGTTTTCTCCCACGGGAATGCCGTGAAGGTTTCGACGTGCTGCTGGCCTTGAGTGTCGGTCCACTCATAGCGGTGTTCGAACGGTTCACGTCCGAAGTGACCATAAGAAGCGGTCAGCTGGTACATCGGGTGCAACAGGTCGAGCATCTTAGTGATGCCGTACGGACGCAGGTCGAAGTGCTCACGTACCAGCTCGACGATACGGCTGTCGCTGATGCGGCCCGTGCCGAAGGTGTTGACGGAGATGGACGTCGGTTCTGCGACACCGATGGCGTAGGAGACCTGGATTTCGCATTTATCCGCCAGACCCGCCGCCACGATGTTCTTCGCGACATAGCGGCCAGCGTAAGCAGCGCTGCGGTCAACCTTAGACGGATCCTTACCGGAGAACGCACCACCACCGTGACGCGCCATACCACCGTAAGTATCAACGATGATCTTGCGGCCAGTCAGACCACAGTCGCCCACCGGGCCACCAATGACGAAGTTGCCGGTCGGGTTGATGTGGAAGCGGGTGTCTTTGGTGATCCATTCTGCCGGCAGTACATCGCGGATAATCAGCTCTTCCACGGCCTGACGCAGTTTTTCCTGAGACACGTTTTCATCATGCTGAGTGGACAGCACGACCGCTTCGACCGCTTCCGGCTCGCCTTTGGCGTTGTAGCGGAAGGTCAGCTGGCTTTTCGCGTCCGGACGCAACCATGGCAGCGTGCCATCCTTGCGCAGCTCGGCCTGACGTTCTACCAGTCGGTGTGCGTAATGGATCGGCGCAGGCATCAGCGAAGAGGTTTCGTTGGTGGCATAGCCGAACATCAGCCCTTGATCACCGGCACCCTGATCTTCGGGGCGGCTACGGTCGACGCCCTGAGCGATATCGACGCTCTGCTTGCCGATCAGGTTGATGACACCGCACGTTGCGCCGTCGAAACCGACCTGAGACGAGGTATAACCGATATCGAGAATCACGTTACGAACCAAGTCTTCCAGGTCAACCCATGCGCTTGTGGTGATCTCGCCTGCCACTATCGCCACGCCAGTCTTGACCAGCGTTTCACACGCAACACGTGCCTGCTTGTCACGTGCAATCAAGGCGTCCAGTACCGCGTCAGAAATCTGATCCGCGATCTTGTCGGGATGCCCTTCGGATACAGATTCCGAAGTAAAGAGGTAGGAGTCGCTCATTACGTGTCTACCCTCATAGTTGTTGGCTCATGAGAGGCCGGGAGGGGGACCTTCCGGTCATGGGGACAGTGTTCGCCAGGATTTTCGCCCCAACTTATTGTGAGCGCTGGTATTACAGACTCTCGCCAAGACAAGCACCCTGTGTGGCAAGCGAACAGCTTAGCAGTGTACATGGCCTTTACAGACGTGCCTAGCACTGCCGTTAGTGATAGGAATTGCCATCCAGGCGTGGCGTTTTGTTCGGAATAAGGGTACGTTTTCATGTAGGACGACCCCTCTCATCACGACTGTTATGATGACAGCCTTGTGATTCTTACGCTCAAACGGTCGCCGACATCTCAGGAGTCTTGAACCTCATGCCATCCCGACGTCAGCTCGCCAACGCCATAAGGGCGCTGTCCATGGACGCCGTGCAAGCCGCCAATTCAGGTCACCCAGGTATGCCTATGGGCATGGCCGACATTGCCGAAGTCTTGTGGAATCGTCACATCAAACACAACCCTGCGAATCCGCAGTGGGTTGATCGTGACCGATTTATTCTGTCCAACGGTCATGGGTCGATGCTGCTTTATTCCGTGCTGCATCTCACCGGCTATGATCTGCCCATGGAAGAACTGCGTCAGTTTAGGCAGTTGGGGTCCAAAACCCCCGGCCACCCAGAGCACGGTCTGACGGTCGGTATCGAAACGACGACAGGACCACTTGGACAAGGGCTTGCCAACGGTATCGGTATGGCCATTGCCGAACGTGCATTGGCCGCAGAATTCAATCGTGACGGTCACGACATCATTGATCACCGTGTCTGGACCTTCGTCGGCGATGGCTGCCTGATGGAAGGCATCAGCCACGAAGTCTGTTCGCTGGCCGGTACACTCGGCCTCGGCAAGCTGACCGTGTTCTACGATGACAACGGCATTTCCATCGACGGCGATGTGAAAGGCTGGTTCACCGATGACACCGTCAAGCGCTTCGAGTCCTACAACTGGCACGTGATCGGACCGATCGACGGTCACGACCCTGAAGCCATCGACGCGGCCATCGAAGCCGCCAAGGCCGAGACAGAACGCCCGTCACTGATCATCTGCAAGACCGTGATCGGCTTCGGTGCTCCCACCAAAGCAGGCAAGGAAACCTCCCACGGCGCACCGCTGGGCGAGGAAGAAGTTGCCCGCGCCCGTGAAATTCTGGGTTGGGAACATGCGCCGTTCGAAATTCCCGACGACATCTATGCTGCCTGGGATGCCCGTGAGCGTGGTGCATTGCTTCAGGCCGAGCATGATGCTCGCATGGCCGCCTATGCGCGCCAGTATCCTGAAGAAGCCCGCGAGCTGCAGCGCCGCTACCGTGGCGACCTGCCGGAAGGCTTCGATACGATGGCCGTCGTACGTAACGTACAGGCTCGCGGTGAGAAAATCGCAACCCGCAAGGCCTCTCAGAACGTACTCGACCTGATCGGCCCAATGATGCCCGAACTGTTCGGCGGTAGCGCCGACCTCGCACCGTCCAACCTTACTAAATGGGAAGGCGTGAAGGCGATCAGTAAGGACAGTCATGGCGGCGCGTACTTGCACTACGGTGTACGTGAATTCGGTATGGGGGCGATCGCCAACGGTATCGCACTGCACGGCGGATTCATCCCCTATGACGCCACGTTCCTGGTGTTCATGGAGTACATGTACAACGCACTGCGCATGTCGGCACTGACGCACACCCGCATCGTGCACCTGTTCACCCACGACTCCATCGGTCTGGGTGAAGATGGCCCAACCCACCAGCCCATCGAACACCTCGAAGCGCTGCGCGCCCTGCCGGGCTTCCATACTTGGCGCCCAGCCGATGCGGCCGAAACCGCCATGGCATGGATGGAAGCGCTCAAGCACCGCTACGGACCGACTGCGCTGGCCCTGTCCCGCCAGGGACTGCCCATGCAGCCGCGTACCGACGAGCAGCTGATGAACATCGCGCGCGGTGGCTACATTCTGCGTGACAGCGAAGGCGAACCTGAACTGATCATCATCGCGACCGGTTCCGAAGTTGAACTGGCCGTGCGCGCCGCTGCTGAACTGGAAGCCAAGGGCCGCCGCGTCCGCGTCGTGTCCATGCCGTGCACCAGCATGTTTGATGCACAGGATGCAGACTACCGTGAACAGGTACTGCCGCGGCATATCACCCAGCGTCTGGCCGTCGAAGCGGCGTCCATCAATGGCTGGTACAAATATGTCGGGCTGGATGGCCGCATTATTGGCATGACAGCGTACGGCGAATCGGCCAAGCCGGAAGATCTGGCGCGTCTGTTCGGCTTCACCGTCGAGAACGTCGTGAAGGTCGCTGAAGAGATGCTGTCTTGAGGGAAACGCTCGACACGCGTACCCTTCTGTTGCCCCATCGTTTTTGAGTCAATTTGTAGCAGGTGGGGGTGGGACAGGTTCCGTATACTGAGCCCACGGTGTGGACGCCCTGACGACGGCGTCCACCAACAAGACAAGCTTCCATTGGCAAGCTGCGGCATCAAGTAGTTGCGGCGACTTGCCGAAAAACCTTGCTGTTTCCAATCTCATACATGCAGGAGCTATTGCCATGACAGTGCGCAAGATGTCCGAGCTGGACCTCAAAGGAAAACGCGTCCTGATCCGTGAAGACCTGAACGTTCCGGTCAAAGACGGTCGTGTCACTTCTGACGCGCGTATTCGCGCAAGCCTCAAAACCATCAAAATGGCCCACGACGCTGGCGCCAAACTGATGCTGATGAGCCACCTGGGCCGCCCGACTGAAGGCGAACCGGATGAAGCTTCTTCCATGGCACCGGTTGCTAACCGCCTGAGCGAACTGCTCGGCGTTCAGGTTCGTCTGGAAAAAGACTACCTCGACAAAAAAGTCGAACTGAACGATGGCGACATCGTCCTGTTCGAAAACGTTCGCTTCAACAAAGGCGAGAAAAAAGACGATGAAGCGCTGGCCAAGAAATACGCTAGCCAGTGTGACATCTTCGTCATGGACGCTTTCGGTACCGCTCACCGCGCCCAAGCTTCTACTCATGGCGTAGCTCGTTTCGCGCCTGAAGCCGTTGCAGGTCCGCTGCTCGAATCCGAGCTGGACGCTCTGCACAAAGCGCTGGCTGAACCGAAACGCCCGATGGTGGCTATCGTTGGTGGTTCCAAAGTATCCACCAAACTGGAAGTGCTGAACGCGCTGTCCGAAAAATGCGACGCCATCATCGTCGGCGGTGGTATTGCCAACACCTTCATCGCAGCGGCTGGCCACAACGTGGGCAAATCCCTGTACGAAGCTGATCTGGTCGATGCTGCTAAGAACCTGATGGGCAAAGTCAACATCCCGGTACCGGTCGATGTTGTCGTAGCCAAAGAGTTCTCCGACAAAGCCGAAGCAACTGTCAAAGACGTTGCCGACGTTGCTGATGACGACCTGATTCTGGACGTAGGTCCGAAAACGGCCGCTACTTTCGCTGACGCTCTGAAAAGCGCTGGCACCATCCTGTGGAACGGTCCGGTCGGCGTATTCGAAATCGACCAGTTCGCAGAAGGTACCAAAGCACTGTCCAAAGCGATTGCAGAAAGCAAAGCGTTCTCCATCGCAGGTGGTGGTGACACGCTGGCCGCTATCGACAAATACGGCATTGCAGACCAAGTGTCTTACATTTCTACTGGCGGCGGCGCATTCCTTGAATACGTCGAAGGCAAAGTTCTTCCGGCTGTAAAAGCACTGGAAGACGCAGCCAAGTAATTGCTGCCTAAGGGATTCCAAGCTTGGCTTGGGGTCCCTTGCCCTGCTGCCCATCGGCTCTACCGATGGGCAGCTTGCATCGGCAGGTGATAATTTTGATGTGTCCATGACACAACAGGAATTGCACCTGTGGCGGGGATTCTCTAAAATCGCCGCTCTTGACAGCCCGTGTCATTCCCTGTTTGAGGGAAGCCGAGCTGACTCGACATCCTTCTACAACAGGAATTCGATCCAATGAAACGTACTTTCCAGCCCAGCGTTCTGAAACGCAAACGTAACCACGGTTTCCGTGCTCGCATGGCTACCATGCGTGGCCGTCAGGTTCTGGCACGTCGTCGTGCCAAAGGCCGCAAACGCCTGAGCGCCTGATCATTATCGGCATGGGCGGTTCGACACCGACCTTCGGTTTTCCGCGTGAACTGCGTATTCTCAGCAGCCGCGAATACCGCCATGTCTTTGACAGTGCGTGCTTCAAGGTGCACGGCAAGGGTCTTCTGGCCCTGGCCTGCCCCAATGATGTGGGGCACGTACGCGTCGGTCTGGTATTCAGCAAGAAGAATGCACGTCGCGCAGTGGATCGTAATCTGCTGAAGCGATTGACGCGCGAGTCAATTCGACTGCAGCAGCATCGGCTGCCCGCGGTCGACATAGTCGTTCTGTCTAGACGTGGCGTTCTTGAGCTGGATCGCCAGACCCTCGCACGTCAACTGCATGGTATGTGGCGACGTCTTGAAAAGGACGTGAAGCGCGCAGTCGACGCCAAGACTTCTGCCTGACGGCCCGGTGCCGACGGGCTTTCTTGCGTTGTGCCCAGCGGAAGCCGCCGGAACAGCGACTGTCTTGATAACCCTCATGGCGTTCGTGCCTGTACGTCAGGCATCACGTTGATACGACACTCTATTCCACCGAGTTTTCCCTCATGGACGTGAAACGCATCATCCTGCTCATTCCACTGGCGATCGTAGCGTACCTGCTCGTCATCAAGTGGAACGAGGACACTCCCCAGTCGCAGGCACCTCAAAGTGTCCTGACGGCCACCCAGAGCGATGCCCAGCAGCCTGACGACGTGACACAGGCCCCCGCGACCGCCTCCGAACTTCCTGCTGCCGATAACGCCCGCGCGGCCAATTCGTCAGCACTCGTCAGCGTGAACACCGACGTTCTCAACGTTCGGATCAATCCGAACGACGGCGCTATCGTGTACGCCGCTCTGCCGCAGCAGAAAGCCCAGCTGCATGGCGAAGAACCGTTCGTGCTGATGTCGACAAGCAGCTCTATGTACTACGTGGCTCAGTCGAACGTCTTCGTTGATGGCCAGTATCGTCTGACCCTCGCGGCCGACCGCACCGACTACCGCCTTGAAGATGGCCAGAACCAGCTGGTCGTCGATCTGCACGGCACGCTCAACGGCGTAGACGTCATCAAGCGCTTCACGTTCACTCGTGGTGACTATGCCGTGAAGCAGGACATCCTGCTGAACAACCAGAACAGCCACGCGGTCGATGCACGCGTCGTCAACGAGCTGGTCCGCGACCAGAGCGCCGATCCGACCAGTTCCAGCAAAGGCATTGGCGGCATCCACTCCTATCTGGGTGCTATCTTCTCGTCTCCTAATGCACGTGCGCAGAAAGTCAGCCTGAGCAACATCAAGGATGGCAAATTCGGCGGCATCACGTCAGCCGAAGGCTGGGCGGCTATGAGCCAGCACTACTTCTTGGCCGCACTGGTTCCGCAGGCGCAGGACGTCGTGACCTACAAAGCGTCGATGGACTCTCGCCAACGCGCTCACGTCAGCTACGAAACGCCGGATGCGACCATCCAAGCGGGCCAGCAGCTCGACCTTTCTGCCCAGATCTACATGGGACCGAAAGAGAAGGCACAGCTCGAAAAGGTCTCCCCTTACCTGTCGAAGACCATCGACTACGGCTGGCTGTGGTTCCTCGCCTCTCCGCTGTTCTGGCTGCTGACCAAGATCCACAGCGTCATCGGCAACTGGGGCTGGTCCATCGTGCTGCTGACCTGCGTGGTCAAGGCGATCCTGCTGCCGCTGTCTGCGAAAGCGTACCGTTCCATGGCCAAGATGCGTAAGCTCGGTCCGGAAATGGCGCGCATCAAAGAACAGTACGGCAACGAGCGTCAGCAGATGTCCCAGAAGATGATGGAGTTCTACCAGAAAGAGAAGATCAACCCGCTGGGTGGGTGTCTCCCGATGGTCATCCAGATGCCGGTCTTCTTGGCGCTGTACTGGATGCTTTCCGAGTCCATCGAACTGCGTCATGCACCGTTCATGCTGTGGATCCATGACCTCTCGGCACAGGACCCGTACTTCATCCTGCCGATCATCATGGGGATCTCCATGTTCCTGCAACAGATGCTGAACCCGGCACCGCCGGACCCGATGCAGGCCAAGGTGATGCGCATGCTGCCGGTCATCTTTACCTTCTTCTTCCTGTGGTTCCCGGCAGGTCTGGTCATCTACTGGATCACCAACAACCTGTTGTCGATTGCCCAGCAGTACTTCATCACGAAGCAGATCGAGAGCAAGCTCTGATCTGACCGACTGCAAGCATGAAGACCTTCGGCCCTGCATTCGCGTGCGGGGCCGTTGTCGTCTGTGGCAACATGTTCACTCATTTCTGGCGCTGGCCCACTGCGGGCGAGCGCTTCGCTTCACGACGGGATTTCTTCCATGGCTGCCTTCGACAACTTGTCCAACGACACCATCACAGCACTGGCAACGGCTCCGGGACGCGGCGGCGTCGGCATCGTACGCGTCTCTGGGCCTCGTGCAGGCGAGATCGCGGAAAAGATGCTGGGGTTCTCCCCCCGCCCCCGCCACGCCCATCACACGCCGTTTCTGAGCGATGACGGGCAAGTGCTGGATGAAGGCATCGCGCTATACTTCCCCGGCCCTAATTCGTTCACGGGCGAAGACGTGTTCGAACTGCAAGGCCACGGCGGTCCGGTCATCATGGACTGGTTGATTGAATGCACCCTGCGCCTTGGCGCACGGCTCGCCAATCCCGGCGAGTTCTCCGAACGCGCCTTCCTCAACGACAAACTCGATCTGGCCCAGGCCGAAGCCATCAGCGACCTGATCGAAGCCAGCTCGCGCGCGGCAGCCAGCAATGCCATGCGCTCACTGCAAGGCGAGTTCTCAAAGCGCGTGACCGCGCTGGTACAGGAGCTGATCGGCCTGCGCACTTATGTCGAAGCCGCGATCGACTTCCCCGAAGAAGAAGTCGACTTTCTGGCCGACGGCGAAGTGGCGGCACGGCTGGCGGCCGTACAAGCCAACCTCGCCAACGTGAAGGCCTCCGCCGCACAGGGCGCACTGATGCGCGACGGTATGAGCGTCGTCATCGCTGGTCGCCCTAACGCGGGCAAATCAAGCCTGCTGAACGTACTGACTGAACGCGATAGTGCCATCGTCACCGATATCGCTGGCACCACCCGCGACGTGCTGCGCGAGCATATCCACCTTGATGGCATGCCGCTGCACGTGATCGACACCGCAGGACTGCGCGACACCCCCGATGCCGTCGAACAGATCGGCGTTCAGCGCGCGTGGAGCGAAATCGAAAAGGCCGACCGCGTACTGTTAATGGTCGACGCCCGCGATACTGCCGAGCTTGAGCCGATGAAGATCTGGCCCGAGTTTGTCTCGCGCCTGCCCGACCCCAGCCGCTTGACGCTAGTGCGCAACAAGGTCGACCTGACCAGCGAAGGCACGGATGCTGATTTATCCACAACCCCTCCGGTGATTCGTATTTCCGCCGCCACGCAAGCCGGTGTGGATAACTTGAAGCAGCACCTCAAAGACGTGATGGGACTGGACAGCACCGCCGAAGGACTGTTCTCCGCCCGCCGCCGCCATCTGGACGCACTCGCACGCGCCGAGGAAGCGCTAGAGAACGGCGCAGCACAGCTGCATGGCGCGATGGCAGGGGAACTGCTGGCAGAAGATTTGCGCGCGGCACAGCAGGCACTGGGCGAGATTACGGGCGAGTTCACTGCCGATGATTTGTTAGGTGAGATTTTTGGGAGTTTTTGTATTGGGAAGTGAAGTAAGACCTCACTGTTGCACACTCTGAGTTGATGGCGAATTAAGAACTAACTTCGCCACAACATAATACTCAGGTGCTCAGCTAGCCAAACATCATGCTTACTGGTCAACGGGCACAGATATCAAAATATCCTGTTAACGCATCAGGAAAAGCAACAATCCATTTTTTTAGTTCACGCCCTATGCTTGAACTAAGCCAGATAAATTGAGATAGGAATAACGCTATGAGCAGCACCCAACAACGTGATGCCTTACAGCGACAGATTTGGCAGATCGCCAACGACGTACGAGGCGCAGTCGATGGCTGGGACTTCAAGCACTTTGTCCTTGGTGCTTTGTTCTATCGTTTCATCAGCGAGAACTTCGTTGACTACATGAATGGCGGCGATAGTGCGGCCGATTACGCGGGGATGAGAGATGATGACCCAATAATAGCCGCAGCCAAAGACGACGCTATCAAGACCAAAGGTTATTTCATCGCGCCCAGCCAATTGTTCAGCAATGTGGTCGCTAAAGCCAGCACCAACGATAGTCTAAACACTGATTTGGCGCGTATTTTCGCTGCCATTGAGAGATCGGCCAGCGGCTACGCCTCCGAGCAGGATATCAAAGGCCTGTTTGCGGACTTTGACACCACAAGTAACCGCCTAGGCAGTACCGTTGCCGACAAAAACAAGCGCTTGGCAGATGTGCTTAAGGGTGTGAACAAGCTGGAATTTGGCGGTTTCGATACCAGTCATATTGATCTGTTCGGCGACGCCTACGAATATCTCATTTCCAACTATGCGGCGAATGCAGGTAAGTCGGGCGGAGAATTTTTTACTCCTCAACAGGTATCCAAGCTGATCGCCCAGCTGGCGATGCACAAGCAGACCAGCATCAATAAAATCTATGACCCAGCGTGCGGCTCCGGCTCACTATTGCTGCAAGCCCAAAAGCAGTTCGACAAGCACATCATCGAAGACGGGTTCTACGGCCAGGAAATCAACCACACCACGTATAACCTAGCGCGGATGAATATGTTCCTGCACAACATTAACTATGACAAGTTCGACATCCAGCTAGGTGACACGTTGCGCAATCCGCATTTTGGTGACGACAAGCCCTTCGATGCCATCGTTTCCAATCCACCCTACTCAGTGAAGTGGATCGGCAGCGACGACCCAACGTTGATTAATGATGACCGCTTTGCCCCTGCCGGAGTGCTGCCACCCAAGTCGAAGGCAGACTTTGCCTTCGTGCTCCATGCACTCAGCTACCTTTCAGCTAAAGGCCGTGCAGCTATCGTCTGCTTCCCAGGTATATTTTATCGTGGCGGCGCCGAGAAAAAGATCCGCCAATACTTAGTGGACAACAACTATGTGGAAACCGTGATATCACTGGCGCCCAATTTGTTTTTCGGTACCACTATTGCCGTGAACATTCTGGTGCTGTCCAAACACAAACAGGACACCACCACCCAATTCATCGACGCCAGCGCACTGTTCAAAAAGGGCGCTAATAACAACCTGCTGGAAGATGCACACATAGAACAGATCGTACAGGCGTTCGATAGCAAGAAGAATATTGCACACTTCGCGCAATCGGTGCCGCTGGAAAACGTGGCCGCCAATGATTACAACCTATCCGTCAGCAGTTATGTCGTGGCTGAAGACACTCGCGAAGTGGTAGATATTGCAAAACTCAATGCCGAGCTGAAAATCACCGTCGCCAAAATCGACCAGCTGCGCAAAGACATTGACGCCATCGTTGCTGAGATCGAAGGTGGGGAGGTTAAGGCATGAGCCGGGTTGAAAAATTGATTTTAGAGCTTTGTCCGGAGGGAGTAGAGTTCAAAGCACTTGGTGAGATTGGAGAAATTTTTGGTGGCTTGACTGGAAAATCTAAAGCAGATTTTTCAGATGGGAACAATCGCTTTATATCGTATAAAAATGTATTCAATAATATTGCTGTAAATATTGAAGCAAAAGACTTCGTCAAGATTGAAGGCGGAGAACGTCAGCGTCAACTTCAGCGAGGCGACATTCTCTTTACCGGTTCCTCCGAAACTGCCAAGGAGGTTGGTATTTCCTCTGTAGTGACGGCGGAAATTAAAGAGCCACTATACCTCAACAGCTTCTGCATCGGATATCGATTAAATGATGCCAAACGCCTTGAGCCAGGATTCTCCAAATATCTTTTTCGCTCCGAAGAAGTGCGTAAGCAACTCATACGTACTGCAAACGGAGTAACGCGATTCAATGTTTCCAAAGCTCGACTTGCTCAAGTCAAGATTCCCATACCGCCGCTTGAAGTACAACTCGAAATCAAGAGAGTACTAGATACTTTCACCGAGCTGACCGCTGAGCTGACCGCTGAGCTGACCGCTCGCAAAAAACAATACAATTACTATCGCGACCAGTTGTTGAGTTTTGGAGAGGGGGATGTTGAATGGAAGACGTTGGGAGACGTTACAAAAAAATGGTACTCGGGCGGCACACCAACAGCTGGCAACCCAGAGTATTACGATGGCGGTGATATTCCTTGGCTCAGAACTCAAGAGGTGAAGTTTTCCGATATAAAAACTACAAAAGTAAAAATCACTCAGGCTGCTATAAAAAACTCGGCGGCAAAGTGGATTCCTGCCAATTGTGTAATTATAGCAATATCTGGAGCAACTGCAGGAAGATCAGCGATTAACAAAATACCGCTAACAACAAATCAGCACTGCGGCTGCTTGGAGATTGATGGCACCAAGGCCCTATATCGCTATGTCTTCCACTGGGTAAGTTTTAACTATGAAAATATTAAGTCACTAGGCCAAGGGGCTAGAGGCGACCTAAATTCAAGCATCGTCAAGAGTTTCAAGCTTCCTCTGCCCTACGCAAACGAACCTGAAAAATCCCTGGCAGAGCAAGCACGCATCGTCGCCATTCTCGATAAATTCGATGCGCTGACCAACTCCATGAACGAAGGCTTACCCCGCGAAATTGAACTGCGCCAGAAACAATATGAGTATTACCGAGATCTGCTGCTGAGCTTTCCCAAGCCGGAAGCAGTAGGGGCATAACATGGGCAAAACGCTGACCGAAATCGCCAAACAACTAAAAGATGCCAACAAGAAGGTACAGCTTATCTACGCTTTCAATGGTACAGGAAAAACGCGCTTGTCACGTGAATTCAAGCAGCTGATTGCGCCTAAAGCCGATGGTAGCGAAGGCGAGGATGAAGCCGGTACCTCCGAAGTATCACGCAATAAGATATTGTATTACAACGCGTTCACCGAAGACCTGTTCTATTGGGATAACGACCTGGCACTGGATGCGCAGCCTCGGCTGCGCATCCAGCCCAATTCTTTCACGGATTGGTTGCTCACCATACTTCGTGATATGGGGCAGGACGGCAACATCATCCAACATTTCCAGCACTACACGAATGACAAGCTGACCCCGAATTTCAATGAGGACTTTTCAGAGGTCACTTTCTCGCTTGCACGGGGGGATGACGATAGCTCCAAAAAACTAAAGATTTCTAAAGGCGAAGAGAGCTGTTTCATCTGGAGCATCTTTTATACCCTGCTCGATCAGGTCATTAGCACACGCAATATTCCAGAGCCTGAAGACCGCGAAACACAAGAATTTGATCAATTAGAGTATATATTCATTGACGATCCGGTCAGCTCGCTTGATGAAAACCATTTGATCGAACTGGCCGTCAACCTGGCCAGCTTGATCAAATCGAGCGAGTCCAATCTGAAGTTCATTGTCTCGACGCACAGCCCTCTGTTCTATAACGTACTTTTTAATGAGCTAAAGGGGAAGACTTGCTACATGCTGGAACGGTTTGAAGACGGCAATTTTACCCTCACCGAAAAATACGGCGACTCCAACAAAAATTTTTCCTATCACCTGCATCTCAAACACACCATTGAGCAGGCTATTGTTGATAACAAAATTGAGCGGTTTCATTTTACTTTGCTACGCAATTTATACGAGAAAACAGCCAGCTTTCTCGGTTATAGAAATTGGTCTGCACTGCTGCCTGATGACCAGCAGCTCTATCTAGGCAGAATCCTTAACTTCACCAGCCACAGCACGCTATCGAACGAAACAGCCGCCGGGCCAACGCCTGCCGAGAAGGCGATGATCAAACGGTTACTTGATCACCTAAAGAGCAGCCACCGCTTCTGGCAAGAGGAAGGACAAAATGATTGAGTACAGCAAAACCATCGCCGAAACTAATAAATTTATTGTTCTGGATACTTATAATAAGGAATGGAAGGTTGCTGAAAGCTACCAGAGTGAGAGCGATCTGGAGCGCGAGTTCGTCCAAGACCTAGTCAATCAAGGCTATGAGCATCTTACTGAACTAAGGACAATGCCGGCGCTGCTGGCCAATGCGCGCATGCAGTTGCAGGCACTTAACAGCGTTGATTTTTCTGATGATGAGTGGGCGCGCTTCGTGGAAGGCTGGCTGGACAAACCCAGCGACAGCATCGCCGACAAAACCCGCAAGGTTCACGACGATCATGTGCACGACTTCGTGTTCGATGATGGGCGCATCCAAAATATCTATTTGTTTGATAAAAATAAACTGGCCCGCAACAAGGTACAGGTTATCAAGCAATTCAAGCAAGCAGGCAGCCACGCTAATCGCTATGATGTGACGATGCTGGTGAATGGCCTACCACTGGTGCAGGTAGAGCTGAAGAAGCGTGGCGTGGCCATCCGTGAAGCGTTCAATCAGGTGCACCGTTACAGCAAAGAGAGCTTTAACACCGAGCACTCCCTATTCAAGTATCTACAGCTGTTCGTTATCTCCAACGGCACTGACACGCGCTACTTTGCCAACACGACGCAGCGCAACAAAAACAGTTTTGACTTCACTATGAACTGGGCCAAAGCCGATAACAGCCCGATCAAGGACTTAAAAGACTTCACTGCGACCTTTTTTCAGAAACATACCTTACTCAATGTGCTGCTGACTTATTCAGTATTCGACGTCAGTAATACGCTGCTCGTCATGCGGCCTTATCAGATTGCGGCCACCGAACGCATCTTGTGGAAAGTTCGAAGCGCCTATCAAGCCAAGCATTGGAGCAGCACTGAGGGCGGCGGCTATATCTGGCACACTACTGGCTCCGGCAAGACACTAACCAGTTTCAAAGCGGCACGCTTGGCTACTGAATTGGAGTTCATCGACAAGGTGTTCTTCGTGGTGGACCGTAAGGATCTGGATTACCAGACCATGAAGGAATACCAACGCTTTTCGCCAGACAGCGTAAACGGCTCGGACAGTACGGCGGGGCTGAAACGCAACTTGGACAAAAATGACAACAAAATCATCGTTACGACTATCCAAAAGCTCAACAACCTGATGAAGAGCGAAAACGACTTGCCGATCTATGGCAAGCAGGTTGTTTTCATCTTCGATGAATGCCATCGCAGCCAATTTGGCGAGGCACAAAAAAACCTAAAAAGAAAATTCAAAAAGTTTTACCAGTTTGGCTTTACTGGCACGCCAATTTTCCCGCAAAACGCCTTAGGTGCAGATACCACTGCCAGTGTGTTTGGTCGCGAGTTGCATTCCTACGTCATCACTGATGCTATCCGGGATGAAAAAGTGCTCAAATTCAAAGTGGACTACAACGATGTACGTCCGCAGTTTAAAGCACTCGAGACCGAGCAGGATGAGAAAAAGCTCAGTGCGGCAGAAAACAGGCAGGCCTTGCTACACCCTGATCGCATCCGCGAAATTTCGCAGTATGTTCTAAGCCATTTCCAGCAGAAAACCCATCGCATGCAGGTAGGTGGCAAAGGCTTCAATGCCATGTTTGCCGTAAGCAGCGTGGATGCTGCCAAGCTGTATTACGAGTCTTTTAAAAAATTGCAGCAAAATAGCGACAACCCTTTGAAAGTCGCTACTATATTCTCATTCTCTGCCAACGAAGAACAGGATGCTATTGGTGATATTGCGGATGAAAGCTTTGAAGTTTCCGCCATGGACAGTAGCGCTAAGGAGTTCTTAAATGCAGTCATTGCTGACTATAACGCACAATTCAACAGCAATTTCGGCGTAGACAGTAAGGGCTTCCAGAACTATTACCGCGACCTAGCGAAACGCGTGAAAGATCAGGACATCGACCTGCTGATCGTAGTGGGCATGTTCCTCACTGGCTTTGACGCACCAACGCTTAACACGCTGTTCGTTGACAAAAACCTGCGCTACCACGGCCTGATACAGGCCTACTCGCGCACCAATCGCATTTATGGAGCAACAAAAACGTTTGGCAACATCGTTACCTTCCGCGATCTGGAACAGGCGACCATTGATGCCATCACCTTATTCGGTGAAAACAACACCCGAAATGTGGTGCTGGAAAAAAGCTACAAAGACTATATGGAAGGCTTCACCGATGTAAATTCTGGTGAAGCACGGCGTGGTTTTGTGGATGTGGTAACGGAGCTGGAGCAGCGCTTTCCTGATCCGACTGACATTGTTAGAGAACTCGACAAGAAAGCCTTCGCAAAGTTATTTGGCGAATTCTTGCGCGTGGAAAACGTGCTGCAGAACTATGATGAATTTGCCAGTCTAAAAGACTTACAAAACATCGATATAAATGATCCTCAGGCCGTAGAAAATTTCAAAGCACAGCATTACCTAAGTGATGAAGAGCTGGACGCGTTACAGACCATTCATGTTATTCCTGAGCGCAAAATTCAAGACTATCGCTCAGCCTATAATGATATCCGCGACTGGCTACGACGTGAGAAAGCAGGCAAAGAACAAGATCAGTCTAGCATCGACTGGGATGACGTAGTGTTCGAAGTAGACCTGCTCAAGTCGCAAGAAATCAACCTCGATTATATTTTGGAATTGATTTTCGAGAAGAATAAGAAAACTAAAGACAAGGTAGCTCTAGTCGAGGATGTACGCAGAGTAATCCGCGCAAGCTTGGGCAACCGTGCCAAAGAAAGTCTGGTAGTGGATTTTATCAACCAGACCGACCTTGATCAGCTTGGTGACAAAGCCAGCGTGATTGACGCGTTCTTCACTTTTGCCCAAGCAGAGCAGCAACGCGAGGCGCAGGAGTTAATTGATGATGAGGCGCTAAACGCAGAAGCCGCTAGACGGTATATCACCGCCTCATTAAAGCGCGAATTCGCGAGTGAGAACGGCACCGAACTTACTGCTCTTTTGCCAAGGATGAGCCCGCTCAACCCAGAATATCTGACTAAAAAGCAATACGTTTTCCAGAGAATCGCTGCGTTTGTCGAAAAATTCAAAGGGGTCGGTGGGCACGTTTAACAAGCCAGAGCTATAACTAACTGAATTATATGATCAATGTTGTAGAACAAGGACTGTGATTTTTGCCGTCACGAACAATCTTCTGATCAGCTCATTCAAGCCGCTTTCTCCTCGGGGAAAGCGGCTTTTGTGTATTTATGGGCAGAGCCATTTCGACTTGCTTGTACAATGGCGAACTTTTCACGAGGGATGAGGGCTTTCATGATTACCTATACCCAAGGCAATCTACTGGAGGCTAACGTCGATGCACTGGTCAACGCCGTCAACACGGTCGGCGTGATGGGTAAAGGCATCGCGCTAGCCTTCAAGCAATGCTTTCCCGACAACATGGAGGCCTATGCCAAAGCGTGCAAAGCAGGCGAGCTAGAGCCGGGCAGAATGTTCATTACGGCAACACATGCCGAATCTGGCCCACAGTGGATCATTAACTTCCCGACCAAGCGCCACTGGCGCGGCAAGTCCCAAATGGCATGGATTGAGGAAGGGCTGACCGATCTTAAACGCGTGATCGAGCAACATCACATCCAGTCGATCGCTATTCCTGCATTAGGTGCAGGCAATGGGGGATTGCCTTGGGATGAAGTGAAAGCGTTAATCGAACTACAACTGCAAAGACTGGAGGCGGTCGATATTCATATTTATGAGCCATTTGAATAAAAGCGTTGCTATCACCCGTATTTATCATTCGTGTCAACGATAAAGCGTGAAGAAAGCGCGCTTACCTGCAGGGGGGAAACCATGAAACTGAACATTCACGGTGTCGATGACACCATGCGCCAGCGCGTCAACGAGACGCTCGATAGCATCGAACGCGAGCACGATGTCAAAGTGCTGTTTGCCTGTGAATCAGGCAGCCGCGGCTGGGGGTTTGCTTCTCCCGACAGCGATTACGATGTACGCTTTCTGTATGTGCACCGGCCGGAGTGGTATCTGAAAGTCGAGCCGCAGCGCGATGTGATCGAACGTCCGATCAGCGATGAATTGGATATTAGCGGCTGGGAATGGCGCAAGGCGCTGAGGCTACTGAAGCGCGCCAACCCAACGCTGATTGAGTGGCAAGATTCCCCGATCATCTACCGTGAAGACACCCTGTGGATGAATCGGCTTCGCCAGACACTGCCACAGTTCTTCTCGCCACTGAAGGCGCGCTACCACTACCTGTCGATGGCGCAACGCAACTTCAAGGAGCACTTGCAAGGCGATAGCATCCGGCTGAAGAAATACTTTTACGTATTGCGCCCATTACTGGCCGTGAAGTGGATAGATGAAGGGAAAGGCATTCCCCCCATGCCGTTCGGCAAGCTGCTGGCGGGATCGACCCTGCCTGCTGCGGCATACAGCGAGCTGGAAGCCCTGCTCGACACCAAGCAGCAGGCGGGTGAGAGCCACTACGGCCCCTGCTGCGAACAACTGCATGCGTTCATTGCCCGCGAGCTTGATGCCGCCGCCATGCGTACGGATATCGACCCAGCCGCTTATACGGAAACAGAGGCATTGGATCAACTGTTGTTCGAGACGGTGATGGCGCAGTCCAAGCCCCGATAAGCGAGGCATTGATCAACGCAGTGCCTCTAACGCGCGAGACCTTATGCTAAAAACTCGCTGACCGCCCTGGTGACCAGCTCAGAGGCTTCTTCATGAACAGAGTGCCCGCAGAAAGGGACGTTTAAGAAGTGACCCTCTTTAAGCTGGTCCACCAAAGCCGCCGTATGCGCCAGCGATACCAAGGGATCGTCGTCACCGCGTACGACCAGCACCTCTTCGTTGATACCTTGCACGCGGTTGCCAGGATAACCGTCGCCACTGTCGTCAAGCCACATGGCGCTCAGATGCGACAGTAACCGATCGAAGTCCGGCTCACGGTTAAGCCGCTCATACTGATCGACCAATTGAGGAAGGTGCTGGCGCCAGAATTCAGGCGACACATCGGCATACAGCTCAGCGACAGCCGTATCCTCTGCAATCGTCCAGTGCGTCCCGATAACAACGATTCTGTTCAACAGACACGCACGGGCAGCGGCCATGCGCAGCGCCACAATGCCGCCATCGCTATGGCCGATGACATGACACGATGTAATACCTAGCGCCGCTAGAAGTGATTCGACATCCTGCTGAAGCAAAGCATAGGACAGCGGCGCACTGCCCAGCGTAGAGCGTCCGTGGCCACGGGTGTCCAGCCCGATACAACGATAGCATTCGCCCAATACCTCAACCATGGCATTGAAAGAACTCATGTCACAGGTGCCGCCATGCAGAAACAGCAGAGGAAACCCTTGAGGATTGCCCTTCTGCTCGTAGTAGAGCTGTGCCCCATGTGCAGCATCGTGAAAGGCACCGTCCTGATGGGTAAAGGCCATGGTCATTTGTCCATATGAAGGGAAAACGTCAAACAACGTCGTACGCGCACTGGTCGAACACTATGATCAAACGGATACGGCAACCAAGCGGCTTGTACCGTTGAAAAGGCTGTATTGGCCTGCCTAGCGCGGTCAAATCTCGGAGGCCCGTAAGGGAAGGCATGAGTGCGCCTTCCCTATCCTGCGCTCATTTCACCACGATAAATCCGCGATACATGCCGCTATCGCCATCGACGGTGTTCAGCGATTTCAACAGTTCGTCGCTATCGACCCAGACCCACGTAAAGGTGGTGTTCGAGACATCCATCATCAAGAACGAGTCACTTCTGGCGTCATATGCGCCCAGCGGTGAGAAGTGGCCACCCCCTTTCTGGCCCAGTGCCGGGCGGTAAATATTGGCGATCACGAAGGTGTCGGGAGCCGCCAGTGCGTCGATCAGGGCCTGCTTGGCCTTAGTTCTGGCTTCACCCGTCAGCGAGCTGACGTAGTACGGCTGGGCATCAAGCTGGAAGTGTTTCAACAGAGCCACTTCCTCAGCCAGTCCAAGGCCGTAGTGCGAGGGGCCGCCTTCAGTGGACGGTTTACCGAAGATTTCCTGTCGAGGCTTGGGCAGGTGATCCAGCACGACGTTCTGCGTATAGCGGTTCCAGAACGGGCTCCAACCTTCCTTGTGCGGCAGATACTGTTGCTCCTCCGGCGTGATCACAGAGGTGTCGAGCGGAATGTTCGCGCCGTCCTTGCCGGCACGCAGGGCGTTCAGCACGATCACCGCACTGGCAACGCCACAGTCCACTTTGTTGACTTGGCCTTCGAACTGCGGCGCAAGGGTGAACAGGTCCTGCTTGTTAGTGGACTGGCTCAGGCGATTGACCCCTTCGGGGGTAGCCCAGTCCAGCGGCGTAGCCCACGCTGTGCCCGTCAGCAGCATCAGTGAGGCGGTGAACGCGGTCGTTGTTCTTGTCATCCAAGACATAGCGGCTCCTTTATTCGAGTATCGTAATGGCCGTTGAAAACTACAAAACTACAAAGGCGGGTCATCTCTGCGTGCGGGACCAGCGGTCAGACATCATGTCCGCACGCATCAGCAGCGTCATTATCAACGCTGAGGAATGAAGCGTAGCCCAACCCCCGGTTCGGTAATGATATACCGCGGTGACGAGGCGTTGTCGCACAGTTTACTTCTGAGCTTATTCACCAGGATGCGCAGGTAATGGGCGTCGTCCTGATGCGTGGGTCCCCATATCTCGCGCAGCAGCTGGGTCTGGGTCACGATGCCCCCCGGCTGGCGCACCAGAAAGGCCAGCAGTGCGAACTCCTTTGGGGTGAGGGCGATGGGATCATCGTTTAGCGCCACTTCGTGGCGCATCAGATCAATGCGCAAATGACCGTCGTCATACAAGGGCTGCTGAAGGTCCTCGGGCTGGCTACGGTTGCGCAGGAAAGCGCGGATACGTGCCATCAGTTCCTCGATGCCGAACGGCTTGGTCACGTAGTCGTTGGCCCCAGTGTCCAGCAGCGCCACCTTCTGGTGCTCGTCGGCGCGAACGGTCAGCACAATAACCGTGACGTCCGACCACAGCCGGATCGCCTTCAGCACGTCGCGGCCATCCTGATCGGGCAGCCCCAGATCCAGAATGACCAGATCGGCCCCTTCTTCTGCTAGGCATCGCTGCCCTTCTTCCCCCGTGGCAGCCAGCAAGGTCTGATACCCCTGAGCACGCAGACTGATGTCGAGAAAACGCCGTATCTGCGGTTCATCGTCGATGACCAGAATCCGGGCGGGGGGTAACGTCAGTGAAGGGTCATGAATGCTCTTCGACATGGGTCTCCTCCTGCCGCGTCGATGCTCGCCACGGCAACTCCATTCTTATTGTAGTACCGATGCCTTGTGGCCCCGGCAGCGCTTCGACCTGCCCATCGTGGGCCTTGATGATGCCCTGCACGATGGTCAACCCCAATCCCGTGCCGTGATGGCCACGGTCCCCTCGTTCGACGCTGTAGAACATGTCGAAGACACGATGACGTTCATGGGCAGGAATGCCGGGACCCGCATCAGAAACGTCGATCCGCAGCCAGTCCTGCTCGGTCCGCGAGACCTGCACGTCAATCGGGGCATTGGGCGAAAACTTGGCCGCGTTCTCCATTACGTTGAAGATCGCCTGCTCCAGCAGCGCAAGATGCACCTGCACGGGCGGCAGGCGCTCAGGCATCTGGATCGCCACACGCGCATGCGGCACATAGCGGTTCAGACGTCGCACGGCCGAGCTGATCAGTTCGTCGATCCCGATCCAGTCCCAGGTCAGGGTGAGCCCCGGCTGCCCGAGGCGCGTCATGTCCAGCAGGTTCTGGATATAGCGATCCAACCGTTCGCCTTCGATCTTTATCGTTTCGAGCAGGCTAGTGCGGTCATCGTCGTTCATCGCGTGCCCATAATGCAGCAGGCTGTCCGAGGCACCAATCATGGACGACAAGGGGGAACGCAGGTCGTGTGAGACCGATGATAGCAGCGCAGCGCGCAGTCGTTCAGTCTCGGAGCTGACGCGCGCGGCTTCTAGGTCCTCAACCAGCCGCGTGCGCAGTGCGGCCTGACCGATATCCATCACCATTCCTTCCGCAAGGCGACGTTGCTCGAACGTCAGCGAACGCACCTTATCGGGAAATTTCAGTGCGATGACCCCCAATACCGTTCGATCGGAAGCCACGGGCAGGCACCACCAGCGGCTCTGCGCCAATGTATCGGTAAAGCGACCGCTGGGCTGGCCGTGCTGGTGCGTCCACTCTGCCGCCTCTCGACCGCGCGCACTCAAAGGGTCATCGGGCCCCGGCGGATAGCGCTCTTCACCAATCGACATCCAAACCTCGACCTTGAGCGTGCCTTGCAGCACCTGCGCACTGGCCGAGATAACCTGTCCTAGGTCGGCAGCCTGCGCCAGCTGACGCCCCAGCAACTGCATGGCAACCGCATGCGCATTGGCCGCGTGCAGCGCCACCACCTGAGAACGCAGCCGTGACGCTAGCCGTCCTGCGATCAGGGCCGTAGCCAGAAACATCGCGACGGTCGTGATGCCACGGGGGCTACCGATATAGAACGTGGCGCGCGGTTCGATCGACAGGAAGTTGTAGGCCAGAAAGCACACTAGCGCCATCATCAGCGCCACGGCCATGCGCGTGCGCGATGCTACCAGCAGCACGGCCAGAATGAAGATCATCGAGATGTCGGCCAGATTGAGCAGGTGCTCACCGGCCAAAGCGGCGGCCACGGCGGCCAGCGTGCCACCGATCAACAGCGCAGGCTCGCGCAGCGTCCAGCGCGGCGGCATCGACGGTGGCAAGGGACGCGGCTCTTCGCGCCCTCGAGGCAGGCTGGCAATGGTCAGTTCGTAGCGTGCGCCGTGCAACAGCAATTGTTGCGTCAGGCTACGGGTCAGCAGCTTCGCCAGAGGACGGCGGCGCGTGCGACCAATCACGATGGTACGGGCATTGCGCGCATCCGCGGCGTTCAGCAATGTCGCTGCAATATCGGCACCGTGCAGCACCGTCGTGCTGCCCCCCAAACTGCGGGCTAGTGCAAAGGCACGGTCGATCTCGAGCTGGCGCGCCTGTCGGGCCCGTCGATGCCACTGAAAACGACGGCGCGTGCCTTTGTAGGTGCTTTCTGCCGCCGACTTCACAGTCACCACCGACCATGGTACACCGCGCCGTTCGGCAATACGGCAGCCCGCGCGCACCAGATAGTCCGACTGCCCCCGCCCGTCGATAGCGACCATCACATGGCGCTGAATGGCACTGCTGGCCTTGGCCTCGCTGCGACGCTCACGTAGGTCGGCATCTACATGCTCAGCCACGGTCTGCATCGCCAGCTCACGCAGCGCCATCAGATGAGACGGTTTGAAGAAAGCACGCACCTGCGAGGCATTCGGTTCGGGCAGACTGACCTTGCCCTGACTCAGGCGCTCGATCAGTTCACGCGCGGGCAGATCGACGAGGCGAATATCGTGCAGGCGGTCGAACAGTGCATCAGGCACGGTATCGCTGATGCGTATGCCCGTGATCTGCTCGACCACGTCGTTGAGGCTTTCCAGATGGTGCACGTTGACGGTGGTCAGTACGTCAATGCCAGCCTCCAGCAGCTCTTCGATATCCTGCCAGCGGTGTTCGTGGCGCGAGCCCATGGGGTTGCGGTGAGCAAGGTCATCGACCAGCGCTATTTCAGGACGCCGTGCCAGAATGCCATCCAGATCCAGTTCGGCCGCATCCCAGCCGTCACGTTCATGGTGCGGCAGTGCGGCCAGCAGCTCCTCCAGCGCCTTACTGCCGTGCGTATTGACGGCCGCCACCACGACATCGGCGTTGCGGTGCAACAACTCGTGCGCACGGGTCAGCATTGCATGCGTCTTCCCCACGCCCGGCGCGGCCCCCAGCAAGACCGTCAATCGTCCCGTTCGCACACTCATGTCGCGCTGCTCCCTTCCCCTCATGCCTTGATCCAGCGCCAAGCCAACAACAGCACAATCAAGGACGCCAGTGAAATCAGCAGCATGCCCGCGCGTGCCCCCCAGATCGCCCACTCACCGCTAATGGTGCCCAGCCCACCCAACAGTGCCATCCCGAACGCCATGCCGATCTGTCGGGAAGTATGGTAGATGCCGGAGGCCAACCCGCCACCGAAGGCTTTGTCCTGACAGGAGGTTGCGACCACATTGAGGGTCGGCGAATACAGCATCAGCCCACCGCCCATCAGGGTCAGACCGATTACGATCAGCGGCCAACTGTCACGGCCACTCAGAAACGCCATCAGCAGGCTGCCGCACAGGGCAATACTGCTACCGATCAGCATGCGGCCCCGCGCACTCAGATGCAGGCGCGGGTTCACCCACAGCGACACGATCACCAGCATCAGCGTGAAGGGGAACGCCAGCAGACTGGCGTCCAGCGCATCCATATGCCATGCCTTCTGCGAAAACAGCGCTACCAGAAACAGGATGCCGTACCCCGCAAACTGAAACGCCATGCCGCTCAGCGAGGCGGCAGTAAAGAGACCGTTGCGAAAGATCGTCAGCGGCAGCATCGGATGGCGCACGCGCCGTTCAATCATGACGAATACAACCGCTCCCAGCGCTCCCAGCACCAATGCACCCAGTACACGAGGATGCAGCCACGGCAGCGAGCTGCTTTCGATCAGTCCGCCGACGAAAACACACAGCGACAGCATCGCGACCAGCGTGCCCGCCAGATCCATAGGCCGCCGATACGGTGGAAAATGCGGCAGATGACGAAATGCCAGCCATGCACCGAACAGGCCGACCGGCACGTTCAGCCAGAAGATCGACCGCCACCCGACCAGCTGAGTCAGCACGCCGCCCATGAACGGCCCAAGCACCATCGCAACGGATGCCACGATGGAGATGGTATTGACGGCCTGAATGCGGGCAGCGCGTTCAGGAAAGAGCTGCCCCATCAGCGACAGCGTCATCGGTAGAATGCCGGCGGCGGCAATACCCTGTGCAGTGCGCGCGGCAATCAGTGCCCCCGATGACTGCCCCAACGCACACCACATCGACGTTGCGGCAAACCCCAGTAGCGCACCGGTAAACAGCCGCCCTTGCCCCCAGCGATCCCCGAGCACACCTGCCAGCAACAGCAAGCCCGCCAGCGGCAGCGTGTAGGCCGTCACAATCCATTGCAGCTGGGTCGAGGTCGCCATCAGCTCTCGTTGAATAGCGGGCAGCGCCTGATTCAGTGCACTGCCGTCCAGCGTAATCATGGACAGTCCGATCGCCACGGCAATCAGCGCGCCACGCTGCTGCGACGATAAAGTGGGGTCTTCCTCTCTCTGGGGCACGGCATGTGACATGAAACGCTCCTGGTCCATAAGGGGGGTCATTACGCATGCTACCACGCGTATCGTTCGCACAGGCCAGATACGACAAAGGCGCCTGAAGGCGCCTTTGATAGCATCATGATGACAAGAATGCGTTTAGCTGAATGCGATATACCGCTTGTTACTGAAGTTCATCAGCAGCACTAGATTGAGCAGCACAGCCCCAATCACGGAATACAGCACGGCATCCCACGGCAACAAAGTGAACGCGACGGCCATCAGGCACAGGTCGATGATCATCTGGAGCAGCCCAGCGCGAATGCCGAACTGCTTCTGACAGAACAGCGCCAGAATATTGATGCCCCCAAGGCTGAAGCCATGCCGGAACAGAATCAGAAAGCCGACCCCCATCAATAACCCGCCCATCACGCTGGCGTAGAGTGGGTGCATCTGCATGCCCTGCAACGGTTCAATGTGATGACCGAACACCGTGAGCTTGCCGGACAGCACATTCGACACGCAAGACAGCATCGCTACGGCAATGAAGGTGCGCACGGTGAACCGCCACCCCATTCTCATGAACGACAGCACATAGAAAGGCAGGTTGATGATGAAGAAACAGGAACCGAACGACCACGGAGAGACGTAGCTGATCAGAAAGGCCATGCCTGCCGTGCTGCCAGTCAGGAAATGCTGGAACAGGTAGCACTGCACGCCAAAGGAGATCAACAGGATACCGATGACCAGCGCCAGCGCATCCTCGAGAGGATGGTGGCGAGGCCGCGGGTCAGACGTATCCATCATGGCAATATCCTCTTGATTTGAACAGGGATCCACAGCATACCCCTGCCATCATGCAGGGACTATGCCTCTCAGCCTGTTCGCCTCGTCCAGCATGCACATGAATGAAGCCGTTCAGCCCTTATTCGTCACCGTCGATGGCATCTTCGCTCAGCAGGGCACCCGTCGCACGACTCAGGTTCTCGCTGGGTGCGCCATCGCGCAGGAGCTGTGCAACATGACGCGACAGCGTGCCGGACTGAGCCAATTCAGACGGATCGACCAGACGCTTCTGGGTACGGTCGAACAGCAGGTACTGGGTTTCGCTCACATCACGAGCGGCGCGGTGCAGTGTGCCATTGACGGACAGTACAGCCACTTGCGCATCGGCACGCAGCACATCGGCGGACAGCTCGACGAACCCTTCGGAGTAGGAATCGGTCAGGTAGCGTTCGACGCTGGCTTCAACGGTATAGCTAGCGCTAGAGACAGCAGGCTGGATCAGCTGCGGCTGGGTCAAGCCGGTCAGAACAGCTCCCAGCTGGCGCTCAATCGCACCGGTCAACTCCTGATCCTGCGGGAAGCGTGGGTATTCGACACTGACTTCGGCACAGCGCTCGTTATTCTCACAGTTGCTGGCCTGACGCATCCACTTGATCGGCTCGGAGGTCAAAGCAGCCACGGCAACAGGCGCTGCGGGAGGCGGTACAACAACCGGCGCAACAACGGGAGCCGCTACCGGCGCAGGCTGCACACGCTGTGCGACAGGAGCAGCTGGCTGAGGCTGGATCGCCCAGTCATTAGCACGGAAACTCGGCACGGGCGTAGGCAGCGGCGGCAGCCACGGGTCGAGACGCTTGTTGGAGGAAGCAACGTTATCGACCAGCGACGACTGCGCACAGCCGGCCAGCATGGCCGCGATCGTAACAGGGACAAGGCAAAAAGATAGACGCATGGCTAGGGCACTCGTGTTCAGCCCTCTTCCGGACGGGCGGACATCGGGAGGGCGCAGTCAGACTAAATGGCCACGGCTGTGGCCATAAGATTTCTGTAAGGCGCAACCGGCTGAAATAACAGAAAAGATGCTGACAAATCACCAGATAATGACGCGATCTTCGCTGATAATGCCGATTAATCCTTGCCCTGACCCTATCGGCTAGTCGCCCAGTACCTTTAATAGATAATCAAGCGATGCCAGATAGCCGAATGTCCCCATACCAGCGACTACAGCGTCAGCGCGCACTGACAAGTAAGAATGATGGCGAAACGCTTCACGGCGATGGACGTTAGAGATATGCAGCTCGACCACCTTTCCTTCGAACGCATTCAGCGCATCGAGAATGGCTACCGACGTATGGGTATAAGCTCCAGCATTGATGATGATGCCGTCGAACTGGCCGCGTGCGTCCTGGATCAGATCGACCAGCGTGCCTTCATGGTTAGACTGCTGGCAGACCACCGTTGCGCGCCCTGCCGCGTGAGCGATGACGCTTTGTTCGACATCAGCCAGCGTTTCGTGGCCGTAGATATGCGGTTCGCGCTTGCCCAGCAGATTCAGGTTGGGGCCGTTGAGGACGAGAATGCTGTTCATTGAGGGTCCTTGTCGTTCATGAATCAGGCGCGGTTCAAGCGCCCACGTATCGAAATCATCCTGCAGAAAAGCGACTGGCACCGCCCGAAACGGACAGTGCCAGCACTATTCCACCTGACAGATCATGCGCTAGGCGGTCACCATCATGCACGACTGCCCAACCGTGCGATCAGTGCATCCGCTGTCGTGACGCTTAGATCCGCCAGCGCCTGCGCTTCTTCGTCATCAGAGTGCATCAGGACCGTATAGGCTCCCGCTGCGCGCCCAGTCATCACGTCGATAATGCTGTCACCGACCATAACCAGCGATGACGGAGCAACCTGCCACTGCGAAGCCAGACGGTTCAGACCATCGGGATCGGGCTTCGGCTCAGCATCGTCTCGCCCCAACAGCGTTTCATCAGGGAAGAAGTCGGAAAGTCCGGCACGCTCCAGCGTCAGGCGCGCCAGTGGCGCCATATTGCGGGTCAGCAGTCCCAGCGTGACGCCCTGATCCAGCAGCTGCGATAGCAGGTCGTGGATGCCCTCTGCGGGCTGGGCCTGCTCGGCCAGTTCGTACTCGTACTGGCGCAGCCACTGGAAATGGCGCTCGGCTTCATCGCGAGGCAGGGCATTCAGGTAATCGAGAATATCGATTCCTGCCGGGACGCTCATCGTGCGCCGCATCAGGTCGAAATCGTGGATGGCCCGCGTCAGGGTGCCGTCCATGTCGAAGACCCAATGTCGAGCTGTCAGTCGGGACATCTGTCACTCCGAAGTCAGGAAAGAAAGCGGTGCCGCTCAGCAGCGACGCGCGACGGCCTCCGCGAAGGACATCGTGCTACCCTTGCCCCCCAGATCAGGGGTCAGATTATCGCGCGCTTCGAGCGTTTCACGGATCGCCCGACGCAGCGTAGCGGCCTTATCGGTTTTGCCAAGGTGATCAAGCATCTGGGCGGCCCCCAGCATCAGCGCACACGGGTTGGCCTTGCCCTGCCCCGCGATGTCCGGCGCAGAGCCGTGCACGGCCTCAAAGATGGCCTCGCGCTGGCCAATGTTGGCCCCCGGTGCCATGCCCAGCCCACCGACCAGACCCGCACACAGATCGGACAGGATATCGCCGAACAGGTTGGTGGTCACGATGACATCGAACTGCTCGGGCTTCATGACCAGCTGCATACAGGTGTTATCGACGATCAGCTCGTTGGTTTCGATCTCGGGATACTCAGCGGCCACCTGCCGTGCCGTCTCAAGGAACAGCCCTGAAGCCTGTTTGATGATGTTGGCCTTGTGCACGATAGTGACCTTACGACGCCCCGTACTCTTCGCCATGTCATAGGCATAGCGCGCAATGCGTTCGCTGCCCTTGCGGGTGACGCAGATATCGCCGTGGGCTTCTTCACCGTCGTCGGACAGCGTCTGCCCTTCGCTGCGATAGGCCCCTTCGGTATTCTCGCGCACCACGATCAGGTCCAGATCGCTATAGCGGGCCTGCGTATTGGGAAAGCTAATGGCCGGGCGCACATTGGCATAAAGATCGAAGTGACGGCGCAGCGCCACATTGATGGAAGAGAAACCACCGCCAATAGGCGTCATCAGCGGACTCTTAAGCGCCACGCGCAGCCGCGCGATCGTATCCAGCGTGGCCTGCGGCAGCAGCTCACCGGTCTTCTCATACGCGCTCATCCCTGCCTCGACGAACTCATACTCCAGATCGGCTTTCAGCACGTCCAGTACATGCAACGTAGCCTCCATGATTTCCGGGCCGATACCATCACCGCGAATAACTGCAATTCTATCTGTCATTGTTATTGAATCCTGTCATTCGTCCCGCACGCTGGGCACGGGGCAGTCGATCGTTGCGAAAGACACGGTCGCAAAGCACGGTGCCTTTCCTGCTGTCGTTATTGCACTATTTGTTATTGCGCGAGGCCGTTCGCCCACCGCTTTCGTCCATGCGAAAGGATAGGCGGCCACAGCCATCACGTTGCGTCTTGCGACACTTCAGCCTAACCCTAATCTAGGCGGTGGAGAATCACACTTAAGCCCACCCACCGCTCCCCTTTATCTGCCTAACAGGCTGCAAAATCAACGGAACCGCTCCAGCTCGATCGCCGCTTTCACCCTCGACAGCGCCTCGCGCAGAGTCTCGATCGAAACCGACCCCAGTGCCACACGTATCGCCTGAGGGACGCTCGACGTCGTACAGAACGGCTCGGCCGTCGACACCGAAACATCATGCGCCATCAGCCCTTTCACAACCCGATCCGCTCGCGTTTCGTCAGATAGAGGCAACCACAGGAAGTAGGACGCCGGATGAGCAATGCACGGCATTGCCCCTAGCACCTCTCTGGCGACGGCCTGCCGCTGCCGCGCATCCTGTCGCTTGAGTGTTTCAAGCCGCGCCACCGTGCCCTCCTGAATCCACCCACAGACCAAGGCAGACATCAACGAAGGCGTGTTCCAAGCCGTCGCTCTTATCGCTCGTTCCAACGCGGGCTGGTATTGAGCAGGACAGACGACGGCCCCCACGCGCAGTCCCGTCGCCACGTTCTTGGAAAACCCCATGACATAGACCGTTCGCTCAGGGGCATACACGGCAAGAGGAGGAGCAGGATCATCCACCAGAAAGACATAAGAACCATCTTCGATGATAAGCAGATCATGCTGTCGCGCGATGTCCGCGAGGGTCTGCCGCTGATCATGGCTGAGCACCCAGCCAAGCGGATTATGCAGAGTGGGGATGGCATACAGTGCCCGCACATGCCGTGTCGCACAGATGGTGCGCAACGCTTCCAAATCCGGGCCGTCCGCGCCATAGGGCAGTGCGATCAGTTCGAGATGGTAGAGGGCAGCCAGCGCCTTAAATCCCGGGTAGGTCAGCGTATCCACGACGACGACATCCCCGGCATTCAGTAGGCCCATTACTGTCACGGCAAGCCCGTGCTGGGCACCGTTCACGATCAACAGATGATCGGCAGAGGGTCTGAAAGGCCCGTTCGTCAGATAAGACGCCATGATCTCCCGTTCGGACATCTTGCCGGCATGGGGTTGATAGCGCAGATAGGAGTCGATGTCTCCTGCCATCGCAAGCTGGCGCAGTGATTCACGCAGCAGCTCGCCCTGTTCAGGCAGCGAGGGATAGTTGAAATTCAGATCCAGCATGTCCGTCGCGATGACGTGCTGGTCGATACCATGGCCTGCAGGCAGTGATATCTCCTTGACGAAGGTACCCCGCCCGACCTCTCCACTGACAAGGCCCATCTCTTCCAGCTCTGCATATACACGCGTCGCCGTGGCCAGCGAAACATGCTCCTGAGCCGATAGCTGGCGATGTGTTGGCAGCCGAGTGCCTGCCGCCAGAGCTCCCGATCGGATCTCATCGGCGTATCGGTCCACGATGGCTTTATATCGAGCTTTCATGAAATGTATCCATGACAATAATTTGATTGTCCTATGTCTTGAAGACTAGCATCGCAGTATCAAGCGATTCAAGCCATCACACTGCGAGGCAGGCATGACAAATCCAATAGTGCATAAGGCTGAGCCGAGTTCACCGTCCGGGTGGATCAACGGACTGCTGGGGGTGATCATCTTCAGTGGCTCCCTACCGGCCACTCGAGTTGCCGTACTCGACATGAGTCCTTTCTTCCTGACGTTCCTGCGAGCCTCGATTGCCGGAGTGCTGGCCCTGATACTGATTCTTGGCTTCCGCCAAAAGCGCCCACAGCTTTCACAGGTCGTCCCACTGCTCATCGTTTCACTCGGCGTCATCATCGGATTCCCGCTGCTGACGGCCATGGCCCTGCAATACGTCAGTTCTGCTCATTCCATCGTCTTTCTTGGCCTGCTACCGCTGACGACGGCTATTTTCGGCGTACTGCGTGGTGGCGAACGTCCGCGAGCAGCCTTCTGGGCATTCTCTTTGCTAGGCAGCCTGCTGGTTGCCGGATTCGCCCTATCGCAGAGCGCTGCCATCTCTCCCATTGGCGATCTGCTGATGCTGGCATCAGTGATTGTCTGCGGTCTGGGCTATGCCGAAGGAGCAAAACTGACGCGATCTCTGGGCGGCTGGCAAGTCATCAGTTGGGCACTCATTATCTCGCTACCCGTCATGCTAGTCGCAACGCTGATTACGCTGCCGACCTCCTTCGACACCATCCGTACACCGGCCTGGCTAGCACTGGGTTATGTATCGCTCTTCAGCATGCTCATCGGATTCATATTCTGGTACAAGGGGCTCGCGATCGGAGGCATTGCCGCCGTCGGCCAGCTACAGCTGCTGCAGCCGTTCCTAGGACTGGGACTCTCCGCTACGCTGCTTCACGAAACCGTCAGCCCCTTGATGATCGCCATAACAGTCGGCGTCATCTTCTGTGTCGTTGGATCACGCCGGTTTGCCCGCTGACCGCAGCGTCACCACCGACACGAACACACCAATGCACCGAAGGGCGTGGAGGACATCACATGTTCAAAGGGTTGAGTGCTTTTCCGCTGACACCGCTGATCGACGGCAGAGTCGATCAGGCATCATTCGTTTCACTGATTGAAAGGCTGGTAAAAGCTGGCGTGGATTCTATTGGCGCACTGGGTTCCACGGGCAGCTACGCTTACCTGACCCGTGAACAGCGCCGTGATACGACGAGGCTAGCCATCAGCGTGTCAGGCGGCATCCCTGTCATGACAAGCATCGGCAGCCCATCTGCGGATGACGTGCTGCGACTGGCCGACGATGCCCAGCACGAAGGGGTCAGCGGCGTCCTGCTAGCCCCCGTTTCCTACCAGAAGCTGAGTGCCGATGAAGTGTTCTCGCTATATGAAGACGTCACGCGCACTATATCTGTACCACTCTGCGTCTACGACAACCCCGCAACGACCGGCTTCGAGTTTACGGACGAGCTGCTGATCGCCCTGTCCCAACTTCCCCATGTCGGCTCCATCAAGCTGGGGACACTGGCTCAGGACAGGACCACTGCCGCCCGGCGGGTCGCGCGGCTAAAGGAGCAAGTCAAAGCAGGTGTCACCATCGGCATCAGTGGCGACGCGCAGTCTCTGCGAGGACTCCAAGCAGGTTGCGATGTCTGGTATTCGGTCTTAGCCGGACTGTTCCCACGTTATTTCCTCAGGCTGGCTCAGGCAGCCCAAGACGATGATAGGAACGAAATCGGTCGCCTTGACGCGCCTTTGGCACCACTATGGGAATTGTTCCAGCGTTACGGGAGCCTGCGCGTCACTGCAACCATGGCAGAGCTGCTGGGTGTCGTAGCGTCGCCGTGCCTGCCCCGACCGCTGAAGACACTGTCCGGACAGGAGCGCTCGCAGCTGAAAGCACTGCTTGAGACCACGCTCCGCCCGCTGTTATACCCCTGACAGCGCGACAGTGATGAAGACGGCCATCGTTAGGCGCACGCGGGGAAAGGGTTCATCACCGAACAAGGAGAAGGCATTGAGAGCCATCACGAAGTCAAACAAATTGAACCACGTGCTTTACGACATCCGTGGTCCGATCATGGACAAAGCCAAGCAGCTGGAAGATGACGGTCACAAGATCATCAAACTCAACATTGGCAACCTAGCGGTCTTTGGCTTCGACGCCCCAGAGGAAGTGCAGCAGGACATGATCCGCAACCTTCCCCAATCGTCAGGTTACTCGGACAGCAAGGGCAATTTTTCAGCAAGGAAGGCTGTCGTCCACTACTCGCAGACACAGGGCATCGCCAATGTCACGATGGAGGACGTCTATCTGGGGAACGGTGCCTCCGAACTGATCGCGATGGCCACCAATGCCCTGCTCGACAATGGCGATGAACTGCTCATTCCAGCTCCGGACTATCCGCTGTGGACCGCCGTCACCAGCCTGTCAGGGGGCGAGCCCGTGCACTACCGGTGCAACGAGGCCGAAGGGTGGATACCCGATCTGGACGATATCCGCAGCAAGATCACGCCCCGCACCAAAGGGATCGTCGTGATTAACCCCAACAATCCGACGGGGGCCATCTACCCTGACAGCGTGCTGGAAGGGATCATCCAGATCGCACGCGAGTATGAGCTGGTCATTCTTGCTGACGAGGTCTACGACAAGATCCTGTATGAAGGTGCGAAGCACACAGCGCTCGCCAGCCTGTCCACCGACGTGCTCACCCTTACCTTCAACTCGCTGTCGAAAAGCTACCGCGCCTGCGGCTACCGCGCGGGCTGGCTGATCGTGTCAGGGAATAAGCAGGCGGCCAAGGACTACATCGAAGGTCTGAACATGCTCGCCAATATGAAGCTGTGTGCCAATGTGCCAGGGCAATGGGCGATCCAGACAGCGCTGGGCGGCACCCAGAGCATAGAAGAGCTGGTCAAGGAAGGAGGCAGGCTGCGCCGTCAGCGCGATCTGGCCTATGAACTGATCAATGCGATTCCCGGCGTGAGCTGCGTCAAGCCAGCCGCGGCGCTGTACATGTTCCCGCGCCTCGACCCAGAGGTATACCCCATCGCCGACGACCGACAGTTCTTCCTAGAGCTGTTGGAAGAGACGCATGTCATGCTCGTGCAGGGGACCGGCTTCAACTGGCCCGATCCGGATCACTTCCGCATCGTATTCTTGCCTTATGAATCCGATCTGCGCGAAGCCATCGGACGCATCGCAGACTTTCTGGCCCGCTACCGTCAGCGGCATGCCCGCCTGAAAAGTTCGCAGCAGCAGACGTCAGACGACGCCTGACCGTGCAGTGACATCATGGCGCCCGGTTCCCTAAACGAACGCTCTCGCACCGCAAGGTGGTGGGAATAGAAAATATGGGGGTCAGGGCGCCAATCGACCCGCGCCGAGGTAGTGCGATTTCCAGTAGGCGACGTCCAGCGATGTCTTTTGCACCTTCCGCCCTTTTCCAGGTGCGTGAATCATGGTGTTGTTGCCCACGTACAGCCCAACATGCCAAGCCTGACCCTTGCTGCCGAAGAACAGCAGATCGCCCGGCTGAGCAACACGCGCTTTGGGAAGGAAGTGGTACTGCTGGTTACTGCTGCGCGGCAGCGAGACGCCTGCCTGACGATAGGCCAGAAGGGCAAGGCCGCTGCAATCAACGCCATCGTTGATCGACGTTCCCCCTAACTTGTAGGGCACCCCGACGCTGCGCTGGGCCGTAGCAATGACCTTCTGGCGTCGCCCATCGACTGGGCCATCGGTCACCTTGAGCGGTGCACGCGATGCCGTCGTTGCGCACCCTGCCATCAGCAGCAGCATGCTCATCATCACTATCCAACGCCCCAGTCCCGCCATTGCCTGCCTCTCTCTGCCGCTTATCTCGTTCATCCACGGTATTCCCAGTGTGAAAGCATAGCTCGTCAGGCCCGTCGCAGCGTGCCCTCCATGATAGAGACCCGCATCAACGACGATTGTCCCCTGACTCATTGATCGGCCAAAGTGCCCTGTTAGCGTATGTATAGCGCATAGCTGCCAGCGCCCGTTTCACACCCCGATAGGGCTGCTCTCTCCCGCGAATAAAAGCGTCCATAAACAGCGGATTAGCCTTCAACATGAAGGCCCAGCGATCGGCCTATCTGCCCAGTCATGCCACCGATAAAAATAAGGAAAAAATATGAACACATGAAACTGAAGCGGATCTTAAGTGAACTCCCCCTACACAACCGAGTCTCAGCCTACAGTGGGACACCACTAGCAGATGAACACATCTTCCTGATGGCGCAATACGATAGCGACCAGCAGGCGGGGTATCCTTTCGCATCAAAAGAAAGCAAGGAGCATCACTATGTCTTCAGTTTCTCGTCGCATCGGCAGCACCCTGGCAATCATCAGCGCTCTGGGTTTCTCTTCCGTCGCTCTGGCAGCAGAACCGACCACTGCTGGCGCTACTGATACAGCTACTACGCTGCAGCAGAAAGCGAACCACACCAAAGAAGCCGCTCAGAAGAAAGCCGACAGCGCTAAAGAATCTGCAACCAAAACATCCCACGATGCACGCCGCAAAGTGCAGTCCAAAACCAACACAGGCAACAAAAGCGGTGTAGCGCAGAAAGCGCAGGACAAAGCGTCCGAAACCAAGCAGAAAGCAGGCGACACCATCCAAGAACAGAAACAGCAGGCCACTGACCGCATCAACGAAGCGACTGGCGAATAAGCTTTACTGCTGACCCAAAAGGCCCCGTTCGATGATTCGAGCGGGGCCTTTTCATATTTATTTAAACGAAGCGGTAACAGCACGGCACTGCTGACGCCGACGCTCAATCATCTGAGGAGATTGCTCCTCTTGGCGATAATGGGAGCTATCGTGATAAGGATCACTTCTATCCTCCTCTTCTCTATAAGAGTGCCACCACACCCAGCTGGTCTCTATATATATCGGCCAACGGAACCTTATATAGCGGTCAACACAAGGCTCGTTCATCTCATCATCGTCACCAACAAGAGAGAAGTTAGTGCTAAAAATATCAAGATAAGGTAGCTCATGCTTATCGAACACACCGCTCAAATTAGAATAAGGTGAAGCCACTGTTATATAGCGATAAGGATCCTCAAGTTCGACCTTAAAAATATAAGGGCCAGGTGTTATTGATAGCGCAGAACATATACCAATAATCAATATTGCCCAGCTTCCGTAGCATGCCAATAATTTTCGCTGAGCTCGCCACATGAAATGGAGGAACAGTAGGGAAGTAGCCAACGGAATAAACCACATCCAACTCAGAAAGATTGCAGCCGTACTATTTGTTCTGATTGTTCCGATGTAGAACGTATCGAATGAAGCAAAATGCTTCGATTGATCAAAGCTTAGTACACGTATCGTAGCATCTAAACAAAGCAATATGTTGATAAATAATAGTGTGTAAAATACAAAAAGGGTAAATCGATAAATATATCTATATATATTATTATTCATTACCATTCTCCTTGACGTTTGATATTTATATCCGTCAAGTTATTATCCCCAAAGGGATCAGGGATGCCATTATCAATAAACACCGACTGGAAGTAGTCAATAATATCATCATCGCCTACATCAGGGCAGTTATTAAAATGGCGAATATTACATTCTTTATCCTGTTGAACAATGGCCGTCCACACTGCATAAGTATAGAAGTCAGCCCCTTGCACTTTATGTTCTGGCGCGACATTATCATCGCCTGGTTTGCTAAAAGGCCAATCAATAATAGATTGTCTATATTGCGTTTCCTGATGTTGATGAAGCAGATACCATATATCACGGTAAGTCAGCTGCTGTGTAGTTTTTGCTAAATTTTCCACAACAGGGGCAGTTACACGTGAAGGTGCTATACATTGATCAAAAATAACTTCTTTATCATCTTTATTGGAAGGTAACACATGATATCGGCAGAGTGTCATCTGATAATTTCCACCCAAAAAGAATCTACTATCTTTATAACCTTGGATATAACTCATAGTAACATTATCACCAGCTTCAGCCCGAAACTGAATAGGAATGCCATTATCCCAGTAAGTTGATAGTGTTCTTCCACGCCGCTTGACCACTTGAGACTGGCACCCAGCAACAATTACAGCGTCTCCATCCTTTGGCTCAGTGGGATGGCATTCTCCGCCAGCAGGTTGGCATTTAAACGGTACTGCGTGGTTGTCATCAGACCATTTGATCACAGGGTACTGCTCAAGCAGCTGCG
Source organism: Zymobacter sp. IVIA_12111.31 C1 (assembly GCF_047495495.1). Lineage (GTDB taxonomy): Bacteria > Pseudomonadota > Gammaproteobacteria > Pseudomonadales > Halomonadaceae > Zymobacter. The sequence goes on from NZ_CP179930.1 coordinate 2,950,237, forward strand.
CTACGACAGGATCATCATCACTAGGGTGCAATGGATTTTCGCCATAGTTTTTCACAAGAATTTCTTTGTATAAATTATGAGCTTGAGGCGACAGCAAAGGACGATCTAGCCAAGTAGCGCGACGTTGCCCCTCTTCTGTTTCCCAGAAATGGGTCACTCGCTCCTCTTCTCTCTGTTTAGCCCGAGCCTTATCATCAAGCTCGCGCTGGACTTCTTCGTGAAATAATCGGAAGCGCGTCATGATTTTAAAGTAGCCGAGCAAAGCACCTATCCCGCAGACTGATATAAATAGAAAAGCAATGATCAGCACACACCATCCTCTCTCAGCATTGCGCCGACGCTGCTTTTCAATCAGTTCATCAATCTTCATCCCCCCTCCTTTTTCATCTCACTATTACTGCAAAGCAGCTAATGTAACACTTTATCAGTCAGTGATTTTATTCTTGATAGAGAACGGTGAAGCCCTTATGTTCTTGCCAACATCACACTCATAGAGAAGGAATTGCATAATGGCTTTCACTGAACAGGCCGCCGGCGTTAGTGAACAAAGTGCACCTCAAACCCAAGGCTTCACGCTCAACCACAGCATGGTGCGCATTAAGGACCCTAAGATCACGCTGGATTTCTATACCCGCGTTTTCGGCATGCGCCTGCTACGCAAGCTCGACTTCCCAGAAATGTCCTTCTCGCTCTACTTCTTGGCTAATCTGGACGAAGGTGCGAGCGTGCCCAGCGACACCGCCGACCGCAACCAGTGGACGTTCTCGCAGCGAGGACTGCTAGAGCTAACCCATAACTGGGGCACGGAAAACGACGCCGATTTTCAGTACCACAACGGCAATGCCGAACCTCAGGGCTTCGGTCATATCTGCTTCGCCGTACCCGATCTACAGGCAGCCGTTGAGTGGTTTGATGCCAACGGTGTCGAGTTCGTTAAACGCCCGGAGCAGGGCAAGATGCGCGACGTCGCCTTCGTCAAGGATCCCGACGGCTACTGGATCGAAATCGTCCAGCCCGACCTGTGCCGCTCACTGGGCCTGTAAGCCACGCATTCCGCGGTTCTGCCGCACCCGACCGCTATACCTATTTCGCATGTCATGCCGATTCGGCATGACAATAGAATTCCCGTGACAGCACCGTGAGCACAGGAGTATCTTCGCCTGCTGTTCACCTGACATCGCCCAGGGCCCACTGCGTCCGCGCGATGTGCTACACACTTCAGATCGATTTCCCATTGTCTTCGGGCCTTGGGTTCAGCGAGGCTGTCATGAATGCACGTACGATTAACTGGGATTCTCCTGCGAGCGGCCTAAGCGGCATGTTCGACTCTCGACGCCCGGTGAAAACCGCTCCCCGAGCGGGTTGCATCATCACCGCGCGCTATCATGGTACCAACGTCCGCATGAAGGTCATTGACCGCGACGGCGATAAGCGCTCGGTGGCAAAAGTCATCGGCGTCGACGACCAGAGCGTCCAGCACGACCTGCAGGCCGGTGACACCGTCATCGTGCCAGACAAGAAACGTACTGTGGTGCGCTATAGCTGATTCCGTACAGCGGAAGACAACGAAGGCCCCGATGGCATAACCATCGGGGCCTTCGCGTATTCGAATGCGACCAGCGGCGAACGAATCGCCACAGTCGATCCTCAGCCTTTGAGGGCTTTTGCCAGCTTAGCCACGTGTTCACCCTGGAAGCGGGCAATGGTCAGCTCGACTTCGGACGGCTGGCGTGAACCATCTGCACCCGCGATCGTGGTCGCCCCATACGGCGTACCGCCGTGCAGCTCTTCTACGCCTCCCATTCCCGGTGCGCCATAGCCGATCGGAACGATCACCATGCCGTGATGGGCCAGCGTCGTCCATGTCGAGGTAATGGTCTGCTCCTGACCACCGCCCGTGCCTGTAGAAGCAAAGACGCTCGCCAGCTTGCCGAACAGCTTGCCCTGTGCCCACAGACCGCCAGTACGGTCGAGGAAGTTGCGCATCTGGCTCGCCATGTTGCCAAAGCGGGTAGGCACGCCAAGGATGATCGCATCGTAGTTGACCAGTTCGTCCGGTGTAGCGACCGGTGCAGACTGATCGGCCTTACCCCCCGCCTTGCGGAAAGCATCTTCATCCATCAGCTCGGGAACGCGCTTGATGTCGACCTGCACCCCGTCGACCTTACGCACCCCGTCCGCCACGGCGTTCGCCATGGTTTCGATATGTCCATACATGGAGTAATACAGCACCAGTACCTTGCTCATCGAAGCGTCCTTTCATCAGCGTGAAAAACGAAGGCGCAGGCAGGGCGATTCCTGCTGCGTAGCCTGTTTGGAGTATAGGCACGGACGCAAGCTTCGCGGCAATTGCTCCATCATGAGCAATATTCATGGTGCAGCACTTGCTAGGGCTTGCGCATGCCCGACACCGCACAGCGTACGCCGTTGCCTTTCATCGGCATGATGCGAGTAGTGCTTCTTTTGTCGGCCTCTAGGCATAAAAAAACGCCCCACCGTTACCGGCAGGGCGTTTCGTTGGAAGCGTCAAACGCTAGCGTTACTTCTTGCTAGAACGTTTACGTTCCTGTTCTGTCAGGAATTTCTTACGCAGGCGGATGTGAACCGGCGTAATTTCGACCAGTTCGTCGTCATCAATGAACTCGATCGCCTGTTCCAGCGTGAAGCGGACCGGCGGCGTCAGGACGATGTTTTCATCGTTACCAGAGGCACGCATGTTGTCGAGCTTCTTACCTTTGGTCGGGTTAACGACCATGTCGTTCGCACGGTTGTTGATACCGATCAGCATACCTTCGTACACCTCAGTACCGTGCTCAGCGATCAGGCGACCACGTTCCTGCAGCGTGAACAGTGCGTACGCCAATGCTTTACCGGTCGCCATGGAAACCAGTACACCGTTGCGACGTTCGATCGCTGCATCCGGTTTGAGCGGACCATAGTGATCGAAGCGGCTGGTCAGGATACCGGTACCGGACGTCATGGTCAGGAACTGACCACGGAAGCCGATCAGACCACGCGCAGGGATGATGTAGTCAAGGCGGATACGGCCCTTACCATCCGGAAGCATGTTGGTCAGCTCACCTTTACGGTAGCCCAGCTCTTCCATGACAGAGCCCTGATGCTGCTCTTCACAGTCGATGATGACTTCTTCGTACGGCTCTTCCTTGACGCCATCAATGTCACGGATGATGACTTCCGGGCGGCCTACGGCCAGCTCAAAGCCTTCGCGACGCATGGTTTCGATCAAGACGGACAGGTGAAGCTCACCACGGCCGGATACGATGAATTTCTCAGGCGTTTCGCCCTGCTGTACGCGCAGTGCAACGTTGTGGATCAGCTCTTGGTCGAGGCGATCCTTGATGTTGCGGCTGGTGACGTACTTACCTTCGCGACCTGCGAACGGCGAATCGTTGACCTGGAAGGTCATAGAAACGGTCGGCTGGTCAACGGTCAGTGCCGGCAGTGCTTCAACAGCTTCCGGATCACACAGCGTGTCGGAGATGTTCAGCGAGTCGATACCGGTGATGCAGATGATGTCGCCTGCCGTTGCCTTGTCGGTCTGTACGCGTTCGAGGCCAAGGTGGGTCATGACCTGACCGACCTTGCCGCGACGGGTATTGCCTTCGGCGTCAACGACGACGATCTGCTGGTTCGGGCTGACGCTGCCGCGTTTGACGCGACCGACACCGATAACACCAACGTAGCTGTTGTAGTCCAGTGCGGAAATCTGCATCTGGAACGGACCGTCGACTTCAACGGCCGGCGGCTCGACGATGTCGACGATGGCCTGGAACATCGGATCCATGTCATCTGCCATGTCATCCGGATCCATACCGGCGAAGCCGTTCAGAGCGGATGCATAGACGACCGGGAAGTCGAGCTGCTCATCGGTAGCACCGAGGTTGTCGAACAGGTCGAAAATCTGGTCCATGACCCAGTCAGGACGCGCGCCCGGGCGGTCGATCTTGTTGATGACCACGATCGGTTTCAGACCCTGTGCGAACGCTTTCTGTGTAACGAAGCGTGTCTGCGGCATCGGGCCATCGACGGCGTCGACCAGCAGCAACACGGAGTCAACCATGGACATAACGCGTTCGACTTCACCACCGAAGTCAGCGTGTCCAGGCGTATCCACGATGTTGATGTGGTAGTCCTTCCACTGGATCGCGGTGTTCTTCGCCAGGATGGTGATACCACGTTCCTTTTCCTGGTCGTTGGAGTCCATGATGCGCTCTTGACCTTCGTTCTTACGGTCGAGCGTACCGGACTGCTGAAGAAGCTTGTCGACGAGCGTCGTTTTACCGTGGTCGACGTGCGCGATGATAGCGACGTTTCTCAGCTTGGAAACATCACCGACAACTGCTTGATCTGTCATTACTTTTTTCCATGATGTGTGCAGGCCAGCGCACACATCTCCGTGAAGATGCCCGCCTGTGCCTATCGCGGACGCTGAGCGGCTAGCGGCTCATCTGTCCTCTGATGCGCTTAGATTAACACGAAATGCCCAGATGCCGTACTGATCGCGCACGAAAAGTACGAGTTCTGTCCCAACCCGATTCCGCCGCACCTGCCTGACGAAAAGGGCATTTCAGCGGCGTGTAAAATGCCCCCCTACAACCGTATTTACAAAAAGTAACACACTGAAATAGAAAGGGTTTGACTCAAGCAAATAGTGATCAACCCCATTACAAATCCAGTCGCGTTTCAAACGTAGCCGATTGTGTTCTTATGTTTCTGCCAGCCGAGTTAGGCAATCAGGTTTGACTCGACCACTGGCCGCACTAGCCCCGCCGTGAAGCGACTCATCCAACTGTGGATATGGCGGGTTCGATCGACACAGGAAACATAAGTGAACATATAGAGATGAAACCGATACGTTGTGCGTCCTGCGGACGCCTGCTGCTCAAGGCTGAGGTTTATAGCCTCCTGGAAGTGAAGTGTCCTCGCTGCAAGACCGTGAACAGCTTCCGCTCCAGCGAGTTCAAGCCGACGCCTGCCAAGGCGCAGCCGGAATGCCCGGCGCATCGAGCATGACTCACCTCTCATCCTGATAACAGTTAGTTGCACAACAACAAAAGGAAACATGTTATGACACGCAAAGCTGACACCATCACGGTTCGTGATATCGAAGAACGCCCGGTCTCCCAGGCTAGCCATTGGACTCGCGAAAACGCAACTCGCATCCGCCCGACCGCTACGAACACTTTCCCTCCGTTCGACACGGGTAAAGTCAAAGCGCTGATGCCTGGCTACCACGTATGGGACAACTGGTTCGTACTGGACGAAGAAGGCAACGTTGCTGACATCTATGGCTACACCGTGCTGTTCGCTCTGGTTCGTCCGGTTGACGACGAAGAAAGCGCTCACGCCAAAATCGCGTACTTCTACTCCGTAGACGGTGTTCACTACATCCCGGGCGGTTTCGTATTCCGCGAAAGCCTCTTCAGCGATGTACAGGAATGGAGCGGTTCTACCATCCTGCGTAACGACGGCCGCCTGCAGACATTCTACACCGTTGCAATGGGTGTTGAGCTGTCTTCTGGCTGGCAGACTCACCAGCGCTTCGCTACTGCGATCCAGACTATCGCTGTCACCGAAGCCGGCATGAGCCTGGCTGACCCGATGTACCACGCACTGCTGGCTGAGCCAGACGGTCTGTACTACCAGACAATCTGGGAATCCGACGCGGGCGAATCTCGTGCACCGACCAAACACTCTCTGGCACTCGGTGACGACCAGACCAACAACCTGTGCTTCCGTGACCCGTCCTTCTTCAAGGACCCGAAAACGGGCAAAACCTTCCTGCTGTTCGAAGCGAACACGGGTAGCCTGCTGGACGCTGAAGGTTCAGTAAAACAGAAATACATCGGTAGCGAAGACTTCGACGTCGAATACGTACCGACCCCCGACGACCTGAAAGCCAACGGTTGCATCGGTATGGCCGAGTTCACCAACGACGAATACACCTTCGTCAACCTGATGCCGCCGGTCCTCACCACTAACCTGGTGACCGATGAAATCGAACGCATCAAGCTGATGGTTTACGACAACCACTACTACCTGTTCTGCGTCTGCCACGGCAACAAAATGACGATCCCGGACGAAGATCTCATCAACCGTGACTTCCTGCTCGGCTTCCGTTCCAAAGACATGCTGGGTCAGTACGAACCGCTGAACAAAACCGGTGTTGTCATTCAGCAGAAATCTCTGGGCAACCGTTACGACGGTCAGTCCGAAAACGGTCAGTACATCTACTCCTGGCTGGTACTGCCTGATCTGTCTGTCGTCAGCTATGCCAACTTCTCTACGGCATCTGACTGGACGCTGCAATCGGTCAAAACTGCGGGGCCGTCCGTACAGCTCGAAATCGACGGTCTGGAAACGCGCATCACTGACCTGTACTACAACGTCCTGCCGGCCACCGTCGTTGAACCGCCGCTGGTCTTCCCGACAATCGCCTAATTACTCCTCTACCCTTGGAGCGCCTCTGAGCGCCCTTTACCCTCCCCACATTTTCCTATACCACTGCCCATACACTCCGTTCAGTAGGCCCTCGCTCCACCTCCCCTTTTTCTTCCCCGTTATCTACACGCTTTTTTGTCGTTTCAATCGCGACTACGGCCTTTTTCTTAAATACACAGCGTATTGATTTATCAGTTCTTTTTATACAAAACAAAATAATTAACCCTTTCGATAAAAACTTCTAAAGTACCGACGCCTTTAAGAAAGGTAAATCGCCCATAGCGCTGTGAGCGGCTTCAAAAACAAAGCACAACAAAGAGAGAGGAAAGGAGTGGTATGAAACATCTACACCATCATCCCGCTAACAAAGCCCGCGTTTCACATTGGACTCGCCAACAAGTCAGCCAGATTGAGGCCGATGACGCTATCGACTTTCCGCATTTCGACCCTCAACAGGTCAAGGTACTGATGCCCGGCTATGATGTCTGGGACAACTGGTACGCCCTTGATGAAAACAACCAGATTGCTGACGTTCAGGGATTCCGCGTGCTGGTCGCGCTGGCGGCACCGTCTGACAGCTTCGACGAAACCAACCTGTACTACTTCTATTCTCGCGATGGCGTTCATTACCAGGCTGGCGGCAAGGTCTTCACCACCCCGCTAGAGAGCGGCATTCAGGAATGGAGCGGCTCCACCCTCCTGCGCAATGACGGTGCGTTGCAGACCTTCTATACCGTCGTCAAAGAAAGCGGCGACTATTCCGGCCGCAGCCATCGTTCTCGTGGCAGCCAGGGCATGCCGCCCGACGGCATGTCAGCACAAGGCTCACAGGCCGCGGGGCCTCAAAGCGGCTCGCAAAGCCAGATGCCGGGGCAGGGTCAGATGGGGGCCGTACAGAACGACCAGCGTCTGGCAACCGCCATTCAGGATGTCGTCATCGCAGGCAACCGCTTGTCGCTGGCTGAACCGCGCTATCACGCCATCCTGACCGTGCCGGACGGTCAGTACTACCAGACCATGACTCAGGCCAGCGAACGAGAAACGCTGTTCCCCACGTCCAGCACCACGGGCAGCACTCAGAGCAACAACTTCTGCTTCCGCGATCCGCATTTCTTCAAGGACCCGTCCGACGGCCGCAGCTATCTGCTGTTTGAAGCCAATACCGGCAACGCCATCTGCCCTGAAGGCAGCGTACGCCGTGAGTACATCGGCAGCGCTTCGTTCGAACCCGACTATGTGCCGACCCCCGATGAGCTGAAAGCCAATGGCTGCATCGGTATCGCCGAGCTGACCAATGAAGGCTACACCGCTGCGCGCTTCCTGCCGCCGTTGCTGACCTCCAACCTGGTGACCGACGAAATTGAGCGCGTCAACATGCTCAAGATCAAGGACGATTACTACCTGTTCTGCATCGGTCGCGTCAGCAAGATGGCGATGAGCTGTGAGGCGCTGGAACGCAGCACCTTCATGCTGGGCTTCCGCTCTCGCTCGCTGTTCGGTCCGTACACGCCGCTCAACCGCCACGGTGTCGTGCTGCGCCAGCAGTCTTTCAGCAGCGATATGATGAACAGTTCTGATACTCAGAGCGTCTATTCCTATCTGCTTCAGCCTGACCTGACCGTGCTGACCTATGCCCAGTACAGCACCGATGCCGATGGCAACCTGCAGAAGAACCGCTCCGCGGGCCCGACGCTGTCACTGCACATCAAAGGCAACCGCTCCTACGTGGGTGAGGTGATCTACAACATTCTGCCTGCATAACGCACGGCTTCTTTCCTATGCACAAGGCCTCTTCGCGGCAACGCGAAGAGGCCTTCAATCATGTCATTCTTCTTCTGAGCCGCCACCCGGCTAACGTGTATTCCAGCACCTTACAAACGATCATGTATTGCGCCTGTATCAAAGGTGTCTGCATGGCATCAATTACAACTCGTTATTGTTTCCTTTTGAAAACAATGACGTCAGGATACGCATTCATTAAGAAACACCTTTGATATCGAAAGATATCTTTTACGAAAAACGAGACGATCAACGGATAATAATAATGGCAACGAATACTACATCTCCCGTCATCAGCCACTGGACTCGTGAACAGGCCTCGAAAATCAGCGTCAGCACCGCAACGACGTTTCCTACCTTCAATCCCGCGCGGCTGGGGGCCATGATCCCCGGCTACAATGTCTGGGATAACTGGATTGTGCTGGACGAGAACAGCGAGATCGCCAGCGTACAGGGATACCGCGTGCTGGTCGCACTGGTTGCTCCCACCAACAAGAATGTCCCTACGCGTCTCTACTACTTCTATTCGAAAGATGGTGTGAACTACACGAAGGGGGGTTATGTCACTGATCGCCTTCTGGACAAGGAAGGTAGTGAGTGGAGCGGCTCCACCATCCTGCGTGCCGATGGCACACTGCAAACGTTCTATACCATCGCAAAAGCTTCCAGCACAGCGTCAACTCAGAAAGACCAGCGTCTGGCCACGCTGACTCAAAAAGTCGCGGTGACGGGTGGCAAACTGGTGCTTCAGAAGCCTCTGTACCATGCCTTGCTGGCGACACCAGATGGCCACTACTACCAGACGCCGCAGCAGGCGCACCAGTATGAAAAGAGCCACCCGGCCGCCAAGGGCAAGGTCGGCAACAACAAGACCAACAACTTCTGTTTCCGTGACCCGCACTTCTTTAAGGACCCGGCAACCAAAAAAACCTATCTGCTCTTTGAAGCCAATACGGGTTCGGACTACTGTGCCGAAGCGTCCACGAGTCGCGATTATGTCGGTAGCAGCCGCTACGAACCTCGCTATGTGCCTACCACGGATGCGTACAAGGCCAATGGCTGTATCGGGATTGCGGAGCTGACCGATAACACCTATCGAACGATCAAGTACCTACCGCCTCTGCTGACGGCGAACCTGGTCACCGATGAGATTGAGCGCGCCAACATCATCGTTCACAAAGGCGGCTACTATCTGTTTTGCGTCACGCGCGCCCGCAAGATGACCCTGACCAACGATGCCATCCTTGATAGCGCGTTCATGCTAGGGTTCCGCGCCAACAGCCTATTCGGCCAGTACGTGCCGCTCAACGACAGTGGCGTCGTTATCCGTCAGCATCACGGGTCCGGTGGTGAGGGCAGCAACCCGCAGAACGTCTATTCCTTCCTGGTACTGCCGGATATGAGCGTGATCACCTACGCCAACTATTGCAGTGATGGGAAGGGTAGCGTGCAGCGCTGCCGCACGGCTGGACCGAGCGTACAGTTGCATATTGATGGCACGACAACCCACCTGGGTGAGATCGCTTACAGCCTGCTGCCCGCTTGATCCCAATGTGCCCTTGTGCGTGATGACAGGCGAGGGCGCCGCTTATCGAAGACCCCGTGCCGAAAGGTACAGGGTCTTCACGCATTCCCATTCCCAGTAAGTGAACGCTCTATTTTCTTGCCTATTTCTGTTATTTTCGTATAGGCATGCCATTTATTTCCTTCATCGTAACAATCCTTGGAAACCCACGGTTTTAAAGGGTTACGGTGATGCATACCTAGTGTTTCAATGTTACAGCAGGTATCAACTCCATATAGAATACTATGCCTCAGCCATGACGCTCGCTGCGGACATGGCGTTACGATTCCCTTTTCCTCGACCATAGAGGGACCCAATGCATCATGATCTGGAATGGGCTGGCTGGTTCAGCGGTTTGCTGCTTGCCGCACTCGTGATCCTGCTGGCCGGTGTGTGGGCCTGGCTCTACCACCAACACGACTCGACAGCGCGGATGTCATTTCTACAGGGACTGATGAAGGCGCTGACGATTGCGATGGTACCGGTGTGCCTCATCGCCATCCTCATCTCATCAAGCGGGGTGAGTGTGGTCTGGCTGTGCGCGCTGCTGTTTCCACTTATCACGGCGATTCTGGCCTTCTCGCGCACCTCGCCCTTTCATGTACCGCAGGCCAATGCCATGCCCTATGGCTGGGTGGCCCTGATAGCGCTCTTCATTATGGCGCTGCCGCTTACGGCCCATCGGCTGGCGTACTACATCGTCGACCAACATCACGCGGGCGAAGCCTGGCATCCCAACCCGCGCCCAGACGGCTCAACGTGGTTGGTCAAAGAGTCGTGGTACGACACACGCCAGATACTCTTCATTGGTGCGCTAGATGTGCGCCGTATCGGACGACCCGAAATGACCCTTGGCCGTGCGGAGATCGCGTCCCCGCGCTGCAGCGATGCGCCCTCGCTCACGGCAATGATGCTCGCGCCGACGTCTCCCCGAACATTCGGTGGACTGACACCGCTGCCGATGCTGTCGGGCTGCCTCGGCCAGGATTGGATCGAAGTGCCCGCCACACGCCACGCTGTACTGGCCACCGTAGCGCTTCTACTACAGGACAGCGCCACCATCACATGGGAAGGGCTGATCGCTCACGGCGAAGACAATGAGCGCGCCCGCGACTTCTTCGAAAACGGCAGCTATGCCATGCCTCGCTGACAGAGGCCCTCTCTTCATCGCCAGCAAGGCGCACAACCATCCAGCGGCAAACGATCACCCCCTCTTTCGCGTCAACGTTTGCCGCTTACCTTAAGGTTTCGTTAGTTACCGAGTATTGTTGCCAACGCTACGTGAAGATCACCCTGTTCACGTAGCGTCCAACGTAAGCGGCCGATACCTCTGCCTACCCCGTTATGACCATCAACAGATTCTCTGCTGAGCCTCTGGCAACGTTATAGAAATCGTGACCGCTCAATCGGCATCGGTAAGGGGGATGGGTAAGATATGATGCGAAAGACACGACAGAAATGGATCGCGCATCTGGTGCGCTGAAAGAAGATTGCGGCTCATGCCCCAGTTCTTTAACACACGGCCGAACTACAACAAAACCAAGGGTAAATGGCGATATGGGCGTTCCCCTCACATTTGAAGCAAGCATGATACTTGCCGTCACCGTTGCCGTGTCCGTCTGGATAGATCTGTTCTTTCACCGGAAAGCCAAAGAAATCACGTTTAAAAACGCAGCGGTCTGGTTCTGTGTATGGATCACGCTGGCACTGTTGTTCTACGCCTACCTTTTCCTGCGCCACAGCCCGCAGCAGGCCAGCCTGTTTCTGTCGGGATACGTGTTGGAGAAAGCCCTATCTATCGACAACATGATGGTTTTCGTCGCGATCTTCGCGAGCTTCAACATCAAGGGAATCCTGCAGCACCGCATTCTGTATTTCGGCATCATCGGCGCTCTGCTGTTCCGCGCCCTCTTCGTGGCTGCCGGCACGTGGATCTTCGGTATCTCTCACTGGGTGGAAGCGATCTTCGCCGCTATCGTGCTGTGGACAGGGGTCAAGATGTTCATGGGCAGCGAAGAAGGCGATGACACGGAGGACTATTCCGATCACTGGTCGGTTCGATTGACCAGCCGTATCATTCCGGTCACGCCGCGCCTGATAGGCCGCCACTTTGTCGTCGGCCGCCAGCATGCTGAAGACATAGCCCGTAAAGAGGGCTTTTCGCTGCCGAAACGCGCGGCCATGTACGCCACGCCAATGCTGCTGTGCCTGATGTGCATCGAGATTTCCGACGTCATCTTCAGCTTCGATAGCGTGCCCGCCATCATCGCGGTCACCAAGGAGCCGTTTCTGGTCTATGCCTCGGTCATCTTCGCCATCCTAGGCCTGCGCAATCTCTACTTCATGCTGTCTGCTGCTGCGAAATACCTCGTGCACCTAGAGAAAGCCGTTGCGCTGGTGCTGGTGTTCATCGCCGCAAAACTGGCGGGCAGTGCGTTCGGCCTGTTCAATATCAATCACCTGATTAGCCTTGCCGTTGTGCTAGGCCTAATTGCAGGTGGTGTGGTCATCAGCCTGATATTCCCAGGCAAGAAGGAAGAAGAACGGTTGGTCTGATGCCATTAAGATGCTGCAAAGCAATCCTAGGGCGCCCTTTATTCCATCCTGCGTGTACGAGAACACGCTATGACGAGCGTCAGCCTCGAACAATCGGGCGGGGAGACGTTCAGTGACATCGGACTAGGCATGAATGGGGCCGGTAAGCATTCAGTAAGCGCCGCAGTCATCGGCCGCAACGTCGTCGCTCGCACCAATATTGGCGAACCGCACCCGCTGATTAGCAAGCCTCACCGCAAGCATATGGCCATAAAAAAGCCTTCACTCCCGAGAAGGGGCGAAGGCTTTCGTTTCAGCGTTGGATCCGCCTACCGCTAACCCCGTGCGGCCTGTCGATGGCGGAAGGTCAACCATGCCAGTGGCAGCTGCGCCAAGGCTACCAACCAGATGCCCGCCCACGGCGTCATATCCAGTCGGCCATGAGCCACCAGCAGACCGCCCAGCGCCTCACCCAGCGCAATGCCTAGATTAAAGGCGGAAATATTCAGCGCCGAAGCAAAGTCGATCGCACGCGGTGTCCAGCGCTCGGCCGTTTCCAGCATGCCCGCCTGAAAGCCCGGCGACATACCAAACGCCAGCAGCCCCCAGATGAACAGCACGACCACCATTGCCACCTGATGTGACATGGCCATCGCCAGTGCCACCAGCACGATCAGAAGTCCTGCCAACAGACGCGCCAGTGCCGTTGGCCAGCCCCACTGCGCCGCCAAACGACCGCCCAGCAGGTTGCCGACCAACGTCGCCACGCCGAAAACGACCAGCAGTACGTTCGCCATACTGGTCGAGAATCGGGTGATATCCACCATGATCGAGGTGATAAAGGTGAACGCGGCAAAGCTGGCGCCAAAGCCAAGGATAGTGATGCCCATCATGGCCAGAATCGGCAGCTTCACCAGTGCGCCCAGTGCATCCTTAGGCTTGCTGACCGTTGTGACGGGCAGTTCGGGCACCCACAACGCGACGCTGATCAGCGCCAGAGCCGCTAGCAGCGCTACGCCATAGAATGGCAGACGCCAGCCCAGCGAGTTGCCCACCAAACTACCTAGCGGTACACCGATGACCATGGCCAGTGTCAGGCCTGCAAACATCAATGCAATGGCGCGACTGGCCTGCCCCTTGGGAGCCAGCCGTGCTGCGACGGTCGCGCCGATGGCAAAGAAACTGCCGTGTGCCACGGCGGTAATCAAGCGCCCCAGCAGCAACAGGCTGTAGCTATTGGCCACTGCAGACATCAGGTTGCCAGCAAGAAAAACCGCCACCAGCCCAATCAGCAGCCGCTTGCGCGAGCAACGGCCCAGCGCCAGGACCACAATGGGCGTACCCACGGCGAGAGCAAAGGCGTATAGCCCGACCAGCCCACCGACACGCGCCAGTGGCAATCCGAAGTCATCGGCAATGGCCGGCAGCACCCCAACGACAATGAACTCTGCTACCCCGATGGCGAAGGCCATGATCGCCAGTGCCCACACGCCGCGATGAATACGCGTTGGTGTTGATGATGTCATACACGCCCCGCTGCATGCAGTGCGAGCGCCTGATCGTCTGGCACCGTAGCGCCCGCAACGCCGACGGCACCTATCACGCGGCCGTCATCATCGTGAAGAACGATCCCGCCGCCGAAGCTGATCAGGCCGCCGTTAGTGGCTTCCAGCGTATAGATTGCGCCGCCCGGCTGCGCCACCTGACCCAGGTCAAGGCTGTCAGTGCGGAACAGGGAGGCGGTGCGGGCCTTCTTGATCGACACGTCGATCGCGCCGGGAACGGCATCGTCCATTCTCAGGAAGCCACGCAGCAGGCCGGAATCGTCGACCACTGCAATGCAAACGGCATAGCCCTGCTCACGGGCGCGCGTCTGGGCACGGGCAATGGTCTGCTGGATAAGCGTTTCGGTAAGCGGATAAGTCATGAGAAAGCCCCTGACGGAAAATGAAGGCTTTCATCATCGTCAGGAAGACAGGGCGAGTGAAGATGCCACGCAACGACGCGGCTATTTTTTGACAATATCAAACACGCAGGACATCGACTCTGCGGCCAGCCGCTTCAGCCGCTCTACGGGCAGCCGCTGTGCCGGCCCCGCGACACCCAGCGCCGCCACGACCCGTCCTTGCTGGCGCAGCGGCACCGCCATGCAGTGCAACCCCGGCTCAGCCTCCTCGATATCCAGCGCATAGCCCTGTTCAACGATATCGGTTAGCTCGGCTTCCAGTGCGGCAGGCATATCGCCTGCACGGCGCAGGCTGCGCACCAGATCAGGGTCGTGGGCCAAAAACACACGTCCGATGGCAGAGGCCGTCAGCGACTGCCGACAGCCTCGCGGCACGGCAGCGCACAGCGCGCTCTGACAGCTCACCACATCTACGCACAGATATTCACGCGTACCACAGGGCACCGCCAGATAGCAGGTTTCACCACTGCGCTGGGCCAGATCGTGCAGTGCGGGAGCAAAACACTGGCGCAGCTCGGCATCGGCATCCATCAAAGGCTGGGCCAGATCGCGCAATCGCAGCCCCAGTGCATAGTCTGTACCGTGGCGCGCCACATATCCCATCGACACCATCGTATTGAGCAGGCCATGCACCGTGCCCTTATCCAATGACGTGCGTTCGGCCAGCGTAGACAAGCGTGCTTCACCGCCGCTGGATGCCAGCGCTTCCAGCAGATCAAGCGCTCGTTCGACGGACTGGATACGCCGGGTGGTATTGACCATAAGGCCTCCTTCGGTGCCTAGATACCTTGTGCCCTCAGCCACTTGCGCAACCGTGTGCGCGCATTGGAATAGGGCGACGAAGTGTTGAGCTGAATCATCCGGCCTTTGGTATAGGTGCGATACCAATCACATCCATAGAACGACGCATCAGTACCGGAAGCAACCAGCGCCACAATGCGTGCATTGACGTCGGCAAGCTGCTGAAGCAGCACAGGAAAAGAAAGGTCAGTACGATCGGCATAGAACGTCTGTGCCAGTCGCCCTAGTTCGTTCCAGCCAAACCCTGTTTCGGGAAAGTCGACCGGTTCACCACGTGCATCGCGTTCACACCATTTCAGCACCAGTGCATTCCAGCCCACCAGATACGCCACCAAATCGGCAATGCTCATCAGCGTGCCTTTGGCATGCCCTTCCAACGTCACTTCACGCGCACGTTCCGGTGGCACGGTTGCCAGGTCGGCCGCGAGCTTCGCATAGGTCGTCTGGATGGCCTGCAACAGCTCCTGTTGTGTCTGGGGAACAGCCATGGCGATACCTCACATAAACAAAAAGGCGGCTCGATATCGAGTCGCCTTTATCTTACCCGCCGCAACGCTACATCACGACAGCCTGTCCTGCTGCACTGCCCCGCATTTACCACAGCTCCCGAGCGAAGGCAGGCATGCCCAGCGCAGGGTGTTAACGGTGTGCCAGTGCCGCCTTCACAGCGTCCGCCAGCGATGTAGACGGATGACCCAGCAGTTTCGACAACCCATGCTGATCGTCGAACAGAGCATTATCGTGCGCTACTTGAACGTCCCAGTGCGCGATCATGTCCGCTACCGGTTTAGGCAGTCCTGCCTGTTCGAGCACCGCGGCGTAATCGGCTTCCGGCAGATCGCGGTAAGGGATATCGCGACCCGTCTGGCGCGATACTTCGGCAGCCAGATCACTCAGCGTCCACGACTCGTCACCGGCCAGTTCCAGCGTTTTATTGTCGAAGCCATCGTGCGTCAACACCTTCGCCGCGGCTTCGGCATAGTCCGTACGCATGGCCGATGAAATACGCCCATTGCCAGCACTGCCCACTACCGCACCGTGCTCAAGCGCACTGCCTAGGCTGTCAGTGTAGTTTTCGGTATACCACCCATTGCGCAGGATCGTGTAGGAGAGCCCCGAGGTCCGCAGTACCGCTTCGGTATCACGATGCTCTTCCGCCAGATTCAGCACCGAACGATCGGCATGAAGCAGGCTGGTATAGACGATGCGACGCACGCCCTGCGCTTTGGCGGCCGCAATAACGTTGCGATGCTGGGCGGCACGCTGGCCTATTTCATTCGACGAAATCAGCAGCAGCACGTCCACACCAGCCAGCGCACGGGTAAGGGTATCCGGGCGGTCATAGTCCGCTTCACGCACGGCCACACCCAACGACGCCGCTTTTTCGGGCGAACGCACTAATGCGACGATCTCCTGCTGCTTTCCTGCCTGCACGAGCCATTCGATCACGTGTCGGCCAAGCTGTCCTGTTGCACCTGTTATGGCAATCATCGTCGTACTCCTTTTCTGTGTCTGTCTGCATACCGCCGCAAGGTTGAAAGTCGTCACGACGGCCTGTAGTCGTCGTCTTGCATTCACTGTAGACTGACACTCTCCATCAGGGAAGTACGCACCAAAAGGTTAGTATTAAATGACGATGACTCCAGACACATTGACCGATCGGCTGGAACGCGGTGACGTGATGGCCGCACAGTGCCCATCACGCGCGCTGCTGCGCCACGTCACCAGTCAGTGGGGCGTGCTGGTGCTGACCGTCCTGCGCCGGGGTACGCTGCGCTACAGTGAGATCAGGCACCGCATCGGCGGCATCAGCGAAAAGATGCTGGCCCAAACCCTACGCACGCTTGAGAGCGACGGATTCGTGTCGCGCACTGTGCATCCCGTCGTGCCACCGCACGTGGACTATCGCCTGACCGCCGCCGGGCAGGAAGTGGCGGGTCGCATAGCCGATCTGGTGGACTGGATCGAGGGCAATCTCGGCATGCTACTCAGCCCCGACACCGCGTCATTAGAGGGCTGAACACATTAAGAAAAAAAAGTCATAAGGAAATAATTGAAGTCTGCGTTCAATAGACCCATCTTCGTTATTAAGAGGTGCTAACGACGCATCGAAATACGCTTTCGCCGGGAGGCCCCATGAAACTCTATGTTTATGACCACTGCCCGTTCTGCATTAAAGCCCGCATGGTATTCGGTCTGAAACAGGTTCCCGTCGAGCTGGAAACCGTGCTCAACGACGACGTCAAAACCCCCACGGCACTGGTCGGCAAGAAGATGGTGCCGATCCTGCAGAAAGACGACGGTACCGCGATGGGCGAAAGCATGGATATCGTGCGCTACATCGACGAACGCTACCCGATGCCGGATGGCGAAGAGGTATCCTGCCTAGCGGGGCCGACGCGGCCCGAGATCGCCGAATGGACGAAGAGCGTCATGCCAATCGTCATGCGCCTGACGATGCCGCGCTGGGTGAAGGTACCGCTGAAGGAATTCGCGACCGAAAGCGCGCGCAGCTACTTCCGTCACAACAAGGAAAAAATGATCGGCATCAGCTTCGATGAAGCGCTGGCCCAGACCGATAGCCTGCTGGCCGAACTGCAGCCGCATCTGGATGCCCTTGTTCCGCTGATCGCTTCTCCTGAGGCCGTGAATGGCGCACTGTCCGAAGATGACTTCACCCTCTTCCCCGTGCTGCGCCAGCTGACCGTCGTGAAAGGCCTGACCTTCCCGCCAGCCGTCAATGCCTACCTGCATCACATGGCGACCCGTACGGACATCCCGCTGCACACCAGCGTGGCGCTTTAATCCCACCGTTTTTCGATCAGCATGCCCGTTGCCCACGACATGGGGCAGCGGGCAGCGACTCGCTTCTTTCCCGCAAGGATACTGTTTCGATGAAACTCTATGTCTATGAATACTGCCCGTTCTGCATCAAGGCGCGCATGATCTTTCCGCTCAAAGGGCTGTCGTTCGACATGGAAGTTCTGCTGGACGACGACATCCGTACTCCGACCCAACTGATCGGGCGCAAACTGCTGCCTATTCTCGAAAAGGACGATGGCAGCCGAATGGGCGAGAGCATGGATATCGTGCACTACGTCGACGCGCTACCGGACACACCAGCCGCGATTACAAGCAAGCGTCGCCGCGAAATCGCCCAGTGGTGCAGCGCCATTGAGTACACGGTGTATCAGCTGTCGATGTGCCGCTGGGGTGAAATGCCCGTCCACGAGTTCTCAACGCCCAGTGCCAAGGCCTTCTACGTACGCGGCAAGGAAGCGTGGGTGGGGCCATTCAAGCCGCTGCTGCGCCAAACGCCTGAACTACTGGACGACGTACACCGCGCCCTCGCTCAACTCGAGCCATTGATCGAAGCGGACGATGCCGTGAACGGTGAGCTATCGCTCGACGATTTCAGCGTTTTCCCGCTGCTGCATCAGCTGTCCGTCGTCAAGGGCGTTCAGTACCCGGCTCGAGTCGATGCCTACCGCCGCCGCATGGCCGAGCGCTGCAATATCCCACTCTATGACGAACACGCGATCTGATCGTCTGAAGCCCAGAAAGCAGAAAGCAGAAAGGGAAGGCCAAGGCCTCCCCTTTCTTTCATCCGTTCGTAATCTACACGCGCTTAACGGCTCAGTATGGCGATTTTCATCACCGCAATCAGCCCCAGCACGATCGGCACAATGATGTAGAACGCCTGTCGATGCCCGTGTACAGAATTGAACGCGCGCTGAACTTCAGCATTGGCAAGCGCATCGGTGCGATTGTCATCTCCCTTATTGCTGTTGGCCGCGTAGGCCTCCATCACCGTCAACAGTCGCTTCGTATAGCGCTTGCTCTGAGTGTCAATCAGGCTCCATTTGCGCAGCGTCGTATTGACCGTCAGGCGACTGGTCGTTTCCGTGACGGCCTCGATACTGCAGTTGAAGTTGAAGCCGTACGTCCACATGGACGGCGCACTCTTGGCCAGCAGCGTATGCTGCGCCGCATTCTCTGACGCGATAGTCGCATCAAGATCCAGCATCATATAGCGCAGAATCTTGTAGGCCTCTTCGACCCCAACCTGCATATCCAGAACACCGGTATAGCTCATCGTTTTTCCCCTCTGACATGAAAGCGCGCGTCTTGCACACGCACTGTTCCACACGCACTTTCCGCGTGAAAACCACTTGTTATCTATAGGATTAACCTGCCCATCATCCCGAATTGCACAGTCTGCGTGTAGGGCAATATTGCCGCAGCGTCATATCGCTACGGATAAGAGTGCGCGCTTATTGACGCGTACACTCCTTCAAAGCCACGGCCGTTCTGGAAGACCCAGCGTCTATGGCATACTGTGTCCTTGGCTCTTGAGGATTATGAACAACCATGGCACACACTCCTTCCACCGCATCCCTTGATCATGGGGCGCTGTTCATCGTGTCCGCGCCCTCCGGCGCCGGCAAGACCAGCCTAGTGAAAGCGCTGCTGGAGCGCGTCGACCGCATTGGTGTCTCCGTATCGCACACCACGCGCGCCATGCGCCCCGGCGAAGCAGACGGCGTGAACTATCATTTCGTCGACGACGCCGCGTTCGAAGCGATGATCGCACGCGGCGAATTCTTCGAGCATGCCCGTGTATTCGATCGCTACTACGGTACGTCGCACCGCGCCGTCAGTGAAAAGCGCGATAATGGCGAAGACGTAATCCTCGAGATCGACTGGCAGGGCGCTCGCCAGACGCGTGCCGTCTGCCCCGATGCCATCTCCATCTTCATCCTGCCGCCGTCGCGCGAAGCACTCGAAAGCCGTCTGCAGGGCCGCGGTCAGGACGACGACGAGATCATCGCGCGCCGCATGCGCGATGCCGTCAGCGAGATGTCTCACTATGATGAGTTCGATTACGTTGTCATCAACGATGACTTCGACGAAGCACTGCGCGACTTCGAAAGCATCATCCGAGCAGAGCGCGTGCGCCGTGAACGTATCGGCAAAGCACAGGCCGCCCTGCTCGAAGCGCTTGTCACTTCTTGACATAGTCGAGTAGACTGAAAGACAAGCGAACAACTCACCTGTCGCGGCCTGATGTTTCATCGGATCGCGCGGGTGTTTCCTTTTTTCTGGTGGCGCACACCGCGTCACCACTAGGATCAGGTGATTCTCCATGGCACGTGTAACCGTCGAAGACTGCCTCGAAAACGTCGAAAACCGCTTCCAACTGGTCATGATCGCCAGCAAGCGCGCTCGTCAGCTGGCCCGCGGCTCCCGTACCCCCGACCTGCCTTGGGAAAACGACAAACCGACCGTTATGGCACTGCGCGAAATCGCTGCCGGTCAGGTCGATGTCAGCGTGCTCGAAGAACCGCTCGAAGCCATGCCGCAACGTCGCATGCCTCAGACCGACAGCAACGTATAAGCGGCCATCGCTCATACCCTATGCCCGCAATCGTGAGCCACGCCCATGTTCACTATCGATGATCTGGCGGACCGCCTAGGCAGCTACCTGCCCGATGATGAAATCCGACAGGTCAAGCGGGCCTTCTACTTTGCCGAACAGGCACACGACGGTCAGCGTCGCCGCTCAGGCGAACCGTACGTTACCCACCCGCTGGCCGTTGCCAATATCTTGGCGAACATGCACATGGACCATCAAAGCCTGATGGCCGCCATGCTGCATGATGTTATCGAAGACACCCATGTGCCGCGCGACGCGCTGGCCAAACAGTTTGGCGAAGATGTCGCCAACCTGGTGGATGGTGTGTCGAAACTGGCCAAGATTGCGTTCCAAGACAAGGCCGTTGCACAGGCGGAAAACCTCCAGAAGATGGTGCTGGCGATGTCGCGTGACATTCGCGTCATCATCGTCAAGCTGGCCGACCGTCTGCACAACATGCGCACGCTGGGATCGCTTCGCCCCGACAAGAAACGCCGTATTGCTCGCGAAACACTGGAGCTGTACGCGCGAATCGCCAGCCGTCTGGGCATCAACACCATCCAGATTGAGCTTGAGGATCTGGCCTTTAAGGCCATCCATCCCATGCGCGCGGAACGCATTCAGCGCGCAGTGGCCGCGGCACGCGGCACGCGTCGCTCAATGATGCAGAATATCCAACACCGCCTGCAGGAAGGGCTGGACGATGCAGGCCTGCAGTCCAAGGTGCATGGGCGCCAGAAGCACTTGATGTCGATCTACCGCAAGATGCGCAGCAAGCAGCGTTCCTTCAACGAACTGATGGATGTGTTCGGCTTCCGCATCATTGCGCAGAACATCGACGACTGCTATCGCATCCTCGGCATCGTGCATCGGCTCTACAAGCCGGTACCGGGCCGCTTCAAGGACTACATTGCCATTCCGAAGGCCAATGGCTATCAGAGCCTGCATACCACTCTGTTCGGCCTCAACGGGTTCCCAATCGAGGTGCAGATCCGCACCCGTGATATGGACACCATGGCCAACAACGGGATTGCGGCACACTGGCTCTATAAGGCAGGCCAGACCGACAGACCACTGGGCGACGGCAGCCACGCACGCGCTCAGGAATGGGTCAAAAATCTGGTCGAAATTCAGCGCAATGCTGGCAGCTCGCTGGAGTTCATCGAACACGTCAAAAACGACCTGTTCCCCGACGATATTTATGTGTTCACCCCCAAAGGGCACATCATGGAGCTGCCGCACAACGCGACGGCCGTCGACTTCGCCTATGCCGTGCATACTGACATCGGCAACAGCTGCATCGCTTGCCGCATCAACCGTCACTTGGCCTCACTGTCGGCACCGCTGACCAGCGGGCAAACGGTTGAGATCATCACTGCCCCCGGCGCAACACCCAATATCAACTGGCTGTCGTTCGTGGTGACCGCCAAGGCGCGCGCATCAATCCGCCACTACCTAAAGCACCAGGAACGCAGCGATTCCGTTCAGCTGGGGCGTCGTCTGCTCAGCAAGGCGCTCAGCGCCTTCGGAACGCGGCTTGAAGAGCTGCCGCCAGGCCGTATGGAAGCTTTCCTCCATGAGGAACAGCTTGAGAACGTCGATGATCTGTTGCATGCCATCGGGCTGGGCAACCGCATTTCTTACAGCACGGCGCGGCGCTTGGTCGACGAGCAGATGACGCTTGATAACCCTACGCTGCCACAGCAGGATGCGCTTGAGATCAATCCGCACAACGTAGCGGTCCACTTCGCGCGCTGCTGCTACCCGCTGCCGGGCGACGAGGTGATCGGGCATATCAATGCGGGACGCGGGTTGGAAGTGCACCGCCGTGAATGTCAGCAGGCGCAGAAGTTTTATCGTCGCGAAGCCGATCAGTGCCTAGCGCTGGTATGGCCCAACACGCTGGACGAGGATTTCCCCTCGGCGCTGCGACTGGACGTGGCAACACGCCGCGGTCTGCTGGCCGAGCTGACAGAGCGCATCGACTCTAGCGATGCCGACGTCGAGCAGATCCGTATTCAGGAACACGATGCCCGCCTGTCGGTGGTCACACTGACGCTGGCGGTACGCGATCGCGTCCATCTGGCACGCGTCATCAAGCGATTGCGCGGTGTTCCGGGGCTAGAGCGCATCACGCGCGTCATCAACACCCCTGCGGCTCCCAGTACGCCAGTGTAAGTTAGCACTCAAGAATCTAGCGGCTGGCGACGATGAAGGGAGTAGGATATGGTTTCAGTTCACTTCCGACAGTAGGCGCCAGTGCATTTGCTCTGGCGTTATTCATTTCCTTCTGTCATTGCAGAACCTCTTGAGGAGTACAACAAGATGAGCAACCGTGCTGCCATTCACACTGACAAAGCCCCTGCAGCGATCGGTCCTTACTCACAGGCCATCAAGGCAGGCAACACCATCTACCTGTCCGGTCAGATTCCGCTCGACCCGGCAACCATGACGCTGGTCGACGGCGGCATCGAAGTCCAGGCGCGTCGTGTTTTCGAAAACATGGCGGCTGTCTGCAAGGCCGCAGGCGGTTCCTTGGGCGATATGGTCAAGCTCAACCTTTACCTAACCGATCTGGCCAACTTCGAAGCCGTCAACGAAGCGATGAAAGAATTCTTCGACGCACCGTATCCGGCCCGTGCCGCCATCGGCATCAGCCAGCTCCCGAAAGGCAGCCTGCTTGAAGCCGAAGGCGTCATGGTACTGGGCGACTAAGACCGTCGTTCTAGCAGCGGCCGTGAACATGCAAGCCCGTGGGGATGTCTGGGCTTGCATGCACGCGGCTAGCCGCGCGCCTTAAGGATCTGCCGGTACCCATCACGATAGGTGGGGTACAGGAAGCGATACCCTTGGCGCACCAGTCGAGCACTGCTGCACCGCTTGCTTGAGCGCCGACGCAGCGGCGACTGGATATAGTCGTGCGGCTCGACCTTCAGCTCCTGCGCCAGCCACGTCATAACATCGTGCAGCGGGGCCGGTTCAAGGTCCGATGCCAAATAGCAGTCATCCAGCGTATCGTTTTCGATAACGCGCTCGATCAGCCAGGCCAGTACGTTAACTGCGTCATCACGATGAATGCGGTTGGAATACAGCATGGGGACCTGCGGCGCGATGCGCCCCTCTCCGACCTGCCTGATCAATCTTTCACGGCCATGGCCGTAAATGCCAGAAAGCCGTACCACGGTTCCCGGAAGCGGACTTGCCAGCAGTCGGCGCTCAGCTTCCAGCATCAATCGTCCCGAAAATCCTTTGGGCTCCGTTGCGCTCTCTTCATCGACCTCTTCACCCTGATTCTGGTCATATACGGATGTCGATGACACGAAGAAGACATGACGTGGCGGACGCTTCTGCTGCTCTGCCAGCGTTAGGACGGCATCCAGCCCCTCGGGGTAGGCCGTCTTATAGGCCGATTCCTCGAAACGCTCGGCACTGACGGCATAGACTAGAATATCGGCATCGGGTAACGCCTCCGGCGGTTGTGTCACATCGAAGGCCAGCGGTGTGATACCGCTAGGCAGCCGTTCAGGATGACGCCGCGCACCGATCACGCGATGGCCTGCCGCGAGCAGGCGCTCGCCGAGTGCGCTGCCGATATCACCACAACCGAGTATGAGCGTTGTAGAATTCACCGTTGTACCTCTCCTTGGTAGGCGTGATGCAAGGCCCTGAAAGTATGTGCAATGTGCCGGCATCCTGCCGGAAGGCACTCTGCCACATGCTAGGATTCATGTCAGGACCAAGGGTACCGGGCGAGACTCTCGCCCCGCAGATGGGTTTGAACCATGACTTTGACAGAACTGCGCTACATCGTGACGTTGTCCCAGGAACGCCATTTCGGCCGTGCAGCCGAACGCTGCTTCGTCTCGCAGCCGACGCTTTCGGTCGCGGTCAAGAAACTTGAAGAAGAACTGGGCGTCGCCCTGTTCGAGCGCAGCAAGTCCACGGTGCAGGTCACCCCAATGGGGGAGCGGATCGTGGCACAGGCGCACCGCGTCCTCGAACAGGCCAACGTCATCAAAGAACTGGCGCATAAAGGGCGAGATCAGCTCTCCAGCCCGCTGCGCATCGGCGCCATCTATACCGTCGGACCGTACCTCTTCCCGCATCTGGTGCCAGCACTCAACGAGCTGGCGCCACAGATGCCGCTCTACATTGAAGAGAACACGACCGGGCTGCTGCGTCGCAAGCTGCGCGCAGGCGAGCTGGACGTCATCATCGTGGCGCTGCCGTTCACCGAACCAGACGTACTCACCAAACCGCTGTTCGAAGAACCGTTCGAAGTGCTGCTGCCCGCGGGGCACCCATGGCTGGAACGCGAGTCCATCGACCGCGAGATGCTGAGCGAGGAACGCGTACTGCTGCTGGGTGAAGGGCACTGCTTCCGCGATCAGATTCTGGATGCCTGCCCAGCGCTGGCCCACCAGATCAATCATCCTGACAAGGCACTGGTGGCAGAAGGCGGTTCGCTGGAAACTATCCGTCACATGGTCGCATCGGGGCTTGGCATTACCGTGCTGCCGAAGATGGCCACTGGCGTGCATGAATACGATTCTGGCATGCTGGCAACGCGTCCGTTCAGCAATCCTGCACCGGGGCGCTCGATTGCCGTGGCATGGCGCACCAGTTTCCCGCGCCCGAAAGCCATTGACGTGCTGACCAATGCCATCGGGCACTGCCAACCGCTGGGAGAGGCTCCGGGAAGCAGCAACCTCGAACTGCCCGAACATCGGCGCTAAGCTTCTTCATTCGCTGTCCCTACGTTAAGGATAGCAGCCACAACGCGATAAGGAATGAACCATGCGCACGCTCGATGCCGATATCACGACGCTTTCCGGTGTAGGCGATGCGCTGGCTGCCAAGCTGGAACGCTTGGGCATTCAGCGCGTGATGGATCTGCTGTTCCACCTGCCGCTGCGCTATCAGGACCGCACCCGCGTGGTGCCCATCGCATCGCTGCGCGCAGGGCAGGAAGCGGTCATCGAGGGTGAAGTCACCGCCGCGGATATCGTACAGGGCCGCCGCCGCAGCCTGTTGGTACGGCTGCGTGACGGCAGCGGCGTTGTTTCGCTGCGCTTTTTCCATTTCGCGATGGCGCAGGTGCAGCAGTTCACGCGCGGCACGCGGGTACGGCTGTTCGGTGAGGCGCGGACGGGCAGCACGGGTATCGAGATGTATCACCCCGAATACCAGCTGCTGGACAGCATGCACGATGCGCCGGCCCCCGATGATGCACTCACGCCAATCTACCCCACCACGGAAGGGCTGACCCAGCCGCGCCTGCGCGCGTTGGTCAAACAGGCGCTGTCGATGCTCGACGATACCCCTGAAGCCCTTCCCGAACTGGTGCCGGCCGCTCTGCGTCAGCGCTTCTCGCTGATGGATATCCACACCGCGCTGCGCACACTGCATCGCCCACCTCCCAACGTTACGCAGGATGATCTGCTAACCGGCGCACACCCAGCCCAGCGACGTCTGATCATCGAAGAACTGCTGGCACACCAGCTCAGCCTGCGTCAGGTGCGTCTCGACATTCAGCAGGATCAGGCCCCAGCGCTCACTGACGGGCACACGCTGCAAGCGCGCTTTCTAGCCCAGCTTCCTTTCTCGCTCACGTCTGCTCAGCAGCGGGTGCTGGCCGAAATCGGCCGCGACATCGAACGCACCACCCCCATGCTGCGCCTCGTGCAGGGTGACGTTGGCTCAGGGAAAACCGTCGTGGCCGCCATGGCCGCGCTACAGGCAGCCGCAAACGGCTGTCAGGCGGCGATCATGGCTCCCACCGAGATACTGGCCGAGCAGCACTTCCGCAGCTTCTCGCAGTGGTTTGAACCGCTGGGCATCAAGGTGGCTTGGCTGTCCGGCAAGCTAAAGGGCAAGGCACGCCTCGACAGCAAGGCAAAGATCGAAAGTGGCGAAGCACAGGTGATCGTCGGTACCCATGCACTGTTCCAACCAGACGTTACGTTTCATCGCTTGGGGCTAGCGATCATCGACGAACAGCACCGCTTCGGCGTGCACCAGCGACTGTCGCTGCGCGAAAAGGGCGAAGCCGCAGGTATCACTCCGCATCAGCTGATCATGACCGCCACCCCCATTCCGCGCACGCTGGCCATGAGCGCCTATGCCGACCTTGATGTCTCGGTGATCGACGAGCTGCCACCGGGCCGAACGCCGATCGCCACCGTGGCGGTATCAGACAGCCGCCGCCATGAGGTCATCCAGCGTATCGAACGCGCCTGCGAAGCGGGCCGCCAAGCGTACTGGGTCTGCACACTAATCGAAGAATCCGATGCGCTCGCCTGTCAGGCCGCCGAAGCCACACGCGACATGCTGAAGGAAGCGCTGCCTGCATTCGAGATCGGCCTCGTGCACGGTCGGATGAAGGCCACAGAAAAGGCTGACGTGATGGCCGCATTCAAGGCCGGTGATATCGACCTGCTGGTCGCGACGACCGTAATCGAAGTCGGCGTCGACGTGCCCAATGCCAGCCTGATGATCATCGAGAACGCCGAACGGCTGGGGCTGGCGCAGCTCCACCAGCTACGCGGACGCGTCGGACGTGGTCAGATCGACAGCTATTGCGTGCTGCTCTATCACCCGCCGCTGTCTGACACCTCTCGCGAGCGCCTTGGCGTGATGCGTGATACCAACGACGGTTTCCGCATTGCTGAAAAGGATCTGGAAATCCGCGGACCGGGCGAAGTGCTGGGGACACGCCAGACAGGCCTGATGAGCCTGCGCATTGCTGATTTGGGACGCGATCGTGCACTGCTTGATCAAGTGCACGCACTTGCCGACACGGTCATGGCACAGGCACCTGAAACCGCACCGGCACTGATCGAGCGCTGGCTCGGCAATGACCGCAACCGCTACGGGCAGGTATAGCCTCGCTCGCCCTCCTTCCCTCGCACGGCGGCTTGAAACGCTGATTGGCAAACAACAGGCGGTCGTGCGCCCTTCCCATTAGCACCTTATAGTTATTCATCATGCTCGATCATCATCACCTTCACATGACCCACAGGAAGTGACATCTCACGGCACGATGGCGCATAGTGAGTATTACATCAGTAAGGCCGTCACTTATTTTCGATGGGGTTCGTTCAATGGACCAGACTCAGCGAGTGCATCTTGGTATCCGCGGCATGTCCTGTGCCGCCTGTGCCGAGCGTCTCCAACGCGTGCTCAACCGGCTTGAAGGCGTCACCGCCAGCGTTAGCTTTGCCAGCGAAAAGGCCACCCTCGACCTCGCACCGAGCGCCCCGGCCCTGCAGGTTGTCATCGACGCCATCCGCAGCGCAGGCTTCGATGTCACCGATCAACATCTGACCCTCTCCCTTGAAGGAATGAGCTGCGTGGCCTGCGCTGCCCGCATCGAAAAGGTGCTGAACAAACAGCCCGGAGTCGACGCCACCGTCAACTTTGCCGCAGCACGCGCACATATCACCTATACCTCCGGCCTAGAAACGCCCGACACGCTGATCCAGCGCATCGAAAAGATCGGCTTCGGTGCGCAGACCGTCACACAACGCGATCATGATGCCGAGCAGGCTGAAAGCGCTCGCGCCTGGCGTATACAGCGCAATCACTTCATCGTAGCCGCCCTGTTCACCCTGCCACTGATGATCGAGATGATCGGCATGCTGATCGGTCGCACGCACCTGCTGCCCGGCGTCCTGCAGTGGCTACTGGCAACTCCAGTGCAGTTCTGGTGCGGCCGCCATTTCTACCTCCGTGCGTGGCGCGCGCTGCGCGGCGGAGCCGCCAACATGGATGTACTGGTGGCACTAGGCACCAGCGTGGCCTACGGGTTCAGTGTCTATACCTTGCTAACGCACCCTCACGGGCATCTGTACTTCGAGGCCAGCGCCGCCATCATCACGCTGGTGCTGCTCGGCAAGCTGCTGGAAGCCCGCGCTAGGTCGAAGACAGGCGAGGCCATTGCCTCACTGCTGGCACTCCAGCCTCAGATTGCGCACGTCGACGTTGACGGCGAATGGCAGGACCGCGACGTTGCAACACTACGAGAAGGCGATGTTTTTCTCGTGAAGCCCGGGGAAAGCGTTCCCGTCGATGGCATCGTGCTCAGTGGTCACTCCGAAGTGAACGAAAGCATGCTGACAGGCGAAAGCCTGCCCGTCGCCAAGCACACGGACGCCCCCTTGTATGCGGCCACCCAAAACTACAGTGGTGCCCTGCGCGCCCAAGCCACAGGGGTCGGGGCTGACACGGCACTGGCCCGCATTATTCGTCTGGTGGAAGATGCCCAAGGTTCCAAGGCCAGCGTTCAGCACCTCACCGACAGAATCTCGGCCATCTTCGTACCTGCGGTCGTTGCCATCGCTCTACTGACCTTCATCATCAACATGCTCGTTACCGGTCAGCTCGATACCAGCCTGATACGTGCCGTGGCCGTACTGGTCATCGCCTGCCCATGTGCGCTAGGACTGGCCACACCCACGGCTATCATGGTCGGCACCGGGCAAGGGGCGCGGACAGGTATCCTGTTCCGCAACGCCAATGCGCTCGAAAAGGCTCACCAGCTACAGGAGTTGGTGATGGATAAGACCGGCACATTGACCGAAGGCCGTCTGTCCGTTGCGGCCGTACGCCCGGCAGGAGACCGAACACGCGATGATGTGATCGCCCTAGCGGCGGGGCTTGAGCAGCACTCGGAGCACCCCTTGGCGCAGGCGATCGTTGCCTACGCGCAGAATCAGGCCATCCCCCCGGCGGCTGTCACCGATTTTGCCGCCGAGGTAGGGCGCGGCGTAACGGGCCACTTGGACGGCACCGAGGTACTGCTAGGCGCCCCCCGCTTTCTGGATGAACAAGGTATCGCGTTCAATAGAGAAGAAGCCGAATCGCTTGAAAAAGAAGGCTATACGGTGATCGGACTGGCCCAAGATGAGCAGTCGCTGGGACTCATCGGACTGAAGGATCGCCTGCGCAGCGATGCCGTACCCGCACTGCGGGCGCTGCATGAACAGGGCATACGCGTTGTCATGCTGACAGGAGATAACGCTGGCACGGCCGCCCGTGTAGCGGAACAGATCGGCCTGCGCCATTACGTGGCCGAGATACTTCCCGCCCAGAAAGCCGAATACATTGCCCAGCGACAGGCCGAAGGCCGCTGTGTCGGCATGGTCGGTGACGGCATCAACGATGCCCCCGCGCTGGCAACAGCGGACATCGGTATCGCCATTGGCGGAGGCTCCAATGCGGCGCTCGAAACAGCCGATGTCGTACTGATGCAGGACAGCCTCGTTCACATCGCCGATGCCATCGACCTCTCGCGCGCCACGCTCGCCAAGGTCAAACAGAACCTGTTTTTTGCCTTTTTCTACAATGGATTGGGAATACCGCTGGCGGCCATTGGACTACTGAACCCTATTGTGGCCGGTACGGCCATGGCGCTGAGTTCGGTGTCCGTACTGACGAATTCACTGCTGCTGCGCCGCTGGACATCGCCCAGCTCACAGCGCAGATCGGTTTGATCCACGTCTTGGAGAAACACGAAATGACGACGACAACACTGAACGTATCGGGAATGGTGTGTGGCGGGTGTGCTAGCAAGGTCACACAGGCACTGGAGGCCGTGGAAGGCGTAACACGGGTAGAGGTTGCACTGGAAGCGGGCCACGTCGAGATCGACCACGCCGACGGCATCACTCCGGCACAGCTGAAAGACACCATCGAAGCGCTGGGCTTCGACGTAGAAGACTGACGGAATGGCCCTGTAGAGGGCCATCTCGTGGATCATGCCACGCAGACTACTTCGGCATTGAACCAACCAACTGTGGACAACATAAAGGAAACGGCGCTGTCCCGCGCTCTAGACCTCGGGCTTCACCGAGCCTCGACTCACCCACTACTCCTGTTCTTCAAGCCACTCGTCGATATTGAGCGGCACATAGTTGACGGCCGGGCAGCTGACGTTGAGGAACTGCTCGCCGAATTCGATCTTGCCATGCAAGTGGCCGTGAATGTTGCGCCAACCGTTTTCCATATTGCAGATGTTGACGTGAAGCGGTGCGTGCGTCAGCGTGCAGTGGTGATAGCTGGTCATGCCGAACAACTCGCGCACACCGCAGTTCAGCAGCTCCTGCGCGCTAGGGCGGGAGGAGTGACTGTTAGGCATACTGTCGTGGTTACCCAGAACGATATAGACACGACCGACACTGTCACAGATCTTCTTCAGCATGGGCAATCGAGACTTGATTTCCACCACATCCCCGATGATATACAGGCTGTCGCGCTTGCCACAGGTCGCCAGAATATTACTGAGGATCGTATTGTCGTGGACAGCGACATTGGCGAACTGCTTGCGTTCCGTCGCGACCAGCTCTTCATCTCCGAGGTGGGTATCTGCAATGGCGAAAACGGGCATGGTGATTGCACTCCTTGCTAATAATAATTACAGAACAGGGATATATCCAACGCAGACTACGCTAACATGCCCGTCCAATAGTTATCATTAGTATATAATTGTAGCCATGCCACCCCACACTCATAATTAAACAGCAATAAAAGGCATAAGCAATCAACACACTGCAACACGGTTCATTGCTCTATTAACTGTCATTATAAGTTGCTTATAAAAGCCTGACACACTATAAATATAAGCAAACTAAAAATTAAGCACCGCTGTTCTTTAGTCGCCTCGGCACAACTCAAACCTTATTCTCTAACGTTCAATATCTGCTATGGATACTGGATCTTAACGCCCAACACCCGCAGAAATGCTGCAACATGACGCATCATTGCCATCCTACGCTCCATAAAAAAACGCCTGATAAAAACAGACCACATCGTCTCGTTATAAAATATAAGCTATTCTTAAGAAATTATCGAAGGTAGCTAAAAGGCAAGACGGCTATTTTTTAATTTCAAAATAAAGCCACACAAAGAGATGCTTTTTATTTTTCCGATCACAGACGATCTAACATCAAATAACGTTCTCTCTTGAATATCAAACAACACTTATCTATCGCTAAAATAAATATTAATCTAAAAATGACGATAGACGTTATATCAGGCAGTACTGATAGATAAGGACATAGGGATTAGCGATAGCACCCATAAGTAGGAAAACACAGCTTGCAAACCGCGGATCATGAAAGCGTTGCACAGCCATTGGCACCTTCCGCCTTCGCTTAATACGCGCATGCGCTGCATAGCAGCCGAGCACTCTGGCGGCACGCGCATGCCGCCAGAGAAGACCGCGCCGCTCGAAGAAAAAAGCGGGTGTGGATAAAAGAGCGTTACATCAAGCCAGTGTGGGGGGCTGGAACCGACCATTGGCCAGCACAGGCAATGCGGCCCTGACGTTTTCTAACCGTTCTCGCGATAGCTCTGCCAGCACCAGCGCGGGCGTTTCAGCAGCACGAGCGATCACAATGCCCAGCGGGTCAGCCACCATACTGCACCCGATGTTGCGCGGACCGCATTCACTGACGGCCGCCACATAACAGGTCGTATCCAGTGCTCGCGCCGAAATCAGCGTTTCCCAATGCCGTTCCTTGTGAGCCCCTTTGACCCATGCCGCGGGCACAACTATCAGTTCGGCCCCACGCAGCGCCAGTGACTTCGCCACTTCAGGAAAACGCAGGTCATAACAGGTCATCACGCCTACACTCATATCACCAATCGTCACGACGGGCGGAAGCGCGTCACCCGCATCAACATTGGTCGACTCTTTCATAGTAAAGGCGTCATACAGATGAAGCTTGTGGTAGCGGGCAACGATCTTACCTTTTTGTAGAACCACCAGTACGTTAGCAACGCGTCCGTCATGCGTTGGCACATGCAACGTCAGCACTGTGGCGACCGACTGGGAGGCCGATATAGCAAGCAACTGACGCAGGAAAGGGCCGTCCAGAGGCTGGGCCTCTCGTATCACGCAGGAAGGGTCGCCGATGTCGGTCGCCAGTACGGCTTCCGGCAGTACCAGTAGCGAAGCGCCCTGCTGCTCGGCTTGCGCCATCAGTCGGGCACACTGCTCAGCGTTGTGCTGCCAGCGTGGCGAAACGGGAAACTGCCCAAGAGCAATGATCATAATTGTTTCCTTTTGTACGGATCATGACGCTATTTGCAGTTACATGTCATGAATTCCTTGCCCAATACGTCAGGAGGGGTATCCTCGCACTGTCCTGTCAGAATGCTCATCTCGACCTTGGTATACGCCACTATTGTCTTGCTTGACGCGACCTCAGGATAAATCGAGCATCACTAATGATAGGGAAATGTTCGATACAGGCCCCGTCATGTCATGGCCCATGGCATCGTCCCTCGAAAGCGCTGCCATGCGCCCATGAGCATGCCTTCACTGTACACGCTACCGTTCGTTACGGGAGAGCTCTCATGAGCATCAATGCAGAACACACTGCCATACCTCAAGGAACAGAGAAACCACACATTCCCCTGCTTGTCTGGCTCAGCTGCATCACGGCTGCCGCAGGCGGGTTACTGTTTGGTTTGCATGCCGGCATCATGACCGGGGCGATCAAATTCATTCACGAAGAGTTTCACCCTACCACGGTACAGGAAGGCTGGGTCATCGGTGCGATGCTGGCGGGTGCCACGATCGGGACATTGAGCGCCAGTACGATCTCCAATGCACTGGGCCGCAAACGCCCTATTCTGCTTGGCGGTCTGCTGTTCTTCATCGGCGCTTTGCTGGCCTGCATGGCTAACAGCATCGAGATGCTCATCGTCGCACGCGTACTGCTTGGCCTCGCCATCGGTATCGTGTCCTTCGTCGTACCGCTCTACCTGTCCGAAGTGGCTCCTCAGCATATCCGCGGAACGGTCATCGCCTGCTTCCAGCTGATGATCACCATCGGGATTCTGGTCGCTTACCTGATCAACTTGGCCTTCAGCAGCGCGGGCAACTGGGCCGCCATGCTGGGCGTTACTATGATTCCAGCGGCCCTGATGATCATCGGCGTGCTGTTTTTGGCGGAAAGTCCCCGCTGGATGGCCTCTCGCGGTGCCATGGACGCTGCCGAAGCCACGCTCAAACGCCTGACCGGTTCCGATGCTGCAGCCGCACGCGAAATGAGCGGCATCCGTACTGCGCTCGAACGCCAGTCCGGCCCGAAAGTAAAAGGCGGCGCCTTCTTCCTGCGTAACGGCAACTTCCGCCGTTCGGTACTGCTGGGCATCCTGATTCAGGCCATGCAGCAGTTCGCCGGGATCAACATCGTTATCTACTACGCGCCGAAGATCTTTGAAATGGCGAACTTCCACGGCACAACTGCACAGCTGTGGAGCACCGTTGCCGTGGGTGTCGTCAACCTGCTGTCCACTATCGTCGCCGTTGCCTTCGCTGACCGTTGGGGCCGCAAACCGATTCTGTACGCAGGCTTTGCCATCATGGCCATCAGCATGGCCGTACTGGGCGCCATCCTGTACGTCACCGCCTTCAACTTCGCACTGCAGATCATCGCCGTGCTGGCCGTACTGATCTTCATCGTTGGGTTCGCCATGTCGATTGGGCCGCTGGCTTGGGCACTGTGTGCTGAAATCCAGCCAACACAGGGTCGCGACTTCGGTCTGGGTTGCTCCACCATCGCCAACTGGATTTCCAACATGGTGATTGCGGCCTACTTCCTGGTCGTACTGGATGCCCTGGGCGGTCCGCTCACCTTCGCGCTGCTGGCTGCTGCCAACGCTGTGTTCTTCGTCCTGACCTTCCTGCTCATCCCTGAAACAAAAGGGGTTCAGCTTGAAGAGATCGAAGGTAATCTGATGAAAGGCATGCCGCTGCGCCGCCTCGGCCGCTAAGCGCCACGCCCCTTATAACGGATGCCCCCGGACGATTACCGTCCGGGGGCTTTTTTTTTGCAACGACCTACCGCTCTGACTCCATCGTCATCGCATCCTCTGCGGAATCCCGCCACGGCCATGATCCTGAACTATACTGCCAAGGCCTTAACGATCAGCACGTTGGCGAAAACGTCCCGGATGACGGGGCCTGCGCCTACCTATACCTTGGTGTTAGCCCCTCATTATTTTCTTGACGGTAATGCTCTGACACTCTGATAGTGGTACCAGTACCGAGGCGGTTTGTCGCATAAGGTACTGTCCTTCGAGGCACGATGAGCCACGCGGCTCGGCCGACAAGGTCTGCACGACGGTCACGATGAGCGTCCAACGGCGGGCCTGACGGCGTACATGGAAAGGGGCTCCCCTGTCGCCTTGCCATGCACTCGATGCCTCACCCTATAGCGCCCGCGGGCAGGAAGCCCTCCCAGCGCGCTCCGAAGTGGCCCATATCAGGGAAGGTATGGGCCATTTCTTCGTTCACCTGCCGAAACACCGCCCTCCGCGGCACCATTTTGAACATTGCGCCGCATTATTCCTTAAAGCAACACCTCCCATCCCACTGATATAAAAGCACATATCGAATAGACACCGCATATGGCACAGGGTTTGCACTACCTTTCTGGCAACATCTGGTCGCGTTCTATCACAGCGCTGAGCCGGGCCAAAAGCCTTCCAGATGGAGCGACCGCATATCCAATGAACTGGAATAGCCCAGGAGACGAAAGATCGTGTCTACTACCATGCGTCAGGAAGAAGACTTCATCGGCACGCGTGAGATCGACGACCGCTGCTACTACGGCATTCACACCCTCCGCGCCTGTGAGAACTTTGCCATCAGCGCCACCCCGCTGAACCGCTACCCGTCCCTCATCAAGGGCTTGGTGGTCGTCAAGAAAGCCGCTGCGCTGACGCATCGACAACGAGGCTCACTGCCACCCGGTCTGGCCGATGCCATCGTCAAGGCCTGCGATGACATCCTGCTGCACGACCGTTTCCTAGACCAGTTCCCCATTGACCTGTTTCAGGGCGGTGCCGGCACCTCGACCAACATGAACGTCAATGAGGTAGTCGCTAACGTTGCTCTCGAACGCTTGGGACGTGCCAAAGGTGATTATCAGTTCCTCAGCCCCAACGACCACGTCAACCGCGGCCAGTCGACCAACGATGTCTACCCGACGGGCTTCCGCCTAGCGTTCTATCAAGACGTGCAGGACAAACTGCTGCCAGCTCTACAGCGCCTGAAAAAAGCGCTGGCACACAAAGGCACCGAATTCAGCAAAGTCATCAAGATGGGACGCACCCAGCTGCAGGATGCCGTTCCGATGACACTGGGGCAGGAGTTCAAAGCCTTCGCCAGCCTCATCGACGATGAAATCCGTCAGCTGGCGCATGACAAGCAGCCCCTGTTGATGATGCACCTAGGCGGCACGGCTATCGGCACTGGCGTCAACACCGACGCGGGCTATGGCGACGCCGTCATCCGCACACTTGCTGAGCTGACCGATCTGCCTCTGAAACCGGTCAAGGATCGCATCGCAGCCACCTCAGACTGCGGCGCCTACGTCACGCTGTCCAACGGCCTGCGCCGTCTGGCGACACGGCTGTCGAAGATCTGCAACGACCTGCGTCTGCTGTCGTCTGGGCCACGCGCGGGCCTCAACGAGATCAATCTGCCCCAACGCCAGGCGGGGTCCTCGATCATGCCCGCCAAGGTCAATCCCGTCATTCCAGAAGTGGTAAATCAGGTCTGCTTCAAGGTGATCGGCAACGATACCTGCGTAGTGATGGCCGCCGAAGCGGGCCAGCTGCAGCTGAACGTTATGGAGCCGGTCATCGTCCAGTCGGTACTGGAGTCCATTTCACTGCTGACCAACGGTATCGACACACTGGTCGAACGTTGCATCGACGGCATCACGGCCAACGCTAGCATCTGCCGTGACTATGTCATGGGGTCCGTCGGTATGGTGACTTGCCTCAACCCCGTACTGGGCCACCATGCGGGTGACCTGATCGGACAGGCGTGTCTGGCTACGGGGAAAAGCGTACGGGAAGTGGTGCTAGAGCAGCAGCTTCTGGGCGCACAGGAACTGGATCGACTGCTCGATCCAATGACCATGATCGCGCCGAAGGCCGTTATGGCAGGCAGCTGATACCTGCGCTATATCCATTGGAGAGAAGCTCTCTCAATAAGTACAAGAACTCTACGTGCACATGCCATGCAGAAGGAGATCACAATGGGTATCAAATCAGGCCCCAAACGTACGGCCAAATCGACGGGCAAAAAAGATAAACGCCAAAGCGTGACCCAGGAAAATAAAGCGAAGCACCCTAGCTTGAATACGCATCACCACACACCGGGTGACTGAGGTCCCGGGCCTCGCACAGAAAGGTAGCGAAAACATCGCTACTTTCATGAAAACAAGAACGCGACCACCAAGGTCGCGTTCTTGTCTCTGCACGGTATGAAAAAGCGAGGGCGTCGATAAGCCAGAAACGCGGCGCGAGACCGGGTGTGGATAACTCACATTACCGTCAACGGAATCAAGAACGGTACGGCAAACGACAGCAAGCTACCGCTGACGAACGCTGCAGTCACGTCACGGCGATCGGGATTATGGCGTTCGATCACAGGCAGCGTCACATCCATGCAGGTGGCAGCACAGGCACCGATCGCCATCTTGCCGCGCTGACGATGGCTCAGCAGGGGAATCAGGATAAGCGCCAACGCTTCACGAAACATATCGGTCAGGAAGGCGATCGACCCTACAACAGGTTCGCCCAAGCGGGAAAACAGGATGCCGGACAGCGAAGCCCAACCAAAACCCGAGGCTGCCCCTACCGTACCTCGCAGGGGCAGCGACAGCAGCGGTGCCACAATCAGTGCGCCCAGATAAGTTCCGGCGAAAACGCACAGCGCGATCTTCAGCCCACGCCGGTTGGCGATCAGTTCTTTAAAGCGCACATTGCTCATCGCTAGCTGGAAACCGATGGCGCAGGTCATGACGTAAAGGAGCGCCGTTGCCGCATGCTCATACGGAGCCTTGGGCAACCAGTGCGCCCACGCCAGCACGAAGCCGACGGCCACCATGCCGATCATCTTCAACGGGGCCGCCAGATGATGCAGCAGACGGTCAGGAGGCGTCACGGCCTCTATGCCATCGGTCGCCATCGTCGTCGGTGCCACCGGGTGCGGCAGGCGACCGCGCTGGGGCCGGTACATCACACCCCAGATGACCGCCATGGCCCCGGCCGTGGTTGCTACCGCAATGGCCAGAGCGGTCAGCCCGACTCTCACTAACATGTCGAAGAAGCCGTCGATCTGACCGATCGAAATCCCCATGAACATCATCAGCACGTACATGCTGACGCTGGCAACAGTATCAATATGGGTACGCAGAAACGACCAGTTGAAGCGATAGAGACCAAAGCCAGCCAGCAGCGACACGCACAGCGGCAGCAAATTGGAAAGGGCGATACCCATGCAGCGAGATCCTTTGTACGGCAGGCTTTCGACCACCTAGCACGGTCGGCGACCTGACGGCCTGTTGTTGTCGATTGGGCGGTTCATCATAGCGGGCTTGCCCTGCCAAGGACACCCACCTTAGCCCGCGATACGTTCTCTACGCTTTAGCTTGCGCACCACAACGGTGCAATGCATATTACAGAAAGGCGCAAGGCACTTTGTTGGTGCATATCCATACCTATATGCGCCACCCGAGTGCAATAAAGTGGCTAAAACGGTCATTTGTGCCTACAGATAACTCTGATGTTCCTTTGAAACGACGCTGTGCACCAGTATCGAGCCGACCAAGCACTATATTTGGCACGCTCCGTGCATTACTTAATGCGTCAATGCCGACCCGAAGGTCTGCGCCTGTCGTCATAACAGATAGTCACAGCAGATCTCGGCACCATCATCGCAAGCGTACCCGCAGCGGGAACTACTGGAGATTACACATGGCAGACAACACGCTGGCCCTCATCAAGGAACACGACATCAAGTGGGTCGACCTTCGCTTCACCGACACCAAAGGTAAGGAACAGCACGTTTCCATTCCGGCGCGCACTGTCGACGAAGAGTTCTTCGAAACCGGTCAGATGTTCGATGGCTCCTCCATCGGCGGCTGGAAAGGCATCAATGAATCCGACATGATTCTGATGCCGGAAGACGGCACTGCCTATGTGGATCCGTTCACCGAAGACCCGACGCTGGTTCTGCGCTGCGACATCATCGAGCCGGCGACCATGCAGGGCTACGACCGTGACCCGCGCTCCATCGCCAAGCGCGCCGAAGCCTATCTGAAAAGCACAGGCCTGGGCGACACCGCATTCTTCGGCCCGGAACCAGAATTCTTCGTTTTCGATGAAGTGAAATTCGGCAACGAAATGAACGGCTCTTTCTTCAAGATCAACTCTGAAGAAGGCGCATGGGCCACCAGCGAAAGCTTCGAAGGCGGCAACATGGGTCACCGCCCGCGCGTCAAGGGTGGCTACTTCCCGGTTCCCCCGGTCGACTCCTTCCACGATCTGCGTGCAGCCATGTGTAACACGCTGGAAGCCGTTGGTCAGGACGTCGAAGTGCACCACCACGAAGTGGCAAACGCTGGCCAGAACGAAATCGGTGTGAAATTCAACACGCTGGTCAAGAAAGCCGACGAAGTGCAGACCATGAAATACGTGATCCACAACGTGGCCCACGCTTATGGCAAAACCGCTACGTT
Source organism: Zymobacter sp. IVIA_12111.31 C1 (assembly GCF_047495495.1). Taxonomy (GTDB): domain Bacteria; phylum Pseudomonadota; class Gammaproteobacteria; order Pseudomonadales; family Halomonadaceae; genus Zymobacter. Next base: position 2,989,308 of record NZ_CP179930.1, read on the forward strand.
CATGCCGAAACCGATGGCAGGCGACAACGGCTCTGGCATGCACGTTCACCAGTCGTTCTGGAAAGACGGCAAGAACATGTTCGCGGGCGACGAATACGCAGGTCTGTCCGAAACGGCACTGTTCTACATCGGTGGTGTTATCAAGCACGCACGTGCGCTGAACGCGTTCACCAACGCATCCACCAACTCGTACAAACGACTGGTACCGGGTTTCGAAGCACCGGTCATGCTCGCCTACAGTGCGCGCAACCGCTCTGCATCACTGCGCATTCCGTACACGGCTAACCCGAAGGCGAAACGCGTCGAAACACGCTTCCCTGACCCGACAGCCAACCCGTACCTGGCGTTCTCTGCGCTGCTGATGGCCGGTCTGGACGGTATCCGTAACCGCATCCACCCGGGCGAAGCACTCGACAAGAACCTGTACGACCTGCCGCCGGAAGAAGCGAAACAGGTACCGACCGTTGCCTCCAGCCTCGAACAGGCACTGGAAGCACTCGACGCTGACCGTGCGTTCCTGACCGAAGGTGGTGTATTCAGCGACGATATGATCGACGCCTACATTGCCCTCAAGATGGAAGAGGTCAACGAAGTGCGCATGGTACCGAGCCCCGTCGAATACTCGCTCTACTACAGCCTGTAAGGCCAGTAGCGCAACGGGACGACGTTCCTACAGGCATGGCAATCGCTGCGGTGATTGCCATGCGCGGGAGGCTCACAGGGTGGGCTTCCCTTTCAGCGGTGGCCCACAGGCCACCGTTGCCGTCTCTGGCCATCGACATTGCGCGACAGTGCCAGCCCCCTACAAGGATGAGTACGCCATGACCGATGCGCTCGACACCCATTATCTGCTGGATCATCTCTCGACGGCCGTCATTCTGCTGGATGATCGACAGCATGTGCTGTGGATGAACCCCGCCGCAGAGGATCTGTTGAGCGTCAGTCTGGCGCGCGTCACTCATACTCCCCTGAGCACGGTGACCGGTCAGGACGGGCCGCTGCCGGACCGCCTGCAACAGGCGCTGCTCAATCAGCACCCCTATACTCAGCGAGAAGCCTCGTTCGAACTGCCCAACGGCGAAACGCGCATCATGGACTACACCGTCACCCCGCTGTCGAACACGCGGGTGCTGCTTGAGATGGAGTCGCGCGACCGCTGGGTACGCATTCTGCGCGAAGAGGAGCTGCTGTCGCGTCAGGAACGCATCAAGCTGCTCAGCCGCGGAATGGCACACGAGATCAAGAACCCGCTAGGCGGTATCCGTGGCGCGGCTCAACTGCTGGCCCGAGAACTGACGCCCGCACAGCAGGAATACACCCAGGTCATCATCGAAGAAGTGGATCGCCTGCGCGATCTCGTCGACCGCATGCTGGGGCCGAATCGCCCGTTACAGCATCGGCCGCTCAACGTTCATGCCGTATTGGAGCGAGTGGCCGCGTTATTGCATAACGACAGTACGCCCGGCTTCTCCGAGGTGAGGATCATCAAGGATTACGATCCCAGCCTGCCGCCGATCCTGGGCGACGAGTCCCAGCTCATTCAGGCCGTGCTCAACGTGGCCCGTAACGCCATGCAGGCGCTCGCGGAAAACGCCATCGCACAGCCTTGCCTGACACTGCGTTCTCGCGCTCGACGTCAGTTCATTCTCAACGACCGCCATCGGCTGGTCTGCGAGATCACCGTCGAGGACAACGGCCCGGGCATTCCCGAGTCGCTGCGCGAGTCGCTGTTCTACCCCATGATGTCGGGCCGCGTCGAAGGCACCGGACTTGGCCTGTCCATTGCACAATCGATCATGCATCAGCACCAGGGACTCATTGAATGCGACAGTCAGCCCGGACTGACCCAGTTCCGGCTGCTGATCCCCCTGGACATGAAGCGTGAGCATGATGCCTCGTCTTCGTCCTCTTGCCCCCACGATCAATAAGGAACATGCCCATGAGTGAAGCCGCCCGCATCTATATCGTCGATGATGACCGCGCCATCCGGTGGGTACTCGAACACAGCCTGGCACAGCCGGACCTCAGCGTGACCAGCTTCGAAGAAGCTGACTCAGCGCTGGCCGCCATCCGCCGCCAAGCGCCTGACGTATTGATCACCGATATCCGCATGCCCGGTACCAACGGCCTCGACCTGATGGTGCAGGCCCGCGAACTGTGCCCCGAGCTGCCCGTCATCGTCACAACCGCGCACTCCGATCTCGATAGCGCCGTAGCGTCCTATCAGAGCGGCGCCTTCGAATATTTGCCCAAGCCGTTCGATGTTGACGAGGCCTTGTCGCTGGTACGCCGTGCCGTGGCACACGCCCGCGAACAGGCCAGTACTGCACCATCGGCACAGAACGAATCCGGCGAAACCGCCCTGCCAGAAATCATCGGTGAAGCACCCGCCATGCAGGAAGTGTTCAGGGCCATCGGCCGTCTGGCACATTCCAACATCACCGTCATGATCAATGGCGCGTCAGGCACCGGGAAGGAGCGCGTCGCACGCGCACTGCACCAACATAGCCCACGCGCACACGGCCCGTTCGTTGCGCTCAACATGGCGGCCATTCCAAAGGCGCTGATGGAGTCCGAACTGTTCGGGCACGAAAAAGGCGCATTCACCGGTGCCAATGCACTGCGCCGAGGCCGCTTCGAACAGGCCGATGGCGGTACGCTGTTCCTTGATGAAATCGGGGACATGCCCGCCGATACCCAGACTCGCTTGCTGCGTGTGCTGTCGGACGGTGAGTTCTATCGTGTCGGCGGGCATGTCTCGGTGAAGGTGAACGTCCGTATCATCGCCGCCACTCACCAAGACCTCGAACGCCGCGTGGCGGAAGGCCAGTTCCGTGAAGACCTGTTCCATCGCCTCAACGTTATCCGCATTCGCCTACCGCTACTGGCCGAACGCCGCGAAGATATTCCGCGCCTAGCCCGCCACTTCTTGGCACAGGCCGCACATGACCTCGCGACGGAGCCCAAGGTACTGACGCCCGCCACGGAAGATCACCTATCGCGCTTGCCATGGCCTGGCAACGTGCGCCAGCTGGAAAACACCTGCCGCTGGTTGACGGTCATGGCCTCGGGGCGTGAGGTGCTGATCGACGATCTGCCCCCCGAACTGCGCGAAATTCCCAGTGAACACGCGACGGTCGAGGTGCCGATACCCCATGGCTCAGCCGTCATCAGTTGGCAGGATGCCTTCCGTCAGTGGGTCGATCAGATGCTGGCGCAGGGCCACACACAGGTGCTGGAAACCGCGACGCCCGACTTCGAACGCATTCTGATCGAGACGGCGCTCAAGCATACGCACGGCCGCCGAGGAGAGGCTGCCAGCGTACTGGGATGGGGCCGCAACACGCTGACACGCAAGATAAAACTGCTGCTTCCAGAGCTATCAGGAAGCGACGACGATCATGAAGAGTGAATAACGGGCAAAATCTTGAAGTAAACATCAGGTTGGCCCACCTTCAATGAGGTATCTTCAGTAAACACCCGGGTGGCTACTATGGCTGCTCGACTCTGTTGCCTGACCGTCGTCGACCGTCAGGCAGATATCTCATGCACAAGGACAGTAGACATGACGTCTCGTACTCCTCGCACTACCGGCCTGATGCTGGCAGGCCTCATGATGGTGGCTTCTTCTGCCGCCATGGCCACGCCGGCCAAGCACGGCCACGCTCAGCAAGCCCCCCATGCACAGCAGCAGGCCAACGGCCAGACCGTACAGTCTGCCGTAATTCCGGCGCAGATCACCTATGACGATCCTGCTTTCCGCGAACTGGTCAGCCCGAAAGCCCACCTGACCCGTCTGTACGACAAGGCCACCTGGAGCGAAGGTCCGATCGTCATGCCCGATGGCAGCGTGATCTGGAGCGACGTGAAGCAGAACGAAGTGCTGCGCTGGCAGCCGACCGGCAAGCATGCCGGTAAGGTCTCCACCTGGCTGAAACCGTCCGACTTCCAGAACGGTCACGCGGTCGATGAGCAAGGTCGCATCGTGGCGGCATCTCACGGCAAGCGCGGCATCGTGCGTCAGGAAGGCAATGAATGGAAAGTGCTGATCGACAAGTACGAAGGCAAGCAGCTCAACAGCCCGAACGACCTGATCATTGATAGCACCGGCGCCATCTGGTTCACCGACCCGACCTTCGGCGTCAAAAACCCGCTGGAAAGCTACGGCGGCAACGTTGAACAGGACGGCGAATACGTCTACCGCTTCCTGCCGGCTACCGGTGTGATCGAACGCCTCGAAACACCGCTGGTCAAAGCGCCGAACGGTCTGGCCCTTAGCCCGGATGAACGCACGCTGTACGTTGCGGACAGCCAGCTGGCTCACGACTTCAACGACCATGCACTGGCACACCAGATCATCGCTTACGATATCTCTCCGGCCGATCGCAAACTCAGCAATGGTCGCGTCTTCGCTGTCATCAACCCGGGCATCCCGGACGGCATGAAGGTCGATGTCAACGGCAACGTCTGGACCAGCAGCGGCGACAGCGTTCAGGTCTACTCTCCGGAAGGCAAACGTCTGGGCCGCGTCACGTTCCCGTCCACCGTCGGCAACATGGTGTTTGGCGTGAACAAGGCCAACAAACCGGTATTGTACGTCACAGCGGCCAACGGTCTGTACCGTCTGGACGTCAACGTCAAAGGGGCTGTTCCGGTCAAACGTTGATCCGAACCGGTCACCTTGCGTGCATCAGCAGCCCCGCTTGTCGGGGCTGCTGTCGTTTTGGGTATGAGGTCTCTGTCAGCACGCCGTGCACGGCATTCATGCCTTCACGCCCGCGACTCAGACGGTACACTGTAAGCATAAGCGGCTGACAGCTAGAGGCACCGCTTTCAGATCATGATGACAGGACCCTTTCATGCCGAAGAAGATGAACTGGCACCAACTGCTGACCCCACTGCGCCTTCATGAACGGCCGGACGACAACCTGCCGGAACCGGGCCGCAGTCCGTTTCACAAAGACCACGACCGCATCATCTTTTCCGGCGCATTTCGCCGCCTAGGGCGCAAGACACAGGTGCACCCACTGACCGAGAACGATCACGTGCACACGCGACTCAGCCACTCGCTGGAAGTGGGCTGTGTGGGCCGCAGCCTCGGCATGATCGTCGCCGAAAAGCTCGCTGATCACATGCCGGACTGGATCACCCCTGCGGATGTCGGCGTGATCGTACAGGCTGCCTGCCTCGGGCACGATATCGGCAACCCGCCGTTCGGCCACGCAGGTGAATACGCCATTCGCGACTGGTTCCTCAGCATCCAGAAGACCAGCCCGCACCTTTTCGACCATCTGAGTGAAGAAGAAACCCGCGATCTGCTGACCTATGAAGGCAATGCACAGGGATTCCGCACCGTTACCCAGCTCGAATACAGCCAGTTCAATGGCGGCATGCGGCTATCGGCGGCCACGCTGGGCGCACTGCTGAAATATCCGTGGACGGTGGATCACGCCACTTCCGCAGGCAAGTTTGGCGCCTATCAGTCCGAGCGGCGGCAGCTCGAACGCGTCGCAGAACTGACAGGCCTGATCCCACGCGAGCGAGGCAAATGGTGTCGCCATCCATTGGCCTATCTGGTCGAAGCTGCCGATGACATCTGCTACGCGCTGATCGACCTCGAAGACGGCATGGAAATGGGCATTCTGCGCTTCGAAGAAGTGGAAGAGATCCTGCTGCAGATCGCCGGCCCCAAAGCCGACGCGGCGTTCATGGAAACCCTGCGCCGCAAGGCAGAAGACGGGGTGTCTCCACGTCGACGTGTGGCCGCTATGCGCGGCGCGGCGATGGAATGCGCTGTCAACGGAGTGGCTGCCGTGTTCGTCGAACAGGAGAATGCGCTGCTGGAAGGACGTTTTGAAGGCGATTTGCTCGACGCCTGCGCACCTTACCTGCGCGATGGCGTATGCCGCGCTAAGCAGCTGGCGCGCCAACGCATCTTCCAGAATGAACGCAAAGCCAAGCTGGAAATCGGCGCTTACACCACGCTGGGCATTTTGCTCGAAGCGTTCATCGGCGCGGCTTACGCCCTTCATCAGCAAGAAGAAGGCGAACCTCTAGGCTTCCGTCACCAGCGCGTGCTGTCACTGATTGGCGAGAACACGCCGCGCGCCACATGGTCTCTGTATGACAGCTATCGCCGCATGCTGGACTTCATTGGTGGCATGACCGACCACTTTGCCGTCGATCTGGCGCAGGAAATGGGCGGCCGCCTACGCAGCGAGTAATTGAAGATAGGGGGGACCTACCGGACGGTATCGGTCTCCCCCAATGATGTGATCTAGAGCACCGCTAGCTTCTCGTCTTTCATGCTGCGTTCACCTGTCCCCTGAAGCCCCTCCTAATCGACGCTTGCACCGTTACGATACGAAACGAATCAGTGGCGGCAGTTTTTGGTGCAGAGTATTAAACTTCGCTTCAAGTGAGTCCCTACTCACTTGGCTCGACGACAGTGCGCCCCTCGCGCTGCCGCCGATATTCGGCGGAATGCCCGCTCCTCTTAGCGGCATTTCATGGTTGGCGACTTCTGTTTCCTCACAAAGATTCGCAGAAGCACCATAGCTGGCATGCCTATTGCCTTACTCAGCAAGCATCGCCAGAGGAGAATCCCACACATGTCTTTATCACGATCAGCGCGCTTACTGCTGAGCTGCTGTTTCACCCTGTTCATATCACTGTCATGGCTGACTGCCGAGGCAGCGACACCGCCCCATATCGTGATTCTTGCCACAGGTGGCACCATTGCAGGACAAGGGGCATCCAGTGAGCAGACCACGGGATACAAAGCGGGCGTGGTCGGTGTCGACCAGCTGATTCAGGCCGTTCCAGAACTCAAGCATGTTGCTAATGTCAGCGGTGAGCAGGTCTTCAACATGGCAAGCGAAGACATGAGCACATCGCAGATCGCGGCACTGTCAGCCCGCGTCAACGCACTGCTGGCACGCTCCGACGTCGACGGTGTTGTTATCACACACGGTACCGATACGATCGAAGAAACGGCCTACTACCTCGATCTGACCGTCAACAGCGAAAAACCGGTCGTCATGACCGCCTCCATGCGCCCTTCCACGGCCATTTCTGCTGACGGCCCGATGAACCTACTGGAAGCCGTACGCGTCGCCGCCAACCCCAATGCTGGCGGCCGTGGCGTTATGGTCGTCCTAAATGATCGCATCGGCGCAGCGCGCTTCGTGACCAAAAGCAACACCACCGCCCTCGATACCTTCAAAGCTCCAGAAGAAGGTTACATGGGACGTATCGTCGGTCCAGATGTCGTCTTCGACTACCACCCTGACCGCCTGCACACCACCCACTCTGCCTTTGCCGGCATGACATCGTCCAAGCAGCCCAACGTCATCATTCTGAGCGGCTATCAGGATGATCCCGGCTTCCTGTTCGATGCCGCGATCGCCCAGCACGTTGATGGCATTGTCTTCGCTGGACCGGGAGCAGGCTCCGTCAGCAGCCGCAGCCGTGAAGGCATGCAGCGCGCCATCGCCAAAGGCATCACTATCGTGCGCACCAGCCGTACCGGCAGCGGCAACACGCCAACCGACCCGCAACTGCCGGGCGTCGTAGCGGACTCGCTCAATGCGCCCAAAGCCCGCATTCTGCTGCTGCTGGCACTTCAGAAAACACATGATGCGACTCAGCTACAGACGTGGTTCCACACCCACTGATCGCTGAATAAACGGTGCCCGCGAGCAGCCAGCGCGGGCACTCTGCCCTCATGACGATCTTGACGGATAGCGCCCCACCCGCGTAGAACTTTAATACCAATAACGCGAGTAGGAATTTATCCCATGCCCCCTCTCGATACCGTCCAGCAAGCGCTATCGCGTGTGCTTAGCGGCCCGACGCTTGATGAAACCCTGCTCCAACGCTTCTTCTCAGAACGCTACACCCAGATCGTCAACGGCGAACCGCTCGATTACTCAGGCTTCGTTGCCCATATCAGATTGCTGAAGGAAGTCACACAGCGATTAGAGCTGACGCTGCTGTCGATTGCAGCCTCTGGAGCGGACGTGCACACCCATCACACTGTGCGCGCCATCAAAAATGACGGGGCTGAAAGCGAATTTGAGGTCTTCGCCCACTTCGAAGTGGAAGAGGGCAAGATCGTGTCGTGCCGCGAGCTGACCCGCCAAATTGCGGGGGCAGCCCACGACGAAGATCTGGGTTCTCGCCAGTAACCTTGCGTGCGGCCATTAAAAAAGCCCGCCTCTGAAAGAGGCGGGCTTTTTTCGTTGCATTACCCGACGATCAGACGTCAGCAACATCCTGCTGACGAGCCTTCTCAGCAAGCACCTTCTTGTCACGAGAAGCACAGCAGCCCCAGTAGATCACCGTGATGGCGACCAGCCATATGGCCCCTGCGCACAGCGCCAATCGAGTGTCTTCCTGCAATGTCATCAGACCGATGGTCAGCAGCATGAACAGGATGGCCAGCATCGGCACTACGGGATAGCCAGGGACAGGGAATTTCAGCGCTTTGATCTCTTCGCGGGACAGCTTGCGACGCATGCCCATCTGTGCGAACAGGATCATCACCCATACCCACACGGTCGCAAAGGTACCGAGCGCCGCTACTAGCGCAAAGGCGCGCTCTGGAATCAAGGCATTGAGCACGATTGCCACCAGCAGCGATACGATCAGCGTGATGACCGTTACCCACGGCACGCCGTTCTTGGACAGGCGACCGAAGATTTCAGGGGCATGCCCTTTTTCGGCCATGCCGTACATCATGCGCCCTGCACCAAAAATATCGCTGTTGACGGCGGAAATGGCCGCGGTAATCACCACGATGTTCAGCAGCGACGCCGCATACTTAATGCCCACGTACTCAAACATGCTGACAAACGGACTGCCGTGCAGCTCAGCAGCAGCTGACGTGCCATCAGCATGGTTGCCGATCTCGGGCCACGGATAGATGCACATCAATACGAAGATGGTCCCGATGTAGAAGACCAGAATGCGCAGCGGCACGGAGTTGATCGCACGCGGAATAGCGCGCTGAGGATCGCCCGCTTCACCGGCGCTGGTACCGATCACCTCAATCCCACCGAAGGCGAACATGACCATGGTCAGGCTCATTATCAAGCCATCCCACCCCTTGGCAAAGAAGCCGCCTTCATAGGCCCAGAGGTTATGAACGCCGACCGGCTTGCCATCGCTGCTACCAATGCCGAACAGAATCAACCCCAAGCCCACGGCGATCAGTGCCAGAATCGTGACCACTTTCAGCAGCGAGAACCAGAACTCAAGCTCACCGAAGACGCGCACGCTCATTAGGTTAATGGCAGCGATCAGCAGTACCGTGCCCAGCACCCAGATCCATGGCGGAATACCGGGAAACCAGTAGCCCATATAGCCGCCGATGGCCGTCACATCCGCGATGGGGACGATCACCATCTCGAAGATATAGGTCCACCCGGTGATGAAGCCGGCCATCGGCCCAAGGTAATCGTAGGCATACTGACTGAAGGAGCCAGCTACGGGGCGATGGACTGCCATTTCCCCCAGAGCACGCATGACCAGAAAGACAGCCGCACCGGCAATCATGTACGCCAGCAGTACGGCAGGACCCGCCGCCTGAATGGCAGAAGAAGAGCCGAGGAAAAGACCGGTTCCGATGGCCGACCCGAGCGCAATGAAGCGGATGTGACGCGTCGAGAGGCGCCGCATGAGTTGTTTTGGTTGAGACATATCCGGATCCTGTCTACTACATCTTGGCTTGTTCCAGTGCCCACATACTACACCGGAAAGGAAGAAGGTAACGCCCAGAGTCCCTGCAGGCTGCCAAACGCGTGTATTGCCCGTGCGTTTCCAGCATGGGAAGAAGCAGCCGAGCATGGTACCGTGACAGAGCGGCCATGCCCATCCCCCTGCGGCAATCCTAATAATAATTAGCGGCCTTAATTGCCTTTTTTTCAACGAAAGACAATCCAAAGCACTGGTGTTATACTAGCTGCACAGTAAGTGAGCACTGATGTCGGTTAACATTTAATTACCCTGCAAAGCTTGCTTTTCCCTTTTAAAGCACCTATATAGTTAGTGTGCATCGCGAATTGCGAACGAATTCACCTTCGGGGCCGTGGAACTTCCCCTCCGCCGCGAAGGTCATAGAAGGTGTACCGGTGAGATGCTCACAGGTTCCCTTGCAAGATATCCCTGCTTATGCCCGCCTCTTCCCCCTCGGCGGGCTTTTTTTTGCCTGTATATCCCCTTTTTGCCCTCTTGCCGTCGCTCGTGAAGGGTGATTCCATTGCCCGACAGGATTACTTTTTTCCTTGAACCAATGACGGTTCAGGGAGCGAACCGGCAGCCATTTTTCAAGGTGCTATCAGATGTCTTCTCCCTTCAAGGACGCTCTGAGTCGTCTGGTCTACTCTACAGAACAGGGCGACATGCGCGGTGATGACCGCGAAACCGAACGCCAAGCGGCAGAACGTGAACGCCTGAACCGCCTTGACGGTATCGTGCGCATCCGACGCGAAACGTCGGGCCGCAAAGGCAAGGGCGTCACAACGGTCAGCGGCGTACCGCTGTCAGACGATGAGCTGGCCGCACTGACGGCTCGCCTCAAGAAACGATGCGGCAGCGGCGGTGCGCTGAAAGAGGGCGTGATCGAAATTCAGGGTGATCACCGTGACACGGTAAAACGCCTTCTGGAACAGGAAGGTTACACAGTGAAGCTTGCGGGTGGCTGAGCCTTCTTCTGCGTTCGTGGCATCAAGAAGGCCCGTCGCCTCCCTATTTCCACCAGGAGCCGGATGCTCCTGCCATCAGTAAAGGTCTTATGCTATGCCTGCATCCAAAGCCTCTACATCGCATCACATCATGGAAGACGGTTTCCCGGCACCGCCATCGACGCCGTGGCGGCGCCTTTCCATCGCCTTCTTCTTTGCCCTGTCAGGCCTTGCACTGACCAACTGGACCACCCGCGTGCCTTCGCTGAAAGAGCGCTTCGGGCTGGATGATGGTCATATCGGTCTGCTGCTGTTCTGCCCGGTGGTGGGGACGCTCACGTCCGTATTTCTGGCGAACTATCTGGTGGCGCGCTTCGGCAGCCGCCGCATGACGCGTCTGAGCAGCTACTTCATCGTCGCTTCACTGTTCGCCATTGGCTGGGCACAGAACGTCGCGATGCTGGCAGGGGCGCTGTTTCTCTACGGCGTGGGAACAGGGCTGATGAACATCGCCATGAACGATCAGGCAGCGACCCTAGAACGTCGCTATCGGCGCTCCATCATGGCATCGTTTCACGGCATGTTCAGTCTCGGCATGATGATCGGCGGGGCCTTTGCGGGGCTGTTAATCCGCATAGGGCTTTCTCCCCAATGGCATCTGACGCTGGTCAGCCTGCTGCTGTTGGCAGGAGCGCTGTCCAGCAAGCGCCTGTTGATTCAACCGCCGCCCAAAACAGAGCGTCAGCACGGCAAGTTGTTCGTCTTCCCTCGCGGCCGAGTATGGCTGGTGGGTGCCATCGCATCGGCAACGGTGTTTGTCGAAGGCTCGCTGACGGATTGGGCTTCTGTCTTCCTGAAAGCACTGGAAGCGCCTGAATCCACCGCGGCACTCGGCGTGACCTGCTTTGCAGCGGCCATGACGTCCGGGCGCCTGTTCGGTGATCGCTGGATAGAGAAGGCCGGTCCCAAGTGGGCACTGCAGATCGGTGGTTCGCTGAGCATTCTGGGACTGGGAATGGCCGTGTTCACCGGTCAGCTCTATCTGTCGCTGATCGGCTTTGCTATGACCGGGTTGGGTCTTTCGACGCTGTTCCCATGCCTGCTCAGCCTTGCCCGCAGCAACCCATTGATGACCTCATCAGCGGCCATCTCGTCTGTCGCGATGATGGGATACGTAGCACTGCTGGCTGGCCCATCCATACTGGGTTTTCTAGCCCATGCAGTTGGGGTACGCTGGGCATTCATTGCGCTGATATTGTCATCCGGCGTGATCGTACTGATGGCCTCGTCGGCCTCTCGACAGCATGCATAATGCGTGGCGGCTGACGTCCAGCTTATCGATTTCGGCACAAGTTTGTCGGAGCGGCTATCGCCAATAGTGGCACCGCAACGGTATAGTACCTACGCGGCAACACACCACGTAGGTATTGCATTACCTCGGCTGTTAGCCTTTTTGGCCGTGCCCTGAATTGGCATAGGCATGTCTCCATGCGTGTTTATGACACGACCTCGGTCCGCGGCGAAGCCCTTTGCCTTCGCCCCACATTACAAGGACAGAGGGTCCCCACCCTGTGAGGGATCCAACCGACGCGTGTCACAAATTTCAACAGGAACTTAATAATGAAAAAGCTCAAGGCCCCAGGACTTGCGTGGCAAATATTGATTGGTCTGGCGCTGGGTATCCTGCTGGGAGCGTTGCTCCAGCACTATATGCCCAATGCCGAATACCGCTCTGCGTGGGTGAAAGGCTATATCTCCCCGCTGGGCGATATATTCATGCACCTGATCAAGATGATTGTCGTACCCATCGTCGTTTCATCACTGATCGTCGGGATCGCCGGTATGGGCGATGCCAAGAAACTGGGCAAGATCGGTGCCAAGACGATCATCTATTTTGAAATCATTACGACGATTGCCATTGCAGTGGGCCTTGCCCTTGGCAACATCTTCAAGCCTGGCGTCGGCGTCGACCGTACGAAGCTGACCGCAGGTGACATGAGCAGCATCGCGGCAAACGCAGAACACTTGCAGCATCAAGGACATGGCTTCTACAACACTGTCCTCGGCATGATCCCCGAGAACATTATCCAGTCCATGTCTGCTACCAACATGCTTGCGATCATCTTCTTCACGGTGCTGTTTGCAATGGCGCTGGCCACGCTACCCAAAGATGGTCCGAAGGAAGTCTTCCTCGACATCATGCGTGCCACGGCCGACGCAATGTTCAAGCTGACAGGCTGGGTTATGCGCTATGCCCCGATCGGGGTGTTCGCACTGATGACCAAGACCGTCAGCGACAACGGCCTGTCTTCGCTGATTCCGCTGTTCAAACTGGTAGGACTGGTGTACTTCGCCATTGCCCTGTTTGCCATCGTGATTCTGGGCGGGGTCGCGAAGCTGTGCGGGTTCAACATCTTCCTACTGATGCGCATCCTGAAAGATGAACTGCTACTGGCCTATTCCACCTCAAGCTCTGAATCGGTGCTGCCGCGCATCATCCAGAAGATGGAACAGTACGGTGCTCCAAAGGCGATCTGTAGCTTCGTCATTCCGACAGGGTACTCATTCAACCTAGATGGATCGACGCTGTATCAGAGTATCGCCGCCCTGTTTCTGGCCCAGATGGCGGGTATCGACCTGACCATCACTCAACAGATCACACTACTGGTCACGCTGATGCTGACCTCGAAAGGGATTGCGGGCGTGCCTGGCGTGTCATTCGTCGTACTGATGGCCACCCTGCCTGCCGTCGGTGTTCCGACCAGCGACATTGCCTTCATTATGGGTGTCGACCGACTGATGGACATGGCGCGTACAGCGCTGAACGTCGTTGGTAACGCGCTGGCGGTACTGGTCATCGCGAAGTGGGAAGGTCAGTATGACGCCTACAAAGGCGAACACTATTTTGAAACGCGTGCGCGTGAACGCGAGGAGCGTCGTGCCCGCCGTGCTGCCCGTCAACAAAACGAAGCGCTCGAATCGGCAGACGTCGAATAAGCCTTCACATATTCGATAGCAATATCTTCAGGCCCGGAGCATGCTCCGGGCCTTTTTCGTTTCTCATCTTTGGCTCCCCCACGATTATTAGATCCTGCTCGAGGCCGGCCTGGCACACGGCATTCCGCCGTTCTTGCCATCACGCTACCTGACGGTAGGGGCATCAAGAATCAGCAGAAAAACCGAAAAACAGCAGAAGAAGAGCAAACGAAGCGTCGATGCCGACAATCTCGCGCACGGATAAAGCCGTGTTTACCACGCGGATAGTTTTTTTGCAGTGAGGGGATGAATCCATACCACGACGCCCAGAGGGACTGATTCACATGCTGGAATCGGTTCCCTCTAGGCCTGCCTGCTTACCCGAACCTGTGAGCCAGCCAATCAGGCCAGTTCCGGCCAGATCAGTTTCCAGTCATCCTGACGGAGTGACTGACGGCTGACGTAGCCTTGGGTAGCACGCTCAATCAGCGCTGCCGCTTTGGCGGAAGGACGCTTGTGACCGTAGGCAATGAGACGGAGGTAACTGGCGCTGACCCCGACTTCTTGCAGCGTCGAGTTATCAACGCTTTTGAGCCAATTCAGCAATCGTTCATTTCTTGGAAGTGCAGCCATTTTATATGCTCCTTATGTTGTAAGAAGAGCGTTGTAATTAATATTCGGGTGTAGCAAACATGCGCTAGATTAGGTGCGAACTAATCAGAGCAACAACTACACATTTTATCAGTGAGTGATTTTGGCTTGTCTTAAAGTACAGTATTACGTGGCGAATTTGGGTGATACCTGATTATAACTCACCTGACCTATCGTGTAGTAACAGCACGAAATACAATGAGATAAGACATAATATGCAAAAAACAGTCAAAAAAACGGGTTTATTCCAATAAGTACACCCGAGCGCTCAGATAAGCATTTTCCTTTCAGGGCGCTTATCACCCTAATTTATTTTTCCTAATCAAAAAGATAGATAAGGGAAATTCTTATCTTGATAATGGTGGTCACGTGTTATTATATGGTAATACTGCACATGTTATTATGTGCATAACTCTACCAAAGGTGAACGCCGTCATGTCCGACTTGCGACTGGTGTGCTTTACATGGCACTCTTTCAACTCGAAATACCTATAAAAAACACCAGTTCTTCTCTCAAACTGACCTTTCAGTCAGTGTTTCTTACTGAATCCTTTTTTTACCGTGAGGAGAACTTTTCAGTCATCGCGATACAAATGAGCATCGTGGGATATGAATAATTGGCAAATCAACTATATGACCGAGCTGAAGAAGGCCTCGCTTCTTCAGGACGTGCTCGACATCGCGCAGCACGCCATCCGCTCGCTCGGGCTCGAATATAGCAGCTGGATTGCCTACAACCCTTTCCCACTATCACGCAGGGATATGTTTGCGCTGACAACGACGGACGACGAATGCCATCGCCGCCTGAAAGCTGGTGAGTTCAACGACAGTCCGATCTTTAGGGCGTTGGAAGAAACACAGCAGCCCATCTGCTGGCAGGGCGATGAAAACGACCAGCTACTGGGACAGCAGCCGGAATTTCTCTCCGATTACCGCAGCCTTGGTCGCCGCAGTGGCTGGGCCCAGACCACGATCGACAATACCGGTACGCGCAGTTTCTTTCTCAACTGCTGTACGCGCATCCTGTCACTGACCGATCTCACCAATATCAGCATCAACATGCAGTGGCTGGCCGCGTCGGTTCATTACAATATGCTGCGCGTCAAAGATCGCGCTGGCGTGAACCTGTCGCTGCGCGAGCGAGAGATCCTGTGCTGGACCGGTGATGGCAAAACCGTCAGCGATATCGCGGAAATCTTGGGGCTCAGCGAAAGCACGGTAAATTTTCATTTCAGAAACATCATGAACAAGCTAGGTACCCCGAATAAGACCTCCGCCGTAGTCAAAGCGATCTTCCTCGACCTACTCTTCTGACGTCCTTCTGCTCAATCCATCCCGTCTTTATCCTCTGTTCCCCCGCGCACCTTACCCACATCCCTGTTATGATGGCCCCCTCGTTTCCGTAAGCGTCAGCCATGTTCATAACGTGCATCTGTTGCCGTTACAGGCAAGGCGAAACGACGCGCCTCACTCAAGTTATCCACACCCCTTTGTCACCAGTCGGGTGTGGATAACTTGTTTCGGGGCCGCTAGACTAATGACTCCCGCGCGCAGCATCTTCGCTGCCACGGTCAGCATTCCAGACGCAGCGCCTGACGCGCTGTGTCTCTGTTTTCGATCACTCCTGATGACCTTCGTCTACGAAGGATGGTGAAGTCG